>NZ_JBYQFR010000001.1:0-422385 GCF_058266945.1 Arthrobacter sp. E70 | reverse complement strand
GGTCCCGTTCGTCACCCAGCAACTCGAAGGCGCCACCGGCCCCGTCGTGGCCGTCTCCGACTACATGAAAGCCGTCCCCGACCAGATCCGGCAATTCATCCCCAACGAATACGCCACCCTCGGCGCCGACGGCTTCGGCTTCTCCGACACCCGCGCAGCAGCCCGCCGCTTCTTCAAAAACGACACCCACTCCATCGTCGTCAAAGCGCTGCAAATGCTCGCGGCGAGGGGCGATATCCAGGAGGGCGCGCCGTCGTACGCCATGGACCGCTATAAGCTCCTGGACGTCAACGCCGGCACCACCGGCGGGGCGGGTGGTGACGCCTAAGCCACCGGTTAGGGGCCAAGCAGGACCTTGTGCCCATTGACGTGCGGGCCAGCGCGTCCTGTACTGGCCCTGTAAAGCCGTCCCGCCGTTAAAGGAGCCTTCATGGCCTCGACGCTGCGAACGCCCGTCTGCGACCTTCTCGGAGTGGAGCACCCCATCATGCAGGCGGGCATGGGGCCATTCGGCAGCGGTGCATCGCTGGCTGCCGCCGTTTCCAATGCCGGCGCCCTGGGGAGCCTCGGGGGTGCCCTCCGCACCTCCGAGGACCTCCGGGCAGGCATCAGGACCATCCGGGAGCAGACCCGGCGGCCCTTTGCCGTCAACTTCACCCAGCCCTGGCTCCAGGCACACCCCGAGTCCTTCGACCTGGCCCTGGAGCTGGGTGCGCCGGTTGTGTCCCTGGCGCTGGGCGATCCCGGGGAGCTTCCGACAAGGGCGCACGAGGCGGGCGTCCTCTTCATCCAGCAGGTGCACAGCGTCCGGCAGGCCCACCTTGCGGCGGACCGCGGGGCCGACGTCATCATTGCCCAGGGAACAGAAGCAGGCGGCTTCGGCGGCATCGTTTCAAGTTTCGTCCTGGTGCCCCAAGTGGTGGATGCGGTGAGCCCCCTGCCGGTCCTGGCGGCCGGCGGCATCGCGGACGGGAGGGGTGTGGCCGCGGCCCTCGCACTGGGCGCCCAGGGCGTGAACATGGGCACCCGGTTCCTCGCTTCGGCGGAAGCGTCGATCAGCGACGGCTGGAAGCAGGCCCTGGTTGCCGCCGATGCCCAGGATGCCGTGAAAGTGGAGGTCTGGGACGACATCTTCCCCAAACCGGCAAACGGGGCCTTCGACGTGGTTCCCCGCGCACTGCGCACACCCTTCATCACTAAGTGGCAAACCGACCGGCCTGCGGCGGCACGGCAGGCCACAGGCCTCCAGGAAGACCTCGCGGCCGGCATGCGGGAGGGCCGGATGGAAGAATACGTCCCGTTCACGGGCCAGTCCGCCGGACTGATCACCAGCGTCCTTCCGGCGGCGACGATTGTGGAACAGCTCGTGGCAGAGGCCGTCCGCGCACTGACGCGGTTGCGGGAACTTGGTGGGTAGGGTCTGCCTCCGACGGGCAGCTACAGTGCAACCATGAGGATAATCGACGGCGCCGTGGGGTTGGTCGGCCCCAGGACGACGGGCGTTGTCCTCGCTGCCGGCGCCGGTACCCGGCTGGGCCTCGGCCCCAAAGCACTGCTGCCTTTCCACGGCCGGCCGCTTGTCGAGGCGATCGCCCACACACTGCTTGACGCCGGTTGCCGGGAAGTGGTGGTGGTGCTTGGCGCTGGAGCGTCGGAGGTTGAGGCCGCTGCCAATCTGGGCAGCTTCCGGGTGGTGACCAACGCGGGCTGGGAGTCAGGGATGGGCAGTTCCTTCCTGCTCGGCAACCAGTCCGCCCATCCGGCAGACCACCTGCTGATCGCCCTCGTTGACCAACCCGGGCTGACCCGCGAAACGGTGGAACGGCTGCTGGCCCGGCACCAACCGGGGCGGATCACCGCCGCCGCGTACCGCCGTCGTGATTCCGGCGACGCTGGTGCGGCGACCCTCCGCCGGGGGCACCCACTGCTTATCGACGCTTCCCTGCGGGAGGCCGTGTGTGCAACAGTCGCTGGCGACGCCGGGGCACGCGGCTTCCTGCGGAGCCGTCCGGAGCTTGTGGATGAGGTGGACTGCAGCGACCAGTCCAGTGGCGAGGACGTGGATACGCCGGACCAACTGGGCCTTCTCCACTAGCGCACGGTCTCCACCAGCATCTGAAGCCGGTCAGGCGGGGGCGTACAGGAACCGCGCGAGGGCCTCTTCCCAAGGCGACCCGCCGTGGTGAACGATGTCGATGCCGCCGGCTGGCAGTCCCTCGGGCCATCGTGGTGGTTCCCAGTCCTGGTGTTCGCTGATGTAGTGGCGGCCGGTGGGTGAACGCCAGCCGGGTGGCTCGTTTTTGCTGGCCGGAGTGGGTGTCCAGCCCGTGGTGTGCCGGAGCCGGTGGTGTTTGCGGCAGGGCTGTCCCAGGTTGCTGACCCCGGTGGTGCCGCCGTTGGCCCAAGCCAATATGTGGTCGGCTTCGTTGTCCATGGAATTGTTGCTGCACCCCGGGAACGGACATTTGCCGTCCCGCAGCCGCAGCCAGGCCCGCATCGCTTTGGTGACCCGGTAGCTGGTCCGCCCGATCTCCAGCGGCGCCCCGTCCCTGGGATCCACGAGCACCCGGTAGAACGAGTCGGCGCCGTTAGCGACCAGTTGCCGGGCCATCGACGCCGGGATCGGCCCGTAGCCGTCCAGCACGGCCGGTTCATCCGTCTGGCCCGTCAGCGAGCACACCGGGACCGTGACCAGCACCTGGGCCCGGATCCGCGGCGACGATACATGTCCTGCTTCACCGTCTTCAACATCCCCGGCCGCCGTACCGCTGCCCAGGATCGCGTCGGCGAAGTCGTCAGCGCGGAGCTGGGGCATGCTGCGATGTTCGTCCGGGCCCTGCATGCTCCGGGCGGTGGCGGTCAGCCGGTTCCACCCCGCCAGCGCCTGGTCGGCACGCAGGTAGACCGACAGCCAGCCCATGCCGTTATCGTCCGGCCGGAACTCCACCCGCCGATCCAAGATCCCCTTGACATGGCGGATTTCGATGCTCTCGGCATGATGACGTTCCCGCCAGGACCTGGCCTTGGTCCTGAACCGGTGCGCCGGCATCCGCCCCACCAGGCATCCCCTGGCAGGGTCCGGAGCGTCAGGATCAAGGAAATGCCCCTCCAACCCGGCGGCACTGGCAGCATCAAGGCTCGCCGTTTCGTCCACCATAACTAAGGCGTGCTGCCAGGACAGGGCCCCGGCCTCCAGGGCCGCAAAGGTCCGCGGCAGCTCCTTGACCAGGGCGTGGGAGGCGGCCAGGAACGACCCCACAGCCCGCGGCCCCAGAGCCAGACACGCACCCGATCTCCGCCGCGACCGCCATCTCCTGCGCCTGCACCGGCACATCCGGCCCGGCAACCGCCTGGGCACTCTCCGCGTACTTCACAGCAGCCTTCGCCTTCAACCCTGCGAACCCGGCCTCCACCTCACGGGCCCCGGCAAGAATATCCAGGCAACCATCCGCCAAACCAGCCAACGGATCAGCCACCGAAAACGTCTCGGAACCGCACCCCTCAACCTCGGCATGAAGCACAGCAAGGGCAGCATGGATATCCGCATAAGCCTTTTCCACCGCCGCTTTCCCCATGAACTAATCATGGCAAAGGGGTCCGACATTGTGGCCGTGAAGAGTTCAGCTCAGGCCTGCACCTTTCCCTCCAGCAGCTGCTCGAGCCCCTGCTTGAAGCCCGCGCGGCCGCCGTGGGCGGGATGCCGGATCTTTGGAACATCCAGGCCGACGCGCTTCAGGCTGTGCTGCGCCACGTTGCCCACCGCCACAAGGGTCTCGATGCCGAACAGCTCCGACAGCTCCTGCCAGAACGGCGTCCCCAGCTTCGTCTCGGAAGGCCTGGGTGTCCGGTTGGTCTGTGGCAGCCCGGGGCGGTGCGGATGCCAAGGGAAAGCGCTCCACAGCAGCGGAAGGAAGTCGAGCTCAGCCAGGACCTGCCACAGCACCGTTGCCGTTGGCTCGGCTGGAACCCCTGCGGCGTCCGGCGGCAGCACGTAGCCCTTGCCCGGTCCGAAGAGTCCAAAGCTGTTCGCAGGACCTTCCATGATGGTCCGGTTAGTGAAGGGAATCCCGGTGATCCGCATGCCCCGGAAGCCTGGGGCCTCCCCCACCAGCAACACTTTTGGCCGCCGGTCCAGCATCTCCTGCAGATAGAGTTCCAGGTTGTGCCGGCGCAGCGCATTCTCCGGAACGGCATGGCTGAAGAAGTTGGTGCTGGCAGGCCCCAGCTCCACCGCCGCCAACCGCTCGACAAACGCTGTGATGCCGGGCCCTGTCCGCATGCCCGTCACTTGCGAGCTGTTACCAGCGCGGGTGGATGGTTTCGCGGAAGTAGTGGTCGTAGATCCAGCGGACGCCGTCGTCGAACTCCTTGCCGATGCTGACCGTGGCCGCGGTGGCGTTGGCGCGGGCCTGCTCCACATTGCGGGCGCCCGGGATGACGGTGGTGACGCCGTCCTGGGCGGCGATCCAGGCAATGGCCGCCTGCGCCGTGGTGGCACCGGCAGGCACCAGCTGCTCGAACTCCTTAACTGCCTTGAGGCCCAGCTCGTAGTCCACGCCGGAGAAGGTCTCGCCGACGTCGAAGGCTTCGCCCTGGCGGTTGTAGTTGCGGTGGTCGTTTTCGGCGAAGGTGGTGTCCTTGGAGTACTTCCCGGACAGCAGGCCGGAGGCGAGCGGCACGCGGGCGATGATGCCCACCCCGGCAGCCTTGGCGGCGGGAAGGACCTCGTCCAGCGGCTTCAGCCGGAAAGCGTTGAGGATGATCTGGACCGACGCAGTGCCTTCGTGCCGGATGGCTTCGAGGGCCTCGTCGATCCGCTCCACGCTGACACCGTAATTGCGGATCGCGCCTTCGGCCACGAGGGTATCCAGGGCGTCGTACACCTCGTTGTTGCTGTACACGGCGGTGGGCGGGCAATGCAGCTGGACGAGGTCAAGGGTGTCCGTGCCCAAATTCTTGCGTGAGCGGTCCACCCATTGGCGGAAGTTGGCCAGGTTGTAGTTTTCCGGGCGCTGCTCCATCCGGCGGCCCATCTTGGTGGCCACCGTGACGCCGAGGCCAGGGTTGTCCGCCAGGAACTTTCCAATGGCCTGCTCGCTCTTGCCGTCGCCGTAGACGTCGGCGGTGTCGAAGAGGGTGACGCCGGCCTCCACCGAAGCCGCGAGGATTGCCTGCGCCTGTGCCGGGTCCACGTTGCCCCAGTCCGCGCCGAGCTGCCACGTCCCCAGCCCCACGATGGAGACGTTCCGTCCGGTCTTGCCTAAAATCCGCTGTTCCATCCCCCGACTATATGCAACGATGCAAGCCGGGTCAGATCGGCCCGCAGTGGGCAGCCAATCTGACCCCGTGTTGCACAGTTTTTTCTCAGGAAAGAACGTGCTCCAGCTTGGGCATCAACCCCGCTTCCTTGAGGCCCAGGTAGATCCGGTCCCGCGCGATGGGCAGCGAGGCGAACCGCACCCCTGTGGCGTTCCGGATGGCGTTGGCCAGAGCCGGCCCGACCGGGTTGAAGGGGCTTTCGCTCATCGATTTGGCACCCAGCGGCCCCATCTTGTCATTGGTGTCCGCGAAGTACACCTCGCTGCGCGGGACGTCCGCAAAAGTAGGAATGTGGTACTGGCGCAGGATGTCCGTGGTGACCTTCCCGGCGTCGTCCACTACCACTTCCTCGTAGAGAGTGGCGCCGATGGCCTGGGCGATGCCGCCCTCGATCTGGCCGCGGCACTGCCGCGGGTTGACCACCACGCCGGCGTCCGCCGCCTGCACGCTTTGCAGGATCTTCAGCTCGCCGGTGCCGCGGTTCACCGCCACCCGGAAGCCGTGCACGTTGAACGCCACGGAGCGCGGCGTGCCGCCCCATCGCCCTTCGGCGGCGAGTTCGACGCCGGCGTCTGCGGCTTGCTGCGCCAGTTCAGCCAGTGCCACGGGAGTTCCGTCGATCACCACGGCGTCGCCGTCCAGCACGCAGGCGGAGGCCTGGGTCTGCCGGATCCCCGCGGCGAAGGCGCGGATCCGCACGGCCAGTTCCTCCGCCGCAGCCAAGGTCGCCTTGCCGGCCACCACGGTGCCGGCCGACCCGAACGCGCCGGTATCGTGCTCCACCAGGTCCGTGTCCGACTGGCGCACCACAACTTTGGACGCCTCCGTGGACAGTGCGGTGGCAGCGAGCTGGGCGTGCACCGTGGTGGTGCCGTTGCCGAATTCGGCGGTCCCGACGTCGGCCTGGTATGTTCCGTCCGGCAGGAGCCGGACGTGGGAATGGGCAAAGTGCCCCCTGGGCGGAACGGTGTCGATCATGGACAGGGCCGCTCCTTCCCCCACCATCCAGTCCGGGCCAAGGTCATCCAGGCCTGCCTCCCGGTAGCGGGCTTTGCCGCGGTCCAGGGCATCCCGCACCAGGTCAAGGCACTGGTCCAGCCCGTAGCTGCCGTAGTGGACGTCCTCTTCCGGGTCCGGCTGGGTGGACAGCATGTGGTCCCCTTCGCGGACCATGTTCCGGCGGCGGAACTCCAGCGGGTCCATCCCGATCCCGGCCGCGAGCTCATCCATGGCGGACTCGATGGCGAAGATCATTTGGCTCAGCCCGTAGCCGCGGAACGCGCCGGCAGGAACGGTGTTGGTGTAGACCGAATGCGCGTCCACTTTCTTGTTGGCGCAGTTGTACACCGCCAGCGACTCGCCGCAACCGTGGAACATCACGCCGGGGCCGTGGTTGCCGTAGGCGCCGGTGTTGGTGACCACGTCCAGTTCCAGCGCCGTCAGCGTGCCGTCCTTGGCAGCGCCTGCTTTCAGCTTGATGGTGAACGGGTGCCGGGTGGTGGCGGCGGTGAACTGCTCCGTCCGGGTGAATTCCAGCTGGACCGGCCGCTTCAGTTTCAGGGCCGCGAGCGCCACGAGATCCTCCGTCAGCACTTCCTGCTTGCCGCCGAATCCGCCGCCTACGCGTCCGGCCACCACATGCACCTTGTCCTCGTCCAGGCCAAACACCCGGCACAGCGTGCGGCGGACCAGGAATGGCACCTGGCTGGAGGTGCGGACCTGGAGGCGCCCTTCGGCGTCTACCGAGGCGATGGCGGCGTGGGTTTCCAAGGCGACATGCTGGACCCGCTGGGTGCGGTAGGTCTGCTCATGGATGAAGTCCGCCGCAGCGAAGCCGCCAGCGACACTTCCCAGCTCAGAGTGCAGTTCGGCCACCACGTTCCGGTCCGGCCCGGCGATGCGCGCAACGGTGCCGTCCTTGCCGCCGTGGACCAGCGGCGCACCGGGCAGCAGGGCGTCCTGGGGCGTGAAAACGGCCGGAAGTTCCTGGTATTCCACCCGGAGGGCGCGGACGCCGGCTTCCGCGGCAGCAACGGATTCGGCCACGACGGCGGCCACCCGCTGGCCGCGGAAGCGCACCACGTCATCCAGCACCCGGGTGTCGTCCGGGTCATCGGTGAAAAGCTCATGCTGGGCCGTGGAGAACAGCTGCTCCGGCGCATCCTCATGGGTGAAGACCGCCACCACACCGGGCACCTTCAGGGCCGCATCGGAGTCAATGGACAGCACCCGGGCATGGGCGTGCGGCGAGCGCAGGATCTTCAGGTGCAGCAGCGCCTGCTGCTGGTCCTTCGGGAGGTCCAGGGTGTAGCGGGCCGCACCGGTGACGACGGCCCGGCTGGCAGGGGCCGGGACGTCGTCGCCCAGTTGGCCCGGTTCCGGCTCCGGCTGCCCGGGCCCGGCGATGCCCGAGCCCTGCCCGGCCGGATCGGGATGGCCGGCGTCCCCACACACAGCATCGGCGATGGCCCGGTAGCCGGTGCACCGGCAGAGGTTGCCCTTGAGGTTCCGGGGCAGGTTCTCCTTCTGGCCGTCGTCGAACGTGGCCGCAGTCATCACCATGCCCGCCGTGCAGAAGCCGCATTGGAAGCCCTGGCGTTCCAGGAACTGCTGCTGCACCGGGTGCAGCCCGGCAGCGCCGGCAGCAGAAGCCAGTCCCTCGATGGTGGTGACGGCGTGCCCCTCCGCCCGCACCGCCGGGTAGATGCAGCTGTGGACGGGCGTTCCGTCCACGTGCACGGTGCAGGCGCCGCAGTCCCCGCCGTCGCAGCCCTTCTTCACTCCCGTGTTTCCCTGCTCGCGCAGGAAGGTCCGCAGGCACTGCCCGGGGCGGGGCGCGGCTTCGGCAAGCGTTCCGTTAATCTCGATGGCCATGCTCAGGCCCCTTCCTGCTGTGCGCTAAGTTGCTGGGCATGGGTGCCGCGGTGCGCGGGTGGCCAGAAATCGCCGGAAACCCCCGGCCCGGGCTCTTCCCCAGGGGCGGCGAGTTCGGCGCGGATTTCCTCGGCCAGCCGGTAGGTCATGTCACGGCGCCAGGCCGGCAATCCGTGGATGTCGTCGTGGTAAAGGTCGGTGGGGATGGCGGTTCCGATGGCTGCGGCGAGCCGGTCAGCGTCCGGCATCCCGTCGAAGCGCAGCTGCACGGGCCGCTTGGTGGCCGCGGTGACCGTCAGGACAAGGGAGGTGCCGCCGTCGAGCCGCCCAATGAGGAGCGCCCCGGACCGGCCGAGGTTGCTGAGGGACAGGCGGCGGAAGGCCACCTGCGAGGACAGGGCCGGCGCCGGGAGGTGGACGCTGCGCAGCAGCTCGCCGGGTGCCAGGCAGTTCGCCGCGTCCCCCGTGACGAAATCCGCCACCGGGACGGTGCGGCTGCCGCCGCCCGGAGCGAGGATGGTGGCGGTGCCGTCCAGCCCCGCGCACAGCGAAATCATGGGACCGGCGGGCAACGACGTGCAGAGGTTTCCGCCCACCGTGGACATGTTCCATACCTTGAAGGAGGCCACGAAGGAATCGCAGCACGGACGGACCAGGTCCAGCGCGGGCCAGGTCCGGCCGGACAGCTCCGGCGAACCGGGCAGGCTGTACAGCTGGGCGATGGTGCAGGTGGCGGAAAGCTCGATCCCGTCATCGGTGACGGTGACCGGCTCCCAGCCGGCTTCGCCCAGGTCAAGGAGCCGTTTGAGCGGCTGCGGCCCGAAGGCGTAGCTGCCGTAGGAGAAGAGGACGGTGCCGCCGGCCAGCCAGGCGTCGCCGTCGCGCCATTGCGCGGGGTCGGTGGTGCGGACCACCGCCTCGATGGTGTTCATGTCCATGCGATCTCCTGCTTGATGAGGTCTGTGGGCGCCGGCGGCGCGGATTGGTGGATGGGGCCGGAGAGGTCCCGGAGCGGCGTGCAGCCTGCGGTCCGGGAGCGGGCGGCGATAAGTTCGGCTGTGATGGACACCGCCACTTCGGCCGGGGTAACGGCATTGATGTCCAGGCCGATCGGTGAATGCAGCTGGGCGATCCGCTCCGGCCGGACTCCAGCACTGAGGAGCCCTTCCACGCGCTGGAGGTGGCTGCGCCGCGATCCCATGGCGCCGATATACGCCAGGTCCAGCGCGAGTGCTGCTTCCAGGAGCGGGAGGTCGAACTTGGGATCGTGGGTGAGGACGGCCGCCACGGTGCGGCTGTCCAGGCGGCCCGCCGCAGCTTCTGCCGCCAGGTACGGGTGCGGCCACTGGGTGACCACCGCGTCGGCGGCAGCGAACCGGGGCTGATGCGCGAAGGCCGGCCGGGCATCGACGAGGGTCACGTGGTAGCCCAGCAGCTTCGCCGCCGGGATCAGCGCTGCGCCGAAATCGTTGGCGCCGAACACCAGCATCCGTGGCGGGGCCAGCCGGGACTCCACAAGGAACATTCGAGCGTCGGTTATGGGTTCGTCGGCCTCCGGCTGGCGGGACTGGCCCAGCCTGCCGGGGAGGCAGTTGCCTTCCCCGGCCGGCCGCACCACACCCGCGCCGCCGCTGCGAACCAGGGACTCCACCTGCAGGGCAGGCTCCCCGTGCAGCATCGGTGCCAGTTTGGGGAATGTTCCCGCGCGGACAGTCGCCGGATCGGAAAGCACGACGGCGCCGCCCCCTTGCCCGTCCAGCAGCCGTACCAGCGCCACGGGTTCGCCCGGGCCAAGTCCGGCGAGTTGCAGCAGGGCGGCCCGCAGGGGATGCACGGTTTCGCCGGGCACGGCGCCGGGCACAGGTTGGACATGGACCTCCAGTGCGCCGCCGCAGGTGAGCCCGGCGGCGAAGGCGTCTTCCGAACTGAAGCCGAACGTTGCCAGCCGGGGGCCGCCGTCGTCCATGGCTTCTTCCGCCAGCGCAACCACCGCGCCCTCCACGCAGCCGCCCGAGAGGCTGCCCAGCACAGCCCCCGAGCCGCTGACCAGCATGGACGTGCCCACCGGGCGGGGCACCGAACCGGAAGCAGAGACGATGGTGGCCACGGCAAACCGCTGCCCCAGCAGCCCGTGCAGCCAGCTCTCAGGCAAGGGGATCAGGTCAAGCATGGCGGCGCTCCTTCATCCGCGCGGCGGTGGTGTCCATTGTCGGTCCTTCCAGGTGGTTGGGGAAGCAGGCGGGCTTTACCCGCCGAGCAGGGCGTTGATGGGTCCGCGGGCGAAGTACACCAGGAATCCGGCGCTGACCACCCACATCAGGGGATGGATCTTCTTCGCCTTTCCCGACGCCGCCCCGATCACGGCCCAGCTCACGAAGCCGACGCCGATCCCGTTGGCGATGGAGTAGCTCAGCGGCATGGTCACGATGGTGAGGAATGCCGGCAGTGCCACGGTGAACTTGGTGAACTTGATCTCGCGGATCTGCGCCATCATCATCGCGCCCACCACCACCAGGGCGGCGGCTGCGACCTCCAGGGGCACCACGCTGGTGAGCGGGGTCAGGAACATTGACCCCAGGAACAGCAGGCCGGTGACCACCGAGGCCAGGCCGGTGCGGGCGCCTTCGCCGATGCCTGCGGCGGAGTCGATGTAGACGGTGTTGGAGGAGCCGGAGGTGGCCCCGCCTGCCACGGCGCCGAAGCCTTCCACGATGAAGGCGGACTTCAGCCGCGGGAACGTGCCGTCCTTGTGCGCGACGCCGGCGCTCTTGGCCAGGCCCGTCATGGTGCCCATGGCGTCGAAGAAGTTGGTGAACACCAGCGTGAAGACCAGCATGGTGGCAGCGAGTCCGCCGATCCGGGCGAACGAGCCGAAGAGGTCGAACTGGCCCACCAGACCCAGGTCCGGTGCCGAGACCAGCTGGCCGGAAAGGACCGGGGTGTTCAAGTGCCAGCCGCCGGGGTTGGTGGCGCTGGCCGGGCCGATCTTCAGGATGGCTTCCACGACGGCGGCCAGCACGGTGGTGCCGACGATGCCGATGAGCAGGCCGCCCTGGACCTTGCGGGCGACCAGGATGCCCATGCTGAGGAGCCCGACGACGAAGACGAGGGTGGGCACGGAGGTGATGGAGCCGCCGTCGCCGAGCTGGACGGGCGGTCCGCCCGCTGTCGGCCGGACGAAGCCGGAGTCCACGAAGCCAATGAAGGCGATGAACAGGCCGATGCCAACCGTAATGGCGGCCTTGAGTTCCTTGGGCACGGCCCGGAAGATCGCGGTCCGCGCCCCCGTGACGCCGAAGAGCACGATGAGGATGCCGTTGATCACCACCAGGCCCATGGCCTCCGGCCAGGTGACCTCGTGGATCACCGAGACGGCCAGGAACGAGTTGATGCCGAGTCCGGCGGCCAGCCCGAACGGCAGGTTGGCAATAAGGCCGAAGAGGATGGTCATGACGCCGGCAGTGAGGCCGGTGACCGCGCCCACCTGTGCTGCGGAAAGCCAGCCCCCGGCAACGTCGGTGGGGGCGTTGTCCGCGCTGAAGCCGCCGAGGATAAGGGGGTTCAGGATGACGATGTACGCCATGGTGAAGAAGGTGACCAGGCCGCCCCGGAATTCGCGCGCCAAGGTTGAGCCGCGCCGGGTGATGTGGAAAAAGCGGTCAAGGAAGGAGTTCGACGCCGGCAGTTTGGGAGTACGCGGGGCCTGCCGGGTGACGGGGGTACTTGGAGCCGAATGCTCCTCGTGGGAAGAGTCCAGGATGGTCATCTGAGCCGCCGGGCCTAGTAGTCGATCCTGGATTCGAGCGTGTTCCAGGTGTTGAACGGCTCCAGCGGCGCCGGCGCCTGGGGGTCGCCCAGTTCCAGCTTGGAGACCGGCATCAGGGTGTCCCTGTCCTGGTTTTCGAAGTATTCGTAGAAGACGGCGTCGTCGAAGCCGACCGAGGCGGCGGCGTGCCGGTCCGCCGCGTAGACCACGCGGTCGATGCGGGCCCAGAGGGCGGAGGCCAGGCACATGGGGCATGGCTCGCAGCTCGTGTAGAGGGTTGCGCCGCTGAGGTCGAAGGTGCCCAGTTCGCGGCAGGCGGTGCGGATGGCGGTGACTTCAGCGTGGGCGGTGGGATCGTTGTCCGCGGTGACGCGGTTGACGCCGTCGAAGGTTGTGCCGTCCGCGGTAACGATCATGGCGCCGAAGGGCCCGCCGCTGTTGAGGACGTTGGCCGTTGCCAGCCGGATGGATCTGGCCAAAAACTGTTCGGCCGTGACGGTGGTACTCATGATGCGACTTCCTTTTGCCGGGAAGCCTGTTGCCGTGCAGGACCAGTAGAACCAGGTGCGAACGGTTACCAGGCTTCAGCATGTGCTGTGAAGGTTAAGTTGCGCCTGGTAGATAGCTTCCCGGGTTCGGGTGCCCGCCTTTGGCAGAATTGAGATTAGCACCGGTTTGTGGGCCACGCCATAGTTTTCTGGAAAATTTATTTCGCGATATGAAATCCATGTTTCGCGCTTTTCACCGGCCCTCCCCGGGCTGCCGGTCACATTCCGCCGCCGTTGACGCGCCGCGCCCCGGCTGGTTAGTGTCATCGGACCCGCGGCCCGCCTTCTTCAGGCACCGCGGCGACCTGGATCAGCAGACAGGGCCTCACTGAGCTGGATTTACTGCCACTTTGCTCAGGACAGGACATGCCATGCCCCACCCTTCTTCCGCTTCCCGGCTCTGGATCCGGAACCCGCAGGCCGCCTTCACCGCCAACCACCTCGACGCGTCAGGCGGGGTGGTGGTCAGCGCCGGCGTCATCGCCGAGGTCCTCGCCGCCGGACAGCAGCCGTCCCGGCCCTGCACGGAGGCGTTTGACGCTGGCAGCCATGTGCTCCTGCCGGGCCTGATCAACACGCACCACCACTTCTACCAGACCCTCACCCGCGCCTGGGGGCCGGTGGCGAACGCCCCGCTCTTCCCATGGCTGCAGAACCTGTATCCCGTGTGGGCCCGGCTCACGCCAAGGGACCTCGAGCTCGCCACTACGGTTGCGCTGGCCGAATTGCTGCTTTCGGGTTGCACCACCGCGGCCGACCACCACTACCTCTTCCCCGCGGGCCTCGAGGACGCGATCGACCTAGAGGTGGCGGCGGTGCGCAAGCTGGGCATGCGGGCCACGCTCACCCGCGGGTCCATGACGCTGGGAACGGACGACGGCGGCCTGCCGCCGCAGTCCACGGTGCAGGATCCGGAGGTGGTGCTGGCGGACAGCGAGCGGTTGGTCAGCACGTATCACGAGCGCGGTGACGACGCGGTGGTCCAGATCGCCCTGGCGCCGTGCTCTCCGTTCTCGGTGACCAAGGAGATCATGGCCGAGAGTGCCGCCCTCGCCGAGCGGCTCGACGTCCGGCTGCATACCCACCTTGCCGAAACGCTGGACGAGGAGGACTTCTGCCGGGAGATGTTCGGGCTGCGGACCGTGGACTACCTGGACAGCGTGGGCTGGCTGACGGACCGCACCTGGCTGGGGCACGGCATCCACTTCAGCGACGCCGAGATCAGCCGGCTCGGGGCGGCCGGGACCGCCGTCGCGCACTGCCCTACGTCCAACATGCGCCTCGCTTCGGGCACCGCCCGCGTCCTGGAACTGGAGGACGCGGGAGTCCCGGTGGGGCTGGGAGTGGACGGCTCGGCGTCGAACGATGCCTCCAACATGATCCTGGAAGCGCGCCAGGCGCTCTATCTCCAACGCCTGCGGTACGGCGCGGACGTTCCAGTGGAGCGGGCCCTCGGGTGGGCAACCCGTGGGTCCGCCGCGGTCCTGGGCCGGGCCGGACTGGGACAGCTGGCACCGGGTATGCAGGCAGACTTGGCCCTGTTCAAGCTCGATGACCTGCGGTTCTCCGGCAGCCACGACCCCATCGCAGCGCTGCTATTGTGCGCGGCCGACCGGGCAGACCGGGTGATGGTGGGTGGACAATGGCGCGTGGTGGACGGCCAGATACCCGGACTGGACGTGGCCGGACTCATCGCGGAGCACTCCGCTGCGGCATCCAGGCTGGTCAACGGCTGACAGGCATCCACCCCGCTGCTAGCGTGGCGCCATGACTCCATCAAAGACGCCGGCCGAGATCCTGGACATCGGTGGCGAGGAAGTCCGGATCTCGAGCCCGGACAAAGTGGTGTTTCCCGAACCAGGCCTGACCAAGCTGGACCTGGTGCGCTACTACCTTGCCGTCGCGGACGGTGCGCTCCGCGGGGCGGGCGGCCGGCCCATGGTGCTCAAGCGGTTTCCCAAGGGCATCGATGCCGAGCCGTTCTTCCAGAAACGGGTGCCGGAAAACCATCCGCCGTTCATCGACACCACCACGCTGCACTATGCGTCCGGAACGTCGGCTGAGGAAGCTGTCATCCGGGACGCCGCGGGGCTTGCCTGGGTGGTGAACCTGGGCTGCCTTGACCTGAATCCGCACCCGGTCCGCGCCGAGGACCTGGAGCATCCGGACGAACTGCGGGTGGACCTGGATCCCATGCCCGGCGTGGACTGGTCGCAGATCGTGGACGTCGCGTACGTGGCGCAGGAAGTGCTCGATGATGTGGGGCTGGTGGGGTGGCCGAAGACGAGCGGGTCGCGCGGGCTCCACATCCTGGTGCGCATCGCACCCCAGTGGTCCTACCGCGACGTGCGGCTCGCCGCGGAAACCCTGGCCCGGGAGGTGGAGAACCGTGCCCCCGGCCTGGCCACGGCGCGGTGGTGGAAGGAGGAGCGCGGCGAGAGCGTCTTCGTGGACTTCAACCAGAATGCCAAGGACCGGACCGTGGCCTCCGCCTACTCGATCCGGCCGCTGCCCGATGCACGCGTCTCAACGCCTCTGGCTTGGGGCGAAGTACGCAGTATCCGTCCTGAACAGTTCACCGTGCCCACCATGCTCAAGCGGTTCGCGGAGGTCGGCGATGCCCACGCCGGCATTGATGGCGCCGTGGGTTCACTGGACGGGCTGCTGGCGCTGGCCAAGGAACTTGGCCCGGCGGAAAAGGCACCGCGCGCCGGAAACGGATCCGGCCGCAGGCAGTCGGTGATGCCACTGATCGAAGTGGCGCGCACCCGGACCAAGCCCGAAGCCCTCGAGGCGCTGGAGGAGTGGAAGTCCCGGCACCCCGCCGTTGTTCCGTCCCTGAGCCCTGCCGATGTCATGGTGGACGGGATGCGCGGGTCCAGTTCGCTCTGGTACCGCGTGCGGGTCAACCTGCAGCATGTTCCCGAGGCGGAACGCCCGGCCCAGGAGGAGCTCATCGCGGACTACGACCCTTGGGCCGGCAAGGAATGGGCCACCGCCAAGGACTGACCCTGGGCCAGCCCCTGACTGGCCTCAGCGGCGGCCGAAGCCGGGAAGCGCGTGCATCCACCGTGAGAAGCGGCCGGGTTCGTGGACCCGGTCCTCCGGCACGTAGAAATCCGGATCCGTGCCGCCGCCGAGGGGAAGATAGAACTCCTGGGCTGAAGGTGCGGCGGGCGGCTGCGGTGCGACGGGCGTCCTGTCCTGCTGGTACATCTGATCCTCCTCATGGTCTCAACACTGTTTGGCGATGTTGGTGTTCCGTATTACGGAAACTAAATTTTGCTATACGAAAAGCGTACGGGGCTTCGCGGGGGAGCGTCAATAGGTGCGGCCAGCGCAGGGTCACCCGGCAGTCACAAAATGAATTTTGCCCATGTGATGTACACCACCGGCTTCCAGGGGTACGCTTTGAGGCAACTCGTGGCGCAGGTCACGTAACCTGGGAGCAGCAGGCAGGGTCGTAATGAGCTGGCATCAATGGATGCCGGCTCTTTTTTGTTGGGTCGGCTCCACCGGAAACGCGCTTGAAATGCGCGCTTAATTTCAGTGATGGAACCTTGGTTCCACTTACCGGAGATTGGGAAAAGACCATGAGCAGCAAGATCATCCTCGGCGAAAACCAGTACGGCAAGGCCGAAGTCCGCGTCGTCAAGATCACCCGGGACACGACCCGCCACGAGATCGAGGACCTTAACGTCACCTCGCAACTGCGGGGCGACTTCGCCGCGGCCCACCTGGAGGGCGACAACGCCCATGTGGTGGCCACGGACACCCAGAAAAACACCATCTACGCCTTCGCCCGCGACGGCATCGGCTCGCCGGAAGCGTTCCTGCTGCGGCTCGGCGAGCACTTCACCTCCAGCTTCGACTGGGTCACCGGCGGCCGCTGGGAGGCCGAGTCCTACGCCTGGAACCGCATCCAGGCCCACGGCAGCGAACACGACCACTCGTTCGTCCGCAACGGCCAGGAAGTCCGTACTGCCGTCCTGGTCCGCGACGGTGCCACGAGCCACCTGATCTCCGGACTGAAGGACCTGACCGTCCTGAAGTCCACCCAGTCCGGCTTCGTGGGCTACCCCCGGGACCGCTACACCACGCTGCCCGAGACCACCGACCGGATCCTGGCCACTGACGTTTCCGCCCGCTGGCGCTTCAAGACCGGCACCGACTTCAGCACCCTGGACTTCAACAAGAGCTACGACGACGTCAAGGGGCTCCTGCTCGAAGGCTTCACCGAGAAGTACTCGCACGCCCTGCAGCAGACCCTGTTCGACATGGGCACCAAGGTCCTCGAGGCCCATAGCGAGATCGACGAGGTCAAGTTCTCCATGCCGAACAAGCACCACTTCCTGGTGGACCTGTCCCCGTTCGGCCTGGACAACCCGAACGAGGTCTTCTTCGCCGCCGACCGCCCGTACGGCCTGATCGAGGCCACCGTCCAGCGCGAGGACGCCGCCGCGGCGCCCGCGGCCTGGTCCGGCATCGCCGGCTTCTGCTAGAACCACCCGGCGCAGGCGGGCTCAACCACCCTGTTGAGCCCGCCTCAATCAACCCCACATCTTCAGCTTCACCTGTTAGCCAGACAACGTTAGCCAGACGATGACGTCTGCCATGAACCCAGAAAGTCTGCCATGAACATCAGAAGGAAACCGGCCACCGCGGCCGCCGCAAAAGCCAGCCAGCAGGCCCGGCCGGAGGACCAGCGGCTCCCGATTGGAAGCACGTTCGCCTACGGCTTCCAGCACGTCCTCACCATGTACGGCGGCATCATCGCCCCGCCCCTGATCATCGGTGCCGCCGCGGGAATGAATTCCCAGGACATCGGCCTCCTCATCGCTGCCTGCCTGTTCGTCGGCGGGCTCGCAACCATTCTGCAAACCGTCGGTGTTCCGTTCTTCGGTTCGCAGTTGCCCCTGGTCCAGGGTGTTTCCTTCGCCGGTGTTTCCACAATGGTGGCCATCGTCCACGGCGGTGGCGGAATCCAGGCCGTCTTCGGCTCGGTCATCGCAGCATCCCTGATCGGCCTGCTCATCACCCCCCTGTTCTCGAAAATCATCAGGTTCTTCCCGCCGGTAGTGACCGGAACGGTGATCACCACCATCGGCCTGACGCTGATGCCGGTCGCCGCCAACTGGGCCATGGGCGGCAACAGCAAGGCGCCCAACTACGGCAGCGTGGCCAACATCGGTTTGGCCGCGGCCACCATGGGCATCGTCCTGCTCCTGAGCAAGGTGGGCAGCGCCGCCATCTCGCGGCTGTCCATCCTGCTCGCCATGGTCCTGGGCACTTTGATCGCAGTCGTCTTCGGCATGGCCGACTTTTCCAAGGTGGGCCAGGGCGAAATCGTCGCCTTCCCCACACCCTTCGCTTTCGGACCGCCCACGTTTGAAGTCGCGGCCATCATCTCCATGCTAATCGTCATCCTGGTGACCCTCACCGAAACGTCCGCGGACATCATCGCCGTGGGCGAGATCGTGGGCACCAAGGTGGACTCAAAGCGGATCGGCAACGGCCTGCGGGCTGACATGCTCTCCAGTGCCGTCTCCCCGCTCTTCAACTCCTTCACCCAGAGCGCCTTCGCCCAGAACGTCGGCCTGGTGGCCATCACAGGCGTCAAGAGCCGGTTCGTGGTCAGCGCAGGCGGTGTGATCCTGGTGGTCCTGGGCCTGCTGCCCGTCCTGGGCCGGGTTGTCGCAGCGGTGCCGACGCCCGTCCTGGGCGGTGCCGGCGTCGTACTCTTCGGCACTGTCGCGGCCAGCGGCATCCGGACGCTGTCCAAGGTGGACTACAAGAACAACATGAACCTGATCGTGGTGGCCGCCTCCATCGGCTTCGGGATGATCCCCATCGCCGCCCCGGCGTTCTACGACAAGTTCCCCACCTGGTTCGGCACCATTTTCCACTCCGGCATCAGCTCCGCCGCCGTCATGGCCATCCTGCTGAACCTGCTGTTCAACCACCTTCGCGCCGGCAACTCGGACAACCAGTCGGTGTTTGTCGCGGGCACAGAGCGCCTGGTGCGCGCCGAGGACCTCCGCTGCCTGGCAGAGGGCGACCGCTTCGAAAACGGCAAGCTCATCGACTGCGACGGCAAGGAAGTGCCCATCCAGTCAGCCGAGAAGGCGTCAGAGCATTAGTCCGGACGTGAACGACGGCGGCCCGCACCTTTCGCGAAAGGTGCGGGCCGCCGTCGTCAGCAGTTCTGCAGTATCAGGTGCGGTTCAGCTCACGCGAGATGGACTCTGCGGCTTCGCGGAGGATGGGCACTGCCTTGTCGGCAAAGTCCTCGTCCACGCGCGATACGGGGCCGGACACCGAGATCGCCGCGGGCGTCGGTGCATTGGGCACCGCCATGGCGAAGCAGCGGACACCGAGTTCCTGCTCTTCCTCGTCAATGGAGTAGCCGCGCTCACGGATGAGCTTCAGGTCGGCAAGGAGCTCATCCACGTCGCCGATGCTCTTGGGCGTGGGCGTCGGCATGCCCGCGCGGGTCACGATCCCGCGGACCGTGTCGTCGTCGAGCTGGGCGAGAATGGCCTTGCCGACGCCGGTGGCATGGGTATGGGCGCGCCGGCCCACCTCGGTGAACATGCGCATCGAGTGCAGCGAAGGCACCTGGGCCACGTAGATCACCATGTCCGAGTCCAGCACGGCCATGTTGGAGGTCTCCCCCAGCCGGTCCACCAGGGTCTTCAGCTGCGGGCGGGCCAGTGCGCCGAGCTGCTTGTTGGCGCCTTCACCCAGCCGGATGAGCCGCGGGCCCAGGGCGTAGCGCCGGTTGGGCAGCTGCCGGATGTAGCCCAGCGACACCAAGGTGCGGAGCAGGCGGTGGATGGTGGGCAGCGGGAGGTCCGTGGACGCGGAGAGCTCGCTGAGCGTCACGTCGCCGCCGGCATCGGTGATGAGCTCCAGCAGTTCGAAGACGCGCTCCACCGACTGAACCCCGCCAGAGGCTTTTTCTGCCATTCCGTTGTCTCCTATGGCTCGGAATCTGACAACTCTTATCCGCATCGTGAAAAGAGTTGCTTAGAACACCCAACATACAGCACGGCGGCCGCCGCGGCGACGGACTGCTGCCGGTCACATTCGAAGGGCTTGTATTTCCATGAAGTAGATAATAATATCCATAATACGAAAAGATTCGGATAGAGCAGAAGCCGGTCAAGGCCCAACAGGAGGACATTCAATGGCGAACCCCAGCCCCGGAAATTCGATCACCCTGCGCGTGGAAGCGCCGTCAAGCTTCAGCGCCACCAGCGAACTCGCCGCGGCCGTCGGAGCCGCCGGCGCCGCGATCACCGCCCTGGACGTCACCGAGTCCCACCACGAGACCCTCGTCGTGGACGTCACCTGCAACACCACCGACGACGCCCACGCTGCACGGGTCAAGGACGCCCTGAACGCCCTTGAGGGCGTCACGGTCCAGCACGTCTCGGACCGCACCTTCCTCATGCACCTGGGCGGCAAGCTGGAAGTCGTCCCCAAGGTCCCGCTGCGCAACCGCGACGACCTGTCCCGCGCGTACACGCCCGGCGTCGCGCGCGTCTGCCTTGCCATCGCCGAGGACCCTGCAGCGGCGCGCAACCTGACCGTCAAGCGCAACACCGTGGCGGTGGTCACCGACGGTTCCGCCGTGCTCGGCCTGGGGAACATCGGCCCCGCGGCGGCCCTGCCGGTGATGGAGGGCAAGGCTGCCCTGTTCAAGCAGTTCGCGAACGTGGACGCATGGCCTGTGTGCCTGGACACCCAGGACACCGAGGAAATCATCCGCACCGTCAAGCTCCTGGCGCCCGTCTTCGGCGGCGTGAACCTGGAGGATATCGCCGCCCCGCGCTGCTTCGAGATCGAGGCCCGCCTGCGCGAGGAACTGGACATCCCAGTGTTCCACGATGACCAGCACGGCACCGCCATCGTCACCCTCGCCGCCCTGGTCAACGCCCTGCGCGTGGTGGACAAGAAGATTTCAGACGTGAAGATCGTGGTGTCCGGCGTCGGCGCCGCCGGCTCCGCCATCATCCAGCTGCTCAAAGCCCAGGGCGCACGGCACATCGTGGCGGCTGGCCGCTCGGGCGCCATCCACAAGGGTGAAACCTACAACGATCCCCACCGCACCTGGATTGCGGAAAACACCAACGAGGAGGGCTTCGCCGGCAGCCTGCACGAAGCCCTGGTGGGTGCGGACGTCTTCATCGGCGTTTCCGCCCCGAACATCCTCGGCGAAGAGCACGTCGCCTCCATGGCCAAGGACGCCATCGTGTTCGCCATGGCCAACCCCACCCCCGAGGTGGACCCTGCCATCGCTTCCCGGCACGCCGCCGTCGTGGCCACCGGCCGCAGCGACTTTCCCAACCAGATCAACAACGTCCTGGCCTTCCCGGGCCTCTTCCGCGGGCTCCTGGATGCCGGGGCCAGCGACATCACCCCGGACATGCTGGTGGCCGCCGCAGAAGCAATCGCCAACCGGGTGAATGATAATGAGCTCAATGCCAGCTACATCATCCCCAGCATCTTCGATACGCACGTGACTGCCGACGTCGCGGCCGCCGTAGCGGCTGCAGCCCACGCCTCAAACGTTGCAACGGCTGCCGAACCGGCCGACTCTGCCAAGGAACCGGCGCCGGCACTCGCCTCCGCCTGACCCGACCGACTCCCAGCCCAAGGAAAGGACCAGAAATGGCCATCACCGTCACAGATCCCCGGCCGATCGCCCGTGCAGAGGAGATCCTCACGCCCAAGGCACTGGCCTTCGTGGAGGAGCTCCACACCCGGTTCGCCGGCACCCGCAACGAGCTGCTGGCGGCACGCGCCGCCAAGCGGCAGCGGGTGGCCGAAACCGGCAAGCTGGACTTCCTGCCGGAGACCAGGGACGTGCGCGACGGCGACTGGAAGGTTGCGCCGGCGCCGGCAGCCTTGCAGGACCGCCGGGTGGAGATGACCGGCCCTGCATCACCGGCGAAGATGGCCATCAACGCCCTGAACTCCGGCGCCAAGGTGTGGCTGGCGGACCTCGAGGACGCCAGCACACCCACCTGGGCCAACGTCATCGACGCCATCCTGAACCTGCGCGATGCCGCCCAGGGCACCCTCAGCTACACCTCGGACGAGGGCAAGGAGTACCGCCTGCGCACGGACGCGCCGCTCGCCGTCGTGGTGGCCCGCCCGCGCGGCTGGCACATGCAGGAAAAGCACCTCCTCATCAACGGCGAACCCGCCGTCGGCGCACTGGTGGACTTCGGCCTGCACTTCTTCCACATCGCCAAGCAGCTGGTGCTCAACGGCCAGGGCCCGTACTACTACCTGCCCAAGATGGAGAGCCACCTTGAAGCCCGGCTGTGGAACGACGTCTTCGTCTTCGCCCAGGACTTCCTGGGCCTGAACCAGGGCACCATCCGTGCCACGGTGCTGATCGAGACCATCCCGGCCGCCTTCGAGATGGACGAGATCCTCTACGAGCTGCGGGACCACGCTTCCGGCCTGAACGCCGGCCGCTGGGACTACCTGTTCAGCATCATCAAGTACTTCCGCGACGCCGGCGAGGAGTTCGTCCTGCCGGACCGCGCCTCCGTGGTGATGACGGCCCCCTTCATGCGCGCCTACACCGAACTCCTGGTCAAGACCTGCCACAGGCGCGGCGCCTTCGCCATGGGCGGCATGGCAGCGGTCATCCCCAACCGCCGCCACCCCGAAGTCACCGCCGCCGCTTTCGAGAAGGTGCGGGCGGACAAGACCCGCGAGGCAAACGACGGCTTCGACGGCTCCTGGGTTGCCCACCCCGACCTGGTCCCCACCTGCCGCGAAGTCTTCGACTCGGTGCTGGGCGACAAGCCCAACCAGGTGGACAAGCAGCGCCCGGAGGTTTCCGTGACTGCGGACCAGCTGCTGGACGTGCAGTCCGCCGACGGCCAGGTCACCGAGGCCGGCCTGCGCCTGAACCTGTACGTGGCGGTCGCCTACACGGCGGTGTGGCTGTCCGGCAACGGCGCGGTGGCCATCCACAACCTGATGGAGGACGCCGCCACCGCGGAAATCTCCCGTTCCCAGGTGTGGCAGCAAATCCGCAACAAGTCCATCCTGGCGGACACCGGCAACACTGTGACCAGGGAACTGGTGGAGAAGATCCTGGCCGAGGAGACCGAACGGCTCCGCACCGAGTTCGGCGACGAGGCGTTCCGCCGCTATTACAAGCCGGCCAGCGACCTGATCGCGGACATTTGCCTGTCGGACGACTACACCGACTTCCTGACCACCCCCGCCTACGAGCTGGTGGACTGAGATGGCAGCACCCAAACCCTCGCTCTCGGCCGGGGACCTGGCCTCCATCGATGGGCAGCTCGCTGCCACCGACCGGCTGCTGGAGCAGAACTACCCCGGCGACGATGGCTCACGCCAGCCCGTGCATACGGTATATGTGCCGGCAGACCGTTTCACGCCGTCGCTCGCCGCCAACTGGGGCGCCCAGGCAACGGCGGCGGCGGAAGCCCACGGCGGCCTCGAAAAGCTGGGCCGGCTCCTGGGCCAGGAAGCAGGCCTCGCCAGCGCCGTAGCCTCCCGCGTTGCAGCAAAGCTGGCGGACGAGCCGATCGAGGACCTGCGCCTGGACTTCGAGGACGGCTTCGGGGACAGGGGCGACGACGCCGAGGACGCCGCCGCAGTTGCCGCGGCGTCCGCGGTGGCCCAGGCCGTCGCGGCCGGGTCGGCTCCCCCGTTCATCGGCATCCGCTTCAAGTGCTTCGAGGCTCCCACCCGTGCCCGCGGCCTGCGGACCCTGGACCTCTTCGTCTCCGGCCTCGCCGCAGCAGGCGAGCTGCCCGAGGGCCTGGTCCTGACCCTGCCCAAGGTGACCACCGTGGCCCAGGTGCAGGCCATGGACTTCGCGGTCTCCCGGCTCGAGGAAGTCCACTCACTGCCTGCCGGCCGGCTCCGCTTCGAAGTCCAGGTGGAAACGCCGCAGCTGATCCTCGGTCCGGAAGGAACGTCGCCGGTGGCACAGCTCCCGCATGCCGTTCCCGGGCGGATCAGTGGCCTGCACTACGGCACCTACGACTACTCGGCGTCGCTGCAGATCTCCGCCGAATACCAGTCCATGGAGCATCCCGTGGCCGACTTCGCCAAGGAAGTCATGCAGCTGGCCGTGGCCGGCACCGGCATCCGGCTCTCCGACGGCTCCACCAACATCATCCCGGTGGGTGACAACGTGGAGAACGCCTGGCATCTGCACGGCCGCCTGGTCCGCCGGTCGCTGGAACGCGGCTACTACCAGGGCTGGGACCTGCACCCGGCCCAGCTGCCCAGCCGGTTCGCTGCCACTTACGCCTTCTACCGCGAGGGCCTGCCGGCCGCTGCCGCCCGCCTGCGCAACTACGTGGAACGGACCGAAGGGGGCGTGATGGACGAGCCTGCCACCGCCCGCGCCCTGGCCGCCTTCGTGCTCCGCGGCGTCCAGTGCGGCGCTGTCGGTGCCGAGGAAGTCCAGGCGCTTGCCGGCGTCGGAATCCCGCAGCTCACCGCGCTGGCGCACCCGCGGCTGGCCACCACTTCCAACTCCTAAGCAAAAGGAATCCATTCATGGGCAAGTACTACTCCCCCAGCGGCGGACTGCCGCCGCAGACCCACCTGACCACCGAGCGGGCCATCGTCACCGAGGCCTACACGGTGATCCCGAAGGGCGTGATGACGGACATCGTCACGTCCAACCTTCCGGGGTTCTCCAACACCCGCTCGTGGATCATCGCCCGCCCCATTTCGGGCTTCGCCACCACGTTCTCCCAGCTGATCGTGGAGATCGGCCCGGGCGGCGGGGCACCGAAGGCCGAATTCGAGGCCGGCGTGGAAGGCGTCGTCTTCGTCACCCGGGGCAAGGTCAACCTCACCCTCGACGGCGAACTGCACCAGCTCGAGGAAGGCGGCTACGCCTACCTGGCCGCCGGTTCGGAGTGGGGCGTGGAGAACGTCTCTGACGACGTCGTGTCCTTCCACTGGATCCGCAAGGCCTATGAGCGGCTTGAGGGCTACGAAGCCAAGTCCTTCGTCACCAACGAAAAGGACGTGGAGCCCACGTCGATGCCGGACACCAACGACGTCTGGAAGACCACCCGCTTCACGGACTCCAATGACCTCGCCCACGACATGCAGGTCAATATCGTGACCTTCCAGCCCGGCGGCGTCATCCCGTTCCCGGAAACCCACGTGATGGAACACGGCCTCTACGTCCTGGAGGGCAAGGCCATGTACCTGCTGAACAATGACTGGGTGGAGGTGGAGGCCGGCGACTTCATGTGGCTGCGCGCCTTCTGCCCGCAGGCCTGCTACGCGGGCGGCCCGGGCGAGTTCCGCTACCTGCTGTACAAGGACATGAACCGCCAGGTGAAGCTGACCTAGGCTTTCCGCGGGCCCCAACGTGACAACAGCAGGCGCCGTTATGGAACTCCATAACGGCGCCTGCTGCTGGTTTAACGGCTGCTGGTTTAACGGCTCAGGCGGCGGGGTTGAGGACCACCTTGATGCAGCCGTCTTCCTTCTTCTGGAACTTCTCGTAGAGCGCCGGCGCACCGTCGAGGTTCGACCGGTGGGTGACAAGGTCCATCACACCCAGCGGGTCGGCGTCGTCCTCCACGAGCGGCAGCAGCTGGTCTGTCCAGTTGCGCACGTTGCACTGGCCCATGCGCACCTGGAGCTGCTTGTCGAACATGGTGAGCATGGGCAGGGGGCTGGCCTGCCCGCCGTACACGCCGCTCAGCGAGAGCGTGCCGCCCCGGCGCACGGCGTCAATGGACGCGTGCAGCGCGGCAAGGCGGTCCACGCCGCCGGTCTCCATCGCCTTCTGCGCCAGTTTGTCCGGCAGGAGTCCCAGCGCCTGGTGGGCGAAGCCGGCCACAGGCGAGCCGTGGGCTTCCATTCCGACGGCGTCAACCACCGCATCGGGGCCGCGCCCGCCGGTCATCTCCCGGAGTTCGTCGCCGATGGCCTTGCTGTAGTCCAGCGTTTCCACGCCGTGCCGCGCGGCCATGGCCCGCCGTTCGGGGACGGGGTCCACGCCGATCACACGGAAGCCCCGGTGCGCGCCGATCCGGCCGGCGAACTGGCCCACCGGCCCCAAACCGAACACGGCCAGGGTACCGCCCGCCGGAACGTTCGCGTACTCCACGGCCTGCCAGGCGGTGGGCAGGATGTCGGAGAGGAACAGGTAGCGCTCGTCCGGAAGCTCGCTGCCCACCTTGACCGGGCCGTAGTCGGCGTGCGGCACGCGCAGGTATTCGGCCTGGCCGCCGGGGACGGAGCCGTAGAGTTCCGAGTAGCCAAAGAGGGCCGCGCCGGAGCCTTTCTCCCGCACCTGGGTGGTCTCACACTGGGACTGCAGGCCCTGCTTGCACATGAAGCAGGAGCCGCAGGAGATGTTGAACGGGACCACCACGCGGTCGCCCTTGCGAAGGTTGGTGACGGCGCTGCCCACCTCCTCCACGATGCCCATCGGCTCGTGGCCGATGACGTCGCCTTTGTGCATGTAGGGGCCCAGGACTTCGTACAGGTGCAGGTCCGAGCCGCAGATTGCGGTGGAGGTGATCCGGATGATGGCATCCGTTGGTTCCTGGATGACCGGATCGGGCACTTCTTCCACCCTTACCGACCGTTTTCCTTGCCACGTCAGTGCTTTCACAGTCTCCCTTTCGTCGCAGAGTGTCCTTCGACGCTATCGGCTTTTGGCGAAAAAAGTAAGCATGCTGATCAAATACTTGTGGTCTGCGGCCGCTGCTTCTAGCGTTGGAAGGGCCTCGCACGCAGGCACGACCTAATTGCGAACGAAAGAGGAACGCCATGTCGCTGTACCAGCCGGAACCGGTCGAGATCTCCACGCGCATGCGGCCAGGCGAGTGGACGGAAGCCAGCCTGGCGGAACTGGTGGACACCTACCGCACGCGGATCAGCGAGATGGGCGCGCCCGCCGCGGACATCGTCACAGACGTCGAGCGGAACGACGACGGCTCGGTCAAGGTGGCCGTATCCTGGGCCAAGCCCGCGGCGGCAGGCGAGGAAGGCTCGGTGCCGGGCGGCCAGCCACTCTAAGGCAAGGCAGCGGCAATCAGGGGTTCGGCTGCAGGGCCAGGAGCCGGCCAATCACACTGGAGCCAAGGTTGTCCAGCAACTCGCGGGGGCCGCTGTAGACCTCGGCGGCTCCGGCATCCCGGAGTTCCGCCGCGTTGATGCCACCGCACGTCAGCCCAATCGAAGGGATGCCAAGCGCGGCGGCCGCCTTCATGTCCCAGACTGCATCCCCTACGTAGACCGCATCCCCGGCGTCCATGCCGACAGCGTCCAGCGCCGCCTGGAGTATGTCGGGGGCCGGCTTGCTTTCCGCTGCGTCATTGGCGCTGGTGGCAGCGTCGATGAAGGCATCGGCATCCAGCACTTGGCGCATCACCTGGAGGTCCTTCTCGCGGGCCGATGAGGCGAGCGCCACCGCCAGGCCACCGGCGTGGCATTGGCCCAGCAGGTCCTTCACGCCGTCGAACGCCCGAAGCGAGGGCCAGTGCGAGGCATACAGCGCACCGTGGCTGGCCATGATGTCCTCGTCCTCGGAACGGTCCCGGCCGTCGGGGAGCAGGTTGTCCACGAGCCTGGCCCCGCCCATCCCCACGAAGTGGTGGATGTTGGCCATCGGCACGTCGTAGCCGTACTGCCGGAAAGCACCCCACCACGAGAGGGTGTGGACGTAGGACGAATCAATCAGTGTCCCGTCGACGTCAAAAAGGACCCCCCGGCGGCGGCCGCCAGGGGGTGCGGCTGCGGCAGCCATCAGCCCAGCACCGCCCCACGCGCCGCGGGCAATTTCTTGTGTGCCACGGGCGCCTTCTTGCGCCTCGCCGCCTCCTCCTTGGGTACGCTGACAGGCCGCACCCGGTCGCGGATGACAGAACCTGCACCATCGTGGCTCCGGTCCCGGATCAGGCCGGTGCCGGCAATTTCGCGCGCCATGGCGACGCCGGCGACGGCCGCCCTTTTGGTTGGAAAGGTCACTGAGATGGCCATCAGGTTCCCGGCCCCGTCCAGCATCCTCAGGCGGTAACCGCCGTCGGGGGCATCCACGAGCTCAAAATGTCCGGCCATAACTATCACTCCTCCGTCAATCACGGTCCTGCGCTTGGGAGCGCTCCGTGAGGTGTTAGTAAGTATACTTATCTGTTCCGCGAAGGAGAAGTTCCAGCCCCGGTCCGCGCCGCCTCAGCGCGAATCCACCGTGTCCGGCGGAATGGGGGTATCACTGCGCCGAACCGTATCCTGATGCAGCTCAAGAGCGCTAGTCACAAGGGCGAAGTGGCTGAAGGCCTGGGGTGTGTTGCCCAGCTGGCGCCGGGCCTTCACCGCCCATTCCTCACTCAGCAGCCCCACGTCGTTCCGCAGTTCCAGCAGGCGCTCGAAGAGTTCCCTGGACTCCTCCCGCCGGCCGGCACCCAGGAGCGCCTCCACCAGCCAGAACGAGCAGGCCAGGAAGACGCCCTCGTCGCCCGGCAGGCCGTCGTCGCTCTTCTCCGGCCGGTACCGCAGCACGAAACCATCCTGCGTCAGCTCCTGCCGGATGGCCTCGATGGTCCCGATCACGCGGGGGTCGTCGGGCGGCAGGAACCCCACCCGGGGGATCAGCAACAGGCTGGCGTCCAGCTCGGGACGGCCGTAGGACTGGAGGAAGGTGTTGCGTTCCGCATCGAAGCCGTTGGCCATGATGTCCTCGCGGATCGTGTCCCGCAGCGCCTCCCAGCGCTCCACGGGACCCGGCAGGCCGGATTCACGAACCCCCTTCACCATACGGTCTGCCGCCACCCAGGCCATGACCTTCGAATGGGTGAAGTGCCTGCGCGGGCCCCGCATTTCCCAGAGCCCGTTGTCCGGCTGGTCCCAGATGGTCTCGAGGTGCTCCATAAGGGCCACCTGCACGTCCCAGGCCTCGTCGCTGTGTTTGAGCAGCGAGTTGCGCGTGAGGGCGAGGCAGTCGAGCACTTCCCCCCAGACATCAAGCTGGAACTGTTCTGCCGCCGCGTTCCCGATGCGGACGGGGGTCGAATTCTCGTAGCCCTTCAGCCAGGACAGCTCCATCTCGGGCAGCCGCCGCTCGCCGTGGATCCCGTACATGATCTGCAGGTCGGCAGGGTCACCGGCCACGGCCCGGAGCAGCCAGTCACGCCAGGCGGCAGCCTCCGCCGTGTAGCCCGCCGCCAGCAGGGCCTGCAGCGTCATCGTGGCATCGCGCAGCCAGCAGTAGCGGTAGTCCCAGTTGCGCTGTCCTCCGGGCTGCTCCGGCAAAGAGGTGGTGACTGCCGCGACGATACCGCCGGTGGGGCCGTAAGTCAGCGCCTTGAGTGTGACGAGGGAGCGCACCACCGCTTCCTGGTACTGCCCTTGGAACGTGCACTGGGAAGCCCACCCGCGCCAGAACGCAAAGGTGCTCTCGAGGACCTTTTCGGCCTCCACGGTGACCGGGCGCCCTACGTGGCTGGGCGCCCAGGTGAGGACGAACGGCACCTTCTCCCCTGCCTGGACCGTGAAGTCGCTGAGGGTGTGCATGTTCTCCCCGTGCAGGGGCGCAGGGGTAACGAAGTACACCGCGTCCGGTCCGGCGATCGCGTGCAGGCCGTACTTGTCACGGCGGACCCAGGGGACGATGTGCCCGTAATCGAACCGCAGGGTCAGCTCGCCATGCATCCTGACGCTGCCGCTGATCCCTTCCACGATGCGCACGATGTCAGCCACCGAGTCACGCGGCGGCATGAAGTCGGTGACCCGGACTGTTCCGTCGGGCGTTTCCCATTCCGTGTCCAGGATCAGGCTGCCGTCACGGTAGCCGCGCCGGGTGCAGGTGCCCCCACCTTCGGGCGCCAGCAACCAGCGGCCCGCGTCGGGCGTGTCCAGCAACGCGTTGAAGCAGGCCGGGGAATCGAACCGGGGCAGGCAGAGCCAGTCGATCGAGCCCTCCTTGCTGATCAGGGCCCCGGTTTGAAGGTCGCCTACCACCGCGTAGTCCTCGATTCGCGCCATGCCATAACCCTGCCACACACAGGCGCCACAGGAAGGGGAAATTGCGGGTGTAGCCTGAGGCAAATGGCGATCCATATCGGCACCTCCGGCTGGAGCTACGATCATTGGGAAAACGTCCTGTACCCGCCGGGGCTGCCCGTCCGGGACAGGCTCCAGTGCTATGTCTCCCGGTTCGACACGGTGGAACTGAATGCCAGCTTTTACCGGTGGCCGCGGGATACGACCTTCGCCGGCTGGAACAGGCGGCTGCCGCCCGGGTTCAGCATGTCCGTCAAGGCTCCGCGGGGGCTGACCCACGCCCGGAAACTGTACTCCCCCGAGGTATGGGTGGAGCGCATCGTCCGGTGCTGGCATGAGCTCGGCGACAAAAGGGCCGTACTGCTGGTCCAGTTGCCGCCGCAGTTGGCCCGGGACGACGCCAGGCTGGACTACTTCCTGGCGGCGCTTCCCTCTTGGATCAGGGTGGCCGTGGAATTCCGGCACCCCACCTGGGAGAGCCCCGAGGTGTTTGCCCTGCTGGAACGCCACCAGGCTGCCTACTGCATCATGAGCGGCGCCAACCTGCCCTGCACGCTGCGGACCACGGCCCCCTTTACCTACGTCCGCCTGCACGGACCGGACCAGCAGCACCTGTACGGCGGGTCGTATTCGGACGCGGACCTGAACTGGTGGGCGGACCGGATCAGGGAGTGGGCCGGCGGCGGCCTTGACGTCTACGCGTACTTCAATAACGACGGCGGCGGCAACGCAGTGCGCAACGCGGAGACCCTGAAGCGCCTTCTTGGTGACGGCTGATGCCACAGAACACCGCCTGCAGCGGGCTCCTCCGCCACCCTGTGGCAGAGTGGTGCCATGGATAATGCGCTCTCGGGAAACCAGGTCTTCCGGCTTGCCCATAGGCTCTCCGACGCCGTCAACGACGTCCGGATCCAGCTGGCCCAACGCTGGAACTTCGTTCCCCAGACCATCGCTTACCAGGGCTACGGTTCCACCACGCGGGTGCGGGTGCTGGGACGGGTACTGCTGACGCGGAAGCCGCTGCCGGGCAGCAAGGCCGAACACGAAGCGAAGAACGGCAACCAGAACATCCGCGGCTGGCGGGCCTTCACCAGCGTGCCGCTGCAGTACAGCGACGTCGAAATCACCATCGACGGCACCGTCACCCATGTCACGGCGGACCGCGGCGGGCTGATCGACACGGAAGTGGATGTCCAATTGTCGCCGGGCTGGCACACCGCAGTCCTTCGGGCGGAAGGAACGGAGCCGGCCGAGGCCCTGATCCAGGTGATCGCCCCTGACGTGAAATTCGGGATCGTTTCGGACATTGATGACACCGTCATGGTGACCGCCCTCCCGCGGCCCTTCCTGGCCCTGTGGAACACCTTCGTGCTCAGCGAGCGGGCCCGCATGGCCACCCCCGGGATGGCAGTGCTGCTGGACCGGCTGACCATCGAGCACCCCGAGACCCCGGTCATCTACCTGTCCACGGGCCCCTGGAACGCCGCGCCCACCCTGGCGCGGTTCCTCAACCGCAACATGTACCCCAAGGGCGCGCTGCTGCTGACGGACTGGGGGCTCACCCAGGACCGCTGGTTCCGCAGCGGCCAGGAACACAAGCACCGGAACCTGCTGCGGCTCTCGCAGGAGTTCCCTGATATGCGGTGGCTCCTGATCGGCGACAACGGCCAGCATGATGAAGCGATCTACTCAGCCTTTGCCGCGCAGAACCCGGACAAGGTGGCGGCCATCGCCATCCGGCAACTGTCCATCAGCGAGTCGGTGTTCGCCGGCGGCCACTCCGAGGACGGCGACCACACCACGTCCCGGGTGCCGTGGATCTACTCGCCGGACGGCGCCGGCATGGCCAAACAGCTGGCGATGCTCGACCTGCTCTGAACCTGCCCCTGGAACGGCGTGCCCTGCACCAGGCCTGACCTAGGCGCTGGCACCCAGGGCAGCGCCGTCGTCGGGCGCTTCATCTGCAAGGACCTCCGGAACCGCCGCCTGCGCGATCGCGGCGTCCGCCGCAGCCGCGAGGTTGCGTTCCTCAATCAACTCCTGGAACCAGAAATAGGAGGCCTTGGGCGTCCGCTCCAGCGTCTCGAAGTCAACATGCAGGAGGCCGAACGGCTGGTTGTAGCCGGCGGACCACTCGAAGTTGTCCAGGAACGACCACACATAGTAGCCGCGCAGGTCCACGGACTCGGCCTCACCGCCCGGGGCCGTGGCGCGCAGGGCGGTTTCAAGGTGGTCTGAAATGTACTTCAGCCGGCGCTCATCCGGAATGAACCTGGTGTTGGTGGACTTGTCCCGCACAATGATGTCCTCGAAGCTCGCTCCGCCCTCGGTGATGATCACGGGCGGAAGGTTCGGGTAACGCTCGGCCATCTCCTTGAGCGCAACGGCCATGTACTCCGGCTTGACGGGCCAGCCGTAGGCGGTGATGTCCGCCTCCGGCCAGGTCTCCACGTGGAACGGTGTGGCGCCGCTGCCCGTGGCGCTCAGATCGCTGCCCATCGCCTCCGCCATGCTCGAGGGTACCGCGCCGCCGCCCGGCCCCGCCGCCACCTTGGTGGGCATGTAGTAGTTGAGCCCATAGAAGTCCAGTGGCTGGGAGATGATGTCCATGTCCTCCTCCGGGTGCTCGAAGGAGCTGAAGAACTTTGCCGCACGGATGAGGTCCGGGTACTTGCCCGTGAGGACCGGGTCCGCGTAGAGGCGGTTCTGTCCAAGGTCCATCAGCCCGGCGCTGATCTTGTCCAGGGGATTGATCGAGTTCGGCACCATGGGCGAGTAGACGTTCGTCATGCCGATCTCCCCGGGCACGCGCGCCGCCCGGAGGGCCTGCACGGCAAGGCCGTGGCCCAGCAACTGGTGGTGGACCGTGGGAAAAGCCCCCAGGGCCAGTTCCTTGCCCGGTGAGTGCAGCCCGAACGAGTAACCGTTGGCGCTCACGGTGGCCGGCTCGTTGATGGTCACCCAGCGCGCCACCCTGTCCCCGAAGGCCCCTGCCAGCAAGGCGGCGTACTCCCCCAGGCGGTAGGCGGTGTCCCGGTTCATCCAGCCCCCGGCTTCATCCAGTTCCAGGGGCGTGTCCCAGTGGTAGATCGTGGCCATGGGCGAGATGCCATTGTCCAGGAGCTCGTCCAGGAGCCGGTCGTAGAAGGCCAGGCCGGCACGGTTGGCCGGACCGGTTCCGCCTGGCTGGATGCGTGGCCAGGAGAAGGAGAACCTATAGGAGTCCACTCCCAACTGCTTCAGGAGGGCAACATCCTGCGGCATGCGGTGGTAGTGGTCCGTGGCCACTACGGGGCTGTGCCCGTCCACGATGGCCCCGGGCTTGGCGGCGAAGACGTCCCAGCCCGCCGGCCCGCGGCCATCCTCGTCCAGCGCGCCCTCAATCTGGAATGCTGCGGTGGCGACGCCAAGCGTGAACCCCTGGGGGATGAGTGCTGCGAGGTCCTTGGCGGAGATGTGCATGGAGGTTCAGCCTTTGCGACGGTAATTGGAGTACGTCCCAGAATGGCACAGCGGAGGGCAGCTTACGAGGAGAATCTCCGCGGCGGCCGCCCGCCGCTTACTGGGAGCCGAACAGGAACTCTTTGGCATGCGAGACGGCCTTGCGGAAGGCGTCATTGCGCAGGGTCACCAGGTGCTCGGTGTCACCGTCGGACGGTTCAAGGTAGCCGGTGTACCCGGGCCGCAGCACCCAGATGTCTCCCGCGGGCGGAAGGTAGAACACCCCGAAGGAGCGCTGCTGTGTTTCCTCCGCCGTCCAGACTGGCACCACGGCCAGCGCGGCGCCCGTTGCCGGATTGATCCATTGGGCACGCGGCAGCGGCTCTTCATGTGCCTCGGGGTCCAGGAAGGGGGCGGTGCCCTTGCCCCAGCGCTGTTCGAACCGCTCGTGGAAGGCCGGGATCAGGTGCGAGTCGTAGCGGCGCCAGTCGCTCATGCGGTTGTCCTCCTCGGGGAAGTGTCAGGCCCAGGGGCCGCTTTCCCAGCGGACCGGCGTCACGCGGATCGCTGGTCCGGACGGTTCGCTGGGGCCGGGTCCGTGCCGGACGGGAATGGTAATGGGGGCCGATGAGTTAAGTGTCCTGTCGTAGGCGGCGCGGCGTTCCGGATCACGCAGCACGCTGAACGCCTGCATGATCCTGAGCAGTTCAGCCTCCCGCGCCGGATCCTGGCCGGGTCCGCTTGCCTGGCGCAGGCTGCCGTCCAGGTCCGGATGATGGCTGCGCATGAGGGCCCGGTAGGCACGCGCGATCTCCTGCTGCGTGGCATCGGCACCCACGCCCAGAATGTTGTAGTAATCGCCCGTATCGCTCATTCCGGCCCTCCCGTGGTGCCGGGCGGAGCGGCCTGCCGCCCCGCCCGGCGCAGGTGCCCGCAGCTGCCCGCAGCTAGGTTCCTATCTCCTGCCGCTGGCCCTGCTGCGTCTGGATCTCGATCTTGCGCGGCTTGGCCTGCTCGGCAACGGGGATCCGCAGTGTCAAAACGCCCTGGTCGTAGCTCGCCTTGATCTTCTCGGTGTTCAGCGTCTCGCCAAGGATCAGCTGCCGGCTGAACACGCCGCGGGGACGCTCCGCAGCCACCAGCTCCACATTGGGCTGGGTTGGATCCTGGCGTTCGGCGCGGACCGTCAGGACATTGCGTTCGACGTTCAGGTCCAGGGAGTCCAGCTTCACGCCGGGAAGATCGAACGCCACCACGAATTCGCCGTCCTCCTGCCATGCATCCATGGGCATGGCGGCCGGGCGGGCCGCAGTCCCGAAGACCTGCTGCGTGAGCCGGTCCAGCTCACGGAACGGGTCCGTACGCATCAACATCATTTCCCACTCCTTTGACTTCCAGGTGCCGGATCTGTGCGCTACCCACCATCCCATAATCTATGGTGGTGGATATAGATTTTTTATAGCACCCGTGCGAAACTGAAGCAAGACGCCGCCCGGAACGATTTTCAAGGAGATGACATGGCCGAACCCGCCGCAGGACGGGGGCCGCGGCCCCCGGGATCCCGGGCCCTCTACGCCATCTCGGTGGCTGCCGAACTCACGGGAACCGGACAGCAGAACATCCGGCTGTACGAAACCAAGGGGCTGCTGACGCCCTCCCGGACAGCAGGGGGCACCCGGCAGTACAGCGACGACGACATCGCCGTGCTGCTGCGGATCGGGGAACTCCTGGAGCAGGGACTGAACCTTGCCGGCGTCGCCAAAGTACTGGAACTGGAAGCTGCGAACCTGAAGCTGCACCGGGCCCTGAAGCGCGCCCGGTCACAACCCAGGTAGGCACAGCCCAGGTAGGCAGGCCGCAAGGCTGGTTGGACCAGCCGCAAGGCACCGGTTCAGTGCCGCGGGGACTCGGCCTTGGACAAGTCTCCGGTGATCGCTTCCCCGGGGATCCTGGCCGTGCGCCAGGTGTCGAGGGCAATCACGCCCCCCAGGATCAGCAGCGACAGCGAGAAGGATGCCAGGGCATCGCTGAGCCAGTGGTATCCCAGGTAAAGGCGGCTAACCGCGGCCAGCACGATCCCGACGCCCGCTCCGATGAAGCCAAAGACGGCAGCGCGCTTGTTCCTGCGCCGCGAGAAGATCAGGAACGTCCCCACCAGCAGGAAGTCGCACGCGCCCAGGACGTGCCCCGAAGGAAACGAGAAGGTCTGGTCCGCGCCAAACAGCATCTGGTCGATGGGCGGCCGTGAACGCCGGACGATGTGCAGGATGATTTGCGAGATGATCACGCCGCTGAGCATGGCTGACGCGAGCAGGATGGGACGCCAGGCGTGCTTGGCCGCAATGCTCCACACCACGATGATCACCAGGATGATGATCGGCAGGGCGATAGGACCAAAGACCACCGCCAGGAAAATCATGATCGCTGTGACCGGCGCGGAACGCTCCGTCACGAGCCAGTCGTGCACCGGACCGTCAACCGAGGACAGGCCATCCGCCTGCACCACGCTGATCAGCGTGGCAATGAACAGCGCTACCCCCGCCACAGCCAGGATGAGCGAGGTCCGGTAGAGAGCGCGGCGGTCTTCCGGCTCCAGGTAGCGCTCCTCCACCACGAACTTCTCGTGGAAAGTGCGCCACCAGCCGCTGTTTTTCTCCGGGCTTCCGTTGCCTGCTGATTGATGTGCCAAAGTGCTGCCCGTCCCTGCGCCGTGATGATTGCCTAGGGTGAACATTATCCGGGCAGGACGGCATCCGCTCCACCCATTCACCACGCAGCCACGCGCCGGATCGCTAGAACGACCCCGTGGTGAACTGCCAGCTGTGGCTCGCCAACGGGTTTCCGGCCTGGTCCCGAATGGCAGCGGGGCCGCCGGCCAGGGTCACGGTGTACCGGGTCTTGGCCGCCAATGGTTCCCGGGGGTCCAGGATCCATTGGTTGGTGGTCCCGTTGCGGTACACGGTGGCTGCCACGGCTGCACCGGTGGAGGCGTTCCGCAGCACGAACGTGGAGGTGGCAACGCCCTGGACTGCCTCGCTGAAGGTGGCGCTGACATTGTTGGCCCGGCGCACCAGGAGGGCGTTGCTGCCAGGCGTGTAGCTGGTGACCGTTGGCGCCGGACCGGTGGTGAAGCTCCAGCTGGTGGTCGCCAGCGGCGTGCCCGCGGTGTCCCGGATGGCCGAGGTACCGCCCACGAGCGTTGCCGTGTAGGTTGCGTCGGCCGCCAGGCTCGCGACGGGGTCAAGGGTGGCCGTCCGGGTGGTGGCGTTGTAGGTGACAGTGGCAGCGAGGGTGCTGCCGGCCGCGTTCCTGAGCAGGAATGTCGACGCCGAGACGCCCTGGACTGCGGCGCTGAAGGTGGCCGTCACGTTCGTTCCAGGTGCTGCGGCGAGGGAGTTGGCGGCGGGTGCCGCAGAGGTCACGGCAGGTGCGGGTGCGGGAGCAGGTGCCGGTGCGGGGGCCGCACCGGAGCCGGCCGTGTACAGCAGCCGGTTGGGCGTCCCGCTGGTGGCACCTGCGATCACCCCTGCCGTGGCGTTGGAGACCAGCGTCGCGGCCACCTGGGCAGGGGTCAAGGCAGGATTCTGGGAGAGCAGGAGGGCGGCTGCGCCGGCTGTGTGCGGACTGGCCATGGAGGTTCCGGACATCGACGCCGTGGCGGTGGGCGAGGTGTAGTAGTCCGAGGTGATCCCGACGCCGGGAGCGTACAGGTCCACGCAGGAGCCGTAGTTGGAGAACGACGCCTGCTTGTCCGCCGAGTCGCTGGCGGCCACCGTGACGGCCCCCGCAACGCGGGCGGGCGAAGCCGTGCAGGCATCTACGGCGGAGTTTCCGGCGGCTACCACGGCAGTGACGCCGTCGTTCAGGACGCCCTGGACCGCGCTGTCCACAGCGGTGCTGGCGCCGCCGCCCAGGCTCAGGTTGGCAACCGCCGGGGTCCCTGCCGCGTGGTTCGCGGCGATCCAGTCCAGGCCGGCCACCACGTCCGAGTTGTAGCCGGAGCCGGCGCAGTCCAGCACACGGACGGGGACGAGGGTGGCACTTTTGGCCACACCGTAAGTGGAGCCGGCCACCGTCCCGGCCACGTGGGTGCCGTGGCCGTTGCAGTCGCTGGTTCCGTTGCCGTCGGCCACTGCAGTCCAGCCGGCCGCCACCCTGCCGCCGAAGTCGGCGTGCGAGGCGAGGATGCCGGTGTCCACCACATACGCGGTCACTCCCGCGCCGGCCGCGGTCCACGAGTAGGAGCCGGAGAGCGGAAGCGTCCTTTGGTCAGCGCGGTCCAGGCCCCAGGGCGCCGGCTGCTGGATGCCCGAAACGCTGACCGGGCCGTCCGCCTCCACGTTGAGCACCTTGCCGGACTTGGCCAGCGCTGCCGCCTGGGCGGGAGTGGCGGTGACGACTGCGGCGCGGAGGGCGTGCGCGAAGGTCCGGCCGACGCCGAGGCCCTGGGCGCGCAGCCCCGCCGCCTCGGCTGCGACGTCGGTGCTGGCCGCGTACTGGACGATGTAGCGGCCGGAGGGGGCAGAATCCGGCTGCAGAGTGGCGGCGGCAGCGGGCACGGACGCGGCGGAAAGTGCGACGGCGGAGAGTACGGCTGTGAGGGCGGGCAGCACAAAGAATCGGGAGCGAATTTGGGGGTCCTTGTGGTGGCTGGGAGGTTCCGGGCAGGAGACTGCCGTCCCCTGTACCAAAAGGATAGGAGCCGGAAGCGCCCCGCTTCCGGCTCCTTGCAGGATCCTGCGCCAACCCTTGGCGGGTCCTGCGCAATGGGTTTATTCCTGGCTTCCTCCGCTGCCGGAGCCGGCCGCCGCGTGGTTCCGCCAGCTGTGTTCCGGCTCGAAACCGAGGAGGCGCCGCGCCTTGTCGATGGACAGCATGGTTTCATGCTCGCCCAGTTCCTTGGTGACCTGGACGTCCGGGAAGACTTCTGCGGCAAGGCTGGCACTGGACCGGCTCATGACGGTGTCCGCATTGGCGACGATGAACGCTTCGAACCCCGGCTTGGCGTTCTCGAGAGCCCGCGCCACGGCCTGCGCCCCGTCCCGTCCGTCGATGTACCCCCAGAGGTTCCATTTCCGCAGCATGGGGTCGGCGTCGAAGGACGGGAACCGGGCATAGTCCTCCTCGTCCATGACGTTGGAGAACCGCAAGCCCGTGATGCTCAGCTCCGGGTCCCAGCGGGTGAGTTCCACTGCCATCTGCTCCTCCAGGTGTTTCACCAGGGAGTAGGTGCTTTCAGGCCTGGCCGGGTATTCCTCATCCACCGGAATGTAGGGCGGGTCGGCGTCGAACGGCAGTCCCAGCACGGTCTCGCTGGAGGCGTACACCACCTTCTTGATGCCGGCGCGCCGGGCCGCCTGGAACACGTTGTAGGTGGACAGCATGTTGTTCTCGAACGTGGCTGCGTCCGGAATGATGCCGGGCGCGGGAATGGCACCGAGGTGCACCACGGCGTCGAACCCGTCATGCCGGTCGTCAACGCCCAGCAGGGCGTCCACCACCTCGCCGTAGTTGCGCAGGTCCACCACCAGCAGCTCCGGGCTCCGCGCCCCTGCCCGGTCCAGGGTGAGGACCTGGTGCCCGTCGTCGTTGAGCCGGCGCACCACGTGGCGTCCGAGTTTTCCGCTTCCGCCGGTTACGGCAATTCTCATCAGTGGTTCCTTCTGTTGCAGTAGAGGAGCTGTGCGTGCGGTACTTCGGTCAGGCCGGGGGACGCGGGGAGGCCAGGAACTTTTCGACGGCGGCGATGGCCAGTCCCGTGATCTCCCCCGGATCGCCGCTGCCGTTGACGGAGACCAGGATGCCCCGGCCTGCGTACACCGAGACTACTTCATGGGTCTGGTGGTGGTAGAGGTCCAGCCTGCGCCGAAAAATTTCGATGGTGTCGTCCGAACGTCCCTGCTCCCGGGCGCGCCGGAGCATCCGCTCTTCCAGTTCGGTGTCCGATGCCCGCAGCTCGATGACGGCATCCAGCACGCGGCCCTGCGAAGCGAGCATGGTGTCCAGTTCGGTCACCTGCAGCGCTGTCCGGGGGTAGCCGTCCAGCAGGAATCCGGGCCTGACATCGGCGTCCAGGAGCCGCTCCTGTACCAGGGCGTTGGTGACCTGGTCGGGCACGAAGTCGCCGCCGTCGAGGTACTTTGCGGCTTGGTTTCCCAGTTCCGTCTGCCGGCGGACGTTGCTCCGGAAGATCTCCCCGGTGGACACGGCGGGGATGCCGAAATGGCGGGCCAGGTGTTCGGCCTGGGTTCCCTTGCCGGAACCTGGCGGACCGATGATGAGCAACCTGGTCATGATCTGCGTCCCTCCGCGGCACGGCAGCCGGTATTCCGGCCCGGCCGGCGGAGCGCCGGCGCCTGCTTCATTGTGCCGGTTCCCCGCCAAGGGCGCCAGCATCCGGCCGCCGGGAGGCAAGCAATATGACGCTGTCGCACGTGCCCGGATGTATATACTTCTGGGTATCGGTTTAGCAGCAGGCCGTTGGAAAGTTCGTCGATCCAGCGACCATCACAGGTTCCCCGTCCGAGGCGGGGACCTTCGTGTGTTGCCGGTTCGTTTTGACCTGAGCGAATGGCACCAGAAAAACCGTGGCCAGCGAGTCAACAGCAAAAACCGATACATCCATTACAGAGCACCTGCACGAACTGGTCCTCAACAGCTCCGACGTTGAGGACTTCCTGATTGAGTTGGCACAGGTGTCTGCGCGCAACCTTTCCGAGCCCGGTGACGAGATGCTATGCGCCATCACCCTGCTCCGGCAGCGCAAGGCGGCCACGGTAGCCAGCAGCAGCAAGGATGCCGAATCCATTGGCCGGCTCGAGCACAAGTACGCCGAAACGCCCAGCATGACCGCCTCCGCCGCCCAGGAGACCGTCCACGCCCCGGACCTCGCCGAGGACGGCCGCTGGCCGGAATACACGGCAGCCGTGGTGGCCCAGGGCGTCCGTTCCGTGGCAGCGCTTCCCTTCCGGCTCGAAGGGGAGACCAAGGCAGCGTTGCTGCTGTACTCCCGCCGCGCCCACCGTTTCGAAGGCCGCATCCTGGACTTCGCCAAGGACTTCGTCAGCCAGACGTCGCTGGCCCTTCGGCTTGCCGTCCGGTTCGCCCATTACAGCGAGACGGCCGCCAACCTCCGTGCCACCCTCGAGTCCCGGACTGTCATCGACATGGCAGTCGGCATCATCATGGCGCAGAACCGCTGCAGCCAGCAGGACGCCTTCGGCATCCTGAGGACAGCGTCCAGCACCCGCAATTCGAAACTGCATGACGTGGCCGCCGCAGTGGTTAACTCCCTGGGCCAGGGGCCCGTCCGTACACATTACGACGGCTAGTCATCGTTCCCGTGGACGGGCATGGGCGACGGTAGACTGATGCCAAATTTTCGGCCTGGGGGGTCTGGATGGAACAGCAGCGTGTTTGCCTCGTCGTTGAGGACGATGACGATATCCGCGACCTCATTTCGACGGTCCTGGCGCGGGCAGGCTTCGAGGTCAGGACCGCGGCTACGGGCGGCGAGGGCGTCGCGGCAGCTGCCGATCCTGCCGTCGCTCTCATCACCCTGGACCTCGGCCTGCCCGATATGGATGGGCACGTGGCGGCCCGCGCTATTCGCGCACTAAGCGCCGCGCCGCTGCTCTTCCTGACGGCCCGCTCCGAGGAGGACGACGTACTGGCCGGCATGGCCTCGGGAGCGGCCGCCTACCTGACCAAGCCGTTCCACCCGAGCGAACTTCGGAATGCTGCCGAACAGCTCTGCCCGCCGCGCATTTCACAGGAGCCTCACATCCCGGGCAAACCCCTGCACTAAGTTGCTTGCCTCGAAACGAGGCAAGCAAACTGCGACGGCGGGATCCCCGCCGCCGCCGTTTGCGTTGGTGCTGCGGACGCTTACTTGGCGAGGAAGCCGAGCAGCGCCTGGTTGACCTCCGCGGCGTGGGTCCACAGCAGCCCGTGGGGGGCGCCTTCGATCTCTACGTATTGGGCGCTTGGCAGGGCCTTGGCGAACAGCCGTCCCGTGGCGTCGATGGGAAGGATGTTGTCCGCAGTGCCGTGCAGGATCAGGGCGGGCACATCGATCCTGGGGATGTCCTGGCGGAAGTCGGTGAGCCAGGTGGGTTGGGCGGCAACCGACGCCGTGGCCCCGGCACCGGCGGCCAGGTTCCAGCTGGCGTTGACGGCTTCCTGGCTCAGGCGCGGGGTGCCCAGGAAGGTGTCGGAGTTGTAGAAGTTCTTGAAGAAATCGGTGAAGAAGGCATACCGGTCAGCAGTGACCGCCTCCTTCAGCCCGTCGAACACATCCTGCGGAACGCCGTCGGGGTTGTCATCGGTCTTGAGCAGGAACGGCTCCAGGGAACCGAGGAAGGCAGCGCGGGAGATCCGGGCGGAACCATAGTTGGACAGGTAGCGTGCCACCTCGCCGGTGCCCATGGAGAAGCCCACCAGGACGGCATCGCTGAGGTCCAAGGTGGTGAGCAGGGTATTGAGGTCCTCCGCGAAGGTGTCGTAGTCGTAGCCGTCGGTGGGCTTGCTGGATTTGCCGAAGCCGCGGCGGTCATAGGTGATGACGCGGTAGCCGGCGTCCAGGAGGGCTGCGGTTTGCTTCTCCCAGGACGATCCGTCCAGAGGGTAGCCATGGATCAGCACCACGGGCTGGCCCGAGCCGTGGTCCTCGTAGTAGAGCTCGATGTCGGTGCTGTTCTCGGTACCTACGGTGATGAAAGCCATCGCGGCGTATTCCTTTCGAGACTGATCGGGGCGGGGCGGCTGGGGGTGCCGGCCCGCACTGCTCCTACTCTAGGGGGCTCCCACGCTGGACGGCATGGCAAGGACCCACGATTACCGGGGAGCTTTCCCATGTGTCATTATGTGCGTATGAATGCAGATAAGGATGCTTGCTCGCTGGGGGCGGACAGCCAGTACGTGGAGTTGGCGGTGGAAGTCTTTTCCATGCTTGCCGATGCCACCAGGGTGCGGATCATCCTCGCCCTGCGGAACGGCGAGATGGCCGTCGGCGCGCTGGCTGAAGCCGTGGGCAAGTCCCCCGCCGCGGTATCGCAGCATCTCGCGAAGATGCGGCTGGCCAGGATGGTCTCCACCCGGCAGGACGGGACGCGTGTCCTGTACCGGCTGGAGAACGAGCATGCACGGCAGCTTGTGGCGGATGCCATCTTCCAGGCAGAACACGCACTGGGCGGCGAACCGGCCCACCACCGCCTTCCCGGCAAGAGCGCAGAAAGGACCGCACAGTGAGCGGCGCACACCACGAGTCAACGCACACGCACAGCCATCCGCACGGTCCTGAGCACGATCATGACCATGGGCACGACCATGGGCACAACCACGATCATGAGCATGGGCACAGCCACGACCACGACCATCACCACCACGGGGGCTTCAAGGGCTGGCTGCTCGAGCTCTTCATTCCCCATACGCACGACGCCGCGGACTCCATTGACGACGCCATGGAGGCCAGCACCGAAGGCATCCGGGCCCTGAAGATCAGCATGTTCCTCCTGCTGGCCACCACCGTGCTGCAGTTCCTGGTGGTCCTGTTCAGCAGTTCCGTGGCACTGCTTGCGGACACGATCCACAACTTCTCCGACGCCCTGACGGCGGTGCCGCTCTGGGTTGCCTTCGTCCTGGGGCGAAAGGGGGCAAGCCGCCGGTACACCTATGGCTACGGCCGGGCCGAGGACCTTGCCGGGCTGTTCATCGTGGCCGTGGTGGCCCTCTCCGCGGTTGTCGCCGGCTGGCAGTCGGTGGACCGGCTGATCAACCCGCAGCCGCTGCAGAACCTGGGATGGGTCATGGCCGCGGGCATCATCGGCTTCGCTGGAAACGAGGCTGTCGCCGTCTACCGGATCCGGGTGGGGCGCAGGATCGGTTCGGCGGCACTGGTTGCGGACGGGGTGCACGCCCGGACGGACGGCTTCACCTCGCTTGCGGTGGTGCTGGGAGCCGCGGGCGTCATGCTCGGTTTCCCGCTGGCGGACCCCATCGTGGGCATCATCATCTCGGCGGCGATCATGGTGCTGCTGTGGGGAACGGTGCGCAGCATCGGCCGGCGCCTGATGGACGGCATTGAACCGGAACTGCTATCACGGGCACAGGCCGCGCTGGAGCAGACCCCCGGCGTGCTGGCGGTCCACGGCCTGCAGCTGCGGTGGTCCGGCCACCGGCTGCAGGGCTCGGCACGCATCGAGCTGGCCGATCTCGGGCTGTCCCAGGTGGAAGACATCATGCACCACGCGGACCACCGGCTTCGCCATGCGCTGCCCAAGCTGGACGGGATGGTTCTCTCGCCCAGCCTGCAGCGGTAGGGATCTTCCCTTAGGGCAGCGCCAGCTTGAAGACCTTGGCCCAGGACGAACCCACCTGCTTCAGCAGGGGCCCGGTGGTGTACTTCAGGCCGTAGCGCTGGCAGATCTCGCGGACCCGGGGCGCCACCTCCGCGTACCGGTTGGAGGGGAGGTCCGGGAAGAGGTGGTGCTCGATCTGGTGGGACAGGTTGCCGGTCATCAGGTGCATGAACTTGGAGCCTGAGATGTTGGCCGAACCAATCATCTGGCGCACGTACCAGTCGCCGCGGGTCTCGCCGTCCACCATCTCCTCGGTGAAGGTGTCGGTGCCTTCGGGGAAATGGCCGCAGAAGATCACTGCGTGGGCCCAGACGTTGCGGATGGCGTTGGCTGCGATGGTGCCGAACAGCGCGTGCTTGGCGGAGCCTGTCAGCATGGCCAGGGCAGGGGTGGCGGCGTAGTCCTTGGTGAACTGCGTGACCACCTTCTTGCCCAGGGCCTTGAGGTCCTTGAGCAGTGCCTCCTTGGACTTCGTGCCTTCCTTGTACTCGGTCAGCTCGAGGTCGTAGATGGCGATGCCCCACTCGAAGACCGGCGCCAGGATGGCATTGAACAGTGGGTTGGCCAGGTTGATCGGCTTCCACGGCTGCTGCTCGTCCATGCGCAGGAGGTTGTATCCGACGTCGTTGTCCTTGCCCACCACGTTGGTCCACCGGTGGTGCAGGTCGTTGTGGGTGTGCTGCCAGGACCGCGACGGCGTCACGAAGTCCCATTCCCAGGTGGTGGAGTGGATGTCCGGGTCCCGCATCCAGTCCCACTGGCCGTGCAGGATGTTGTGGCCCAGCTCCATGTTTTCCAGGATCTTGGCAAGGCTCAGCAGCGTGGTGCCCGTGACCCAGGCGGCCTTGTTCTTGCCGACCAGCAGGGCGGCGCGGCCGGACAGTTCCAGGCCGCGCTGGATCTTGATCATGCGGCGGATGTAGGCGGCGTCCTCTGCACCACGCTTGCCCAGGATCTCGTCCCTGATGGCGTCGAGCTCACGGCCCAGCTCCGCCACCTGTTCGTCGGTGAGGTGGGCTGCTGCCGGCGGGCGGACGGTGGGGCTGCCCGATTCGGCCAGTTTGCCGGGACGCGTGCGTGAGGAGCCGGCGTTGGCACCCGCGGCGGTGGTTTTTGTGGGTGAGATGACAGACATACGGTACTGCTCCTCAGAGTTCGAGGTTGACGGGTCCGGCGGCTGCCGAGACACACGTTTGGATCAGTTGGCCGGGCTCGCCGTGGATTTCCCCGGTGCGGAGGTCGCGGACCTGCCCGGCCAGTAGTGGGGTAAGGCAGCTGTGGCAGATGCCCATGCGGCAACCGCTGGGCATCAGCACCCCGGCGTCCTCCCCGATGTCCAGGATGGGGGTGTCGCCGTCGGCCTCCACCTCCCGGTCCGAGGCTTCGAAGGTGACCAGGCCGCCGTCGTGCCCCACACCGGCGTTGAACGTGGTGTTGAAGCGTTCGATCATCAGGTTGCCGGCGTCTCCCGCCACGGCAACGTCGGTCCCCGGCGCGCGTGTGGTCAGGGCTGCCCGCTTCCACAGCGCCTCGGCATCGTCCAGGAAGCTGTCCGGACCGCAGGCGTAGGCCGCCCGTTCCTTCCAGTCGGGGCAGATCTCGTCCAGTTCCTTGGTGCTGGAGAAGTCCATCCGGCCCTGCTCGCCGGTGTACCAGTGCGCCAGCCGGAAGTTGGGGAACTGGTCCGCCAGTTCCGCCAGCTCCTCGCGGAAGAGGCTGTCGCCGGGAGTGCGGGCCGAGTGGACCAGAACGACGTCGGCATCCGGACGCCGCGGCACCAGGGTGCGGATCATGGACATCACCGGAGTGATGCCACTGCCGGCGGTGACCATGAGAAGGGGGCGGGGATGCTCCGGGAGCACGAAATCACCCTGCGGCGGGGCCAGGAACAGGACATCGCCGGGCTTGGTGGTGCGGACCAGGGTGCCGGAGACCGCGCCGACGTCCGTGACGGTGATGGCGGGATCCTTGCCGGCCGGGGCGCTGAGCGAGTAGGAGCGCCAGTGACGGACGCCGTCGAGTTCGACGCCGATGCGCGCCCACTGCCCCGCAAGATGCGCCTTCCAGCCGCGGCCGGGGCGGAAGAAGATCGTGGCCGACTGGGCCGTCTCCTGCACCACGCGGGTGACGACGCCACGGAGCTGCCGTGCGGAGTAGACAGGGTTGAAGAGTGCAAGGACGTCCTCTGGAGCTAGAGGAGTGGTAAGCACGGAGGCCGCCTGGGCCAGCTGTCGTAGCCGGATCATGATTTAAAGCCTAGGGCGGCGCGAGCCATATTTCTCTCTCTCCGTCATATGACCGGTACGCAGTCACACTGGTTGGGGGCGCTAAGCCCCCAAGCCGCACCTTAAGAGTAACGGCCCGGCCCTCCAGAGAGTTCCCTGGGTACTTTCGCGCCTAGTTGTTCCTACCCCTCACCCGTACCCACCGATCGCCGGTTCCAACCCAGCGCGGGCGCAACGAACCGCGCCACGTTGCCCAGGAGCTTGGCGTTGAAATCCACACCGAGCTGGTTGGGAACGGTCAGCAGGAGGGTGTCGGCGGCCTGGACCGCGGTGTCCCCCTTGAGTTGTTCCGCCAACTGGTCGGGCGGGCCCACGTAGCTTTTGCCGAATCTGGCGGTCAGGCCGTCGATGACGCCCACCTGGTCCCGCCCATCGCGGAGCGCGCTCCCCGCAAAGTAGTAGTTGTCCTCTTCATCCACGATGGGCAGGACGCTGCGGCTGACCGAGACGCGGGGTTCGTGCCCGTGTCCCGCGGCCGCCCAGGCGTCCCTGAAAAGTTGGATCTGTTCTGCCTGGAGCTCGTGGAACGGTACGCCGGTGTCCTCGGTGAGCAAGGTGGAACTCATCAGGTTCATGCCGAGTTCGGCGGCCCAGACGGCGGTCTTGCGGGTGCCGGCGCCCCACCAGATGCGCTCGGCCAGCCCCGGGGACTGGGGCTGGACGGGCAGGAGGCCGGATGCGCCTCCTGCATAGCGCGGGTCCGCTGGGGCCACCCCGGCGCCGGTGATGGCCTTGCGGAAGAGGGCAGTGTGGCGGCGGGCCATGTCCGCGTCCGTTTCCCCCGGCTCCGGGCGGTAGCCGAACGCAGACGCACCTTCCCGCGCGGGCTCGGGTGAACCGCGGCTGATGCCCAGTTGCAGCCTGCCTCCGCTGATCAGGTCCGTGGCCGCCGCCTCCTCCGCCATGTAGAGCGGGTTCTCGTAGCGCATGTCGATGACGCCGGTACCGATTTCGATCCTGCTGGTGCGCGCGGCAATGGCGGACAGGAGGGGAAACGGCGATGCCTGCTGGCGGGCGAAGTGGTGGACGCGGAAGAAGGCACCGTCCACTCCGAGCTCCTCGGCGGCGACCGCCAGTTCGATGCCCTGGAGCAGCGCGTCCGCCGCGGTCCTGGTGCGGGAACCCTGGCCGGGTCCCCAGTGGCCGAATGACAGAAATCCGATGCGCTCCATACCAGCCCCAACCGTGGGGCGGGCGGCAGCATTCCCGGCTGGCTAGACTGGCCCCGTGACCAACAGCGAGCAGCCCACCCCAGCCACGGCCCCGCCGTCGCGAGGGAGAATCGCACAACTGCTGCTGCCCGGAGGCGAGGAACCGGACCCGCGTTTCACCCTCGCGAACGAGCGGACATTCCTGGCCTGGATCCGCACGTCCCTCGCACTGCTGGCCGGTGGGATCGCCATCGAGGCATTCACCTCGGGACTGTTCCTTGAACCGGTCCGGAAAGGCCTGGCCGTCCTCCTGCTGCTGCTCGGCATGATGCTCAGCAGCGGTGCGGCTGTGCGGTGGATCCGGGTGGAACGCAGCATGCGCAATAAGGCGCCGCTGCCGCTGCCCCTTCTTGTGCCGTTGGTGGCCGGGGCAGGCGCCCTGGCGGCCGCCGTCGTCGTCGTCTTTATCCTGCTGCGCTGAGTTCCATGGCATCCCGCACCCCCAGCCCTCACGGTGACCCGGGGCTCCAGCCCGAGCGGACTGCCCTCGCCTGGGGCCGCACCATGCTGGCACTGGTGACGGCCAGCGCCTTCTTCCTGCGCTGGCTGCCCATGTACGGGTTTCCCATCCTGATGCTTTTTGCGGTCTCCGCCGGCGCGGCCCTGGCCATCTACCTCACCCAGCGCGGCCGGTACCGTGCACGGGCCCACGGCCTCGCGGGCGAAAGCATCGAAGCGGACCTTCCGGCGGTCCTCTGGACGGCTTTCGCCGGAGTTGCCCTGGGCGGCCTGGGCATTGTCGTGGTCCTGACCAGCTAGCGTCGCCTGCTGGAACGCCCGCCTAGAACATCGGCAGGACGAAGCCGGCCAACAGCGCCACAGTGCCGATGGCGGTCAGGCAACGGCCCAGGACCGATGCCGTCCTGCCGGGCTCCTCCGGCACGGTGGCCTGCCACTGCGTGGGGCGCTTGGGATGGTAGTAGATGTGCAGGGTGTCGCCGGGCGCCATGTCCCTGATGTCGTAGGGCGACATGGGCGCCCGGTGCACCAGACCTTTTCGGTCGGACCACCGGAAGCCCACACCGGTGAGGTCGGAATACACCACGGCCTCGGCAACATCCCACGGGTGCACGAAGCGCCGCAGGAAACCGGTATAGAAGAGCAGGCCGAGCCCGGCAGGCAGGCACAACCAGGTAAGCACTTCCAGGATCGGACCTGCCATGTCGAGCGCGGTGGGCATGAAGTTGATGGTACAGCTCGGGGGCTGGTGGCTTCAGCAGCGACTACGTACGCTGAAGGGGACCGGACCGGAGGAAGGGAAAAGCCATGAATGATGAGGATATTTTGACGCGCATCCAGGCCTTGGTGGAGGAAGAGCACTCCCTCCGCGACGGCACCGGGGAAGGCGGAGTGCCTGACCAGGCCCGGCTCCGGCGCGTAGAGGAAAGCCTGGACCAGTGCTGGGACCTGCTGCGCCAGCGCCGGGCGAAGAAGGACTCGGGCGAGAACCCGAACGACGCCGAGGCACGGCCCGTCAGCGAAGTTGAAGGCTACCGGCAGTAGCCTTAGCGAAGCATCCCAGGCGCCCGGGTCCGGCTACGGCCCGGGCGCCTTTTTCCGCCGCCCCAGAGATCGGAGATTCTCCATGCGCCTTGCAGTCGCCCAAATCATCAGCAGCGCCGACACCTCAGCGAACCTTGGGCTCGTCTGGGATTACGCTGCCCAGGCCAGGAACGCCGGCGCGCAGCTCGTGGTCTTTCCCGAGGCAACAATGCGCGCGTTCGGCCATTCCCTGAAAGATATCGCCGAGCCCCTGGACGGCCCCTGGGCCAGCGAGGTGCGCAGGATAGCGAAGGACCTGGATATCGCGATCGTGGCGGGAATGTTCACGCCCGGGAATGATGGCCGCGTCCGCAACACGCTGCTGGTGACAGGCCGCGGGCTGGACACGTCCTACGACAAGGTCCACCTTTTTGACGCCTTCGGCTTCACGGAGTCGAAGACAGTGGACGCCGGGACCGCGCCCGTAACGTTCGAGCTCGACGGCACGGTCTTCGGCCTTGCCACCTGCTACGACGTCCGCTTCCCTGCCCTCTTTACCGCCAACGCCAACGCCGGCGCGCAGGTGAACATCGTCTGCGCCTCCTGGGGCGCCGGCGAAGGCAAGGCGGAGCAGTGGGACCTGTTGGTGCGGGCGCGGGCACTGGACAGCACCACGTTCGTGGTCGCCTGCGGCCAGGGCGACCCCGAAACCATCGGCGCCGGACCCGCCGGGACGGCGCCCACCGGGATCGGCCACAGTGCCGTCATCACACCCTTGGGCTCCCCCCTGGTGGCCCTCGGCGGCAAACCCGAACTCGCGGTCGTCGACATCGACCCGGCAACAGTTGAGGAAGTACGGGCCAAGCTGCCGGTCCTGGCCAACGCCCGCCGTTTCTGAGCACGTGAGCAGCTGTTCATAGCTGCGAAACATCGGGAAAAGGGCGTACGACGGCGGTTCTCACCTTGGGCGCGGGGCCTCCCCCGCGATTCTGCGGGATTTTGGGGGGCCAGGGCTATGGCAGCGGAAGGCGGGTGGGCGCCGGTTTACATTCCCGAAACATAGCTGACACGCGAACTTCACGCAGACCCCATTTGTGTAACGTGACCGCAACTTTAAGCGGCATTGGCTGAAACACGGCCCCCGAAAAATAGACGGCGGGGGAAATGCCAGGGGCCAGTCGGGCCCTAAGTCGAGTTCACGTTGCGAAGGGACTACCGGTGGAGATCACTGCCCAACAGGTCTGGCTGATGATTTCAGCCGCGATGGTATTGCTGATGACCCCCGGCCTGGGCCTCTTCTACGGCGGCATGACCCGCGCCAAGGCTGCGCTCAACATGATCATGATGAGCTTCATCTCGGCCGGCATCGTCGGCGTGGTCTGGGTCCTCTACGGCTACTCCATGACCACCGGCGACGGCGTGCTCGGGCTCTTCGGAAACCCCTTCACAAGTTTCGGGTTGCAGAACCTCATGGGCTCCCCCGATCTCCTCAAGGCCGGGTACAGTGCCACCTTCGCCATCATCACGGTGGCACTCATCAGCGGCGCCATCGCCGACCGCGCGAAGTTCAGCGCCTGGGCCCTGTTCGTGCCCGTCTGGATTACCGTCATCTACTGCCCGCTCGCGTATATGATCTGGGGCGGCGGCCTGATGAGCGCCGGAGGTGCCGTCACGGCAATCTTCGGCCAGGTGATCGACTTCGCCGGCGGCGCGGTAGTGGAAATCAGCTCCGGGACCGCGGCCCTGGTCCTGGCCATCGTCGTGGGCCAGCGCCACGGCTTCGCGAAGGACCCCAACCACCGCCCGCACAACCTGCCCTTCATCATGCTGGGCGCAGCCATCCTCTGGTTCGGCTGGTTCGGCTTCAACGGCGGCGCGGCGACGAGCGCCGAGCAGGCCGGCCTGATCTGGATCAACACCCTGGTTGCCCCGGCCGCTGCAATGCTGAGCTGGCTGGTTACCGAAAAGATCCGCCACGGCCACCCCACTTCCCTGGGCGCCGCCTCGGGTGTTGTCGCCGGCGCGGTGGCCATCACCCCGTCCTGCGCCAACATCAGCCCGGTGGCCGCCATCGGCCTGGGCCTGGTAGCCGGTGCTGCCTGCGCGGTGTTTGTCGACCTCAAGTACCGCTTCGGGCTGGACGATTCGCTGGACGTCGTCGGCGTCCACCTGGGCGCAGGCCTCATCGGCACGCTTTCGCTCGGCTTCATCGCCCTGCCCGTGGACGGCCAGGGCGGCGGCCTCTTCTACGGCGGCGGTGTCCAGCAGCTCATCGCCCAGACAGCCGCCGTCGTCATCACCCTGCTGTTGTCCGGCCTCGGCACGGCCGTCATTGCCCGGATCATCAACAAGACCGTGGGTTTCCGTGTCAGCCACGAGGCGGAGACTGCCGGCGTGGACCTGTCCGAGCACGCCGAGACCGCCTACGCCTTCGGCGAGATGGGCTCCGGCTTCAGCAGCTTGAGCCACATGCTGGCACCCCACACTGCCGCTGCACCGGCCCGGACCGAACAGCGCGCCAAGGAAGACTCCTTCGCGTAGCGCGGCCCCGGCCGGCAGGTGCCCTCAGTCCGCAAGGATCTTGTAGAGGGCGCGGCGCGTCTCATCCATCTTCTCGATGGCAGCGGCGCGCTGCTCCTCGGTAACACCCGCGCGGAACTGGTGGATGGCCCCCATCAGCTTCGCGATGCTCTGGTGGAAATCCCGGTCCGAGCTGTCCGGCTCGGCGTTCCAGGCATTCTCCATCTCCTCGGCATGCTCGGCCACGTAAGCCTTGCCCGCATCCGTGAGCGCGAACTCCGTCCCGCGGCCTTCACTGAGCGCCTCGATCAGCCCCTCATCCACCAGCTGCTGGAGGGTGGGATAGATCGATCCCGGGCTGGGCCGCCACATACCGCCGGTCTTTTCGGCGATGGTCTTGATCAGTCCGTAACCGTTGGACGGCGACTCTGCCAGGAGCGAGAGGATCGCAGCACGGACGTCGCCACGGCTCGCACGGCGGCCCCCACGGCCGAACCCCGGGCCGAACCCGGGACCAAAGCCAGGTCCAAACCCCGGACCAAAGCCAGGGCCGAAACCCGGACCGAAACCGGGCCCGCGGTGTCCGTGCGGCCCTTTGCGCCCCCTCCCACGCTGGAAGCGGCCTTTGCCGAATTCCGGGCCGGGCTGTTTTTCGTCAAATATGCCTCTCATGGTGGCCTCTTCCCTTCGTTGAAACATTCCGCTGCTATCGTCAGCGATATTTAACGATATGTCGGTAACTATCGCTGGTCAACGGGTCTGCGTGATCAAATCCTGACCTTCCGCCGTCTGGAACGGCCCCGGTGGGCGGCGTATTCTGGTCACACCTGCCGAGTACGGGGGCTGGAGATGGCGAAGAAGAGCAGGCGCAGGCGCGGGTTCGGGGCTGCCGTGGGACGGCTCGTGGGGTTCCTTGCAGCGAGCGTGATGTGCGGCGTGCTGGCGGCCAGCCTCGTTGTGCCGGCGGTCGCGGCGGCAGGCCTAGGGGTCAGCACCTCCATCGGCTTTTTCGACAGCCTGCCGGCGGAACTGACCGTGCAGCCGCCGTCGCAAGCCACCAAGGTCCTCACCTCGGACGGCCAGCCGATCGCCACCTTCTACGCCGAGAACCGGGTGCGGGTCCCGCTGGACCAGATGTCACCCTTCATCAAGGACGCCATCGTGGCCATCGAGGACAGCAGGTTCTACGAACATGCTGGCGTGGATCCGCAGGGCATCCTGCGTGCGGTGGTCTCCAACCTGACCAAGGGCGGGCAGCAGGGCGCATCAACCATCACCCAGCAATATGTCACCAATGTCCTGAACGAAGCCCAGCTGTCGCAGGACAGGCCGGATGAAGTGGTCCTCAGCGGCCAAAAGGACCTGGGCGACAAGCTCCGGGAGATGAAACTCGCCATCACCCTGGAGAAGAAGTACACCAAGGACCAGATCCTTGAGGGCTACTTGAACATCGTGTTCTTCAACAGCGACGCGTACGGGATCGAAGCGGCAGCCCATTATTTCTTCAGCACCACTGCGAAGGATCTCACGCTTCCCCAGGCCGCACTGCTGGCCGGGCTGGTCAACAGCCCCACCTTCTACAACCCGGTGACCAATCCGGATAAGTCGATCGTTCGCCGCAACCAGGTCCTGTCGGAGATGCTGCGGCTGCACAAGATCACCCAGGCCCAGCACGACGAGGCTGTGGCCGCACCAATCGAGCTGAAGATCACGCCTGAACGGCAGGGTTGCGCGTACGCGGCGATGGCGCCGTACTTCTGCGACTACGTCTCCCACCTGATCCTGAACAACCCCGCCTACGGGCAAAGCGAAATCGAGCGGGAGCGGAAGCTGTACCGCGGCGGCCTCACAATCGTCACCACCCTGGACAGCAGGCTCCAGGCAGCAGCCCAGGCCCAAGTGGACGGGACAGCCGGGGCCAACCCGGACCGGTGGGCGGCGTCGCTGGTGACGGTGCAGCCGGGCAGCGGCAGGATCCTGGCCATGGCACAGAACACCGTCTTCCTGCCGGAGCCGGGCAAGTTCGATACGAACCTGAATTTCAACGTGGATGCGAAGGACGCCCAGGGCAATGACCTGAATGGGGCGGGCGGATTCCAGCCAGGGTCCACCATGAAGCCGTTCACGTTCGCGGAGTGGCTGAATGAGGGCAAGACGCTGACCGCCGAGGTGGACGCCTCGCGCCGGGTTTATCCCCTGGGCTTCCCCTGGCGGGACAGCTGCGGCAAGGTGCTGGGGGCGTACAGCACTGCACAGAACAACCCGACCCTGGGCGCCGCCGATGACCTGCAGAACGCCGAGGACGGCTTCTACCGGCCCATGCCCGTCAACTACGGCCTCTACAACTCGATCAACACCGCCACGTTCGCATCGGCGGCGCAACTGGACTTCTGCGGCATCCAGAAGATGGTGGATGCCGTTGGACTTCACAGCGGCCTCGACGGCGCCCCGATCAACATGCACCAGCTGGGCAACCTCCTGGGCGGCACCGGGGTCTCCCCGCTCAACCTGGCAAATGCCTTTGCCACCTTCGCCACCGACGGCCGCTTCTGTGCTCCCATCGCCGTCCTGGAAGTCAAGGATGCCAGCGGCGGGAAGCTGCCGGCCCAGGCCCCGGAATGCCACGACGCCGTCAAGCCCGACGTGGCCCGCGGAGTGAACTCGGTACTGCAGGACGTCCTGAAGAAGGGCTCGGGCGTCTGGATCAACCCCAAGGTCCATGACAAGGTGCCGACGGCGGCCAAGACCGGAACGTCCAACAACAACGGCTCCACCTGGGTGGTGGGCTATACGACGGGAATCGTCACGGCGTCCTTCTTCGGCGACGCGCTTGAGGGCCAGAAGCGGTCCGGGCAGAACGTGACCATCAACGGAACCTTCTACCCGCGCCTCGACGGTTATATGATCGCCGGCCCGCAGTGGGCCAACTACATGGTGAAGGTCGCTCCGCTCTACCCTGCCGGCGCGTTCCCGCCGCCTCCGGCCTCGATGATCGGGCCGAACCCCTCACCCAGCCCCAAGCCGTAGCGGCCCTTAGCCCGTGCCCTTCCACAACCTTTGCCACCACGACCGTTCGGGCTCAGGTTCCGCGGCTGGCTCCGGGGTGCGTGCGGCCCGGCGCTGGCGCCAGCGCTCCAGTTCCCCCTCAACGTCCCGCGTCCTGGTGATGACCGGTGGGCCGCCCTGGAGTTGCCGGCGGGCGTCGATCACGCCCCGGTTGAAGTCCTCGAGGACGTCGCGGACCTGTTGCTCGGTGTACTGCGTGTCAAGCTTGGCGTCGAGCTCCGCGTCTTCAGTGCGCAGGAGGATGGCCGCGGGCCCAAGGCCGCTGATGTTTTCCCGCTGGATGAGGCCCTTGACCCACCAGTCGGGGTCGTAGGACTCGCCAAGCCCGGGAATCGGCTTGCCGGCGTACTTGAGGTTGTCGAACTTGCCCTGCGCCATGGCGTCCCGCACGAGGTATTCCGCGCGGGCAGCGTCACTGACCTTCCGGCGCTTCTCGCGTTCCTTCTCCTCCAGTGCGTCCAGCGCAGCTTCTTCTTCCGCGCTGATGCCGGCGCCCCGGTAGGAACGGACTTCCGCCGCCCGTTCCAGGCGCTTGCGGAAATCGCCTGCCCCGCTGCCCATGACTGCCACCGCCGATCCGATTGCCCCTGATTCCAGTATTCAGAAGCTTCCCGCGCCGATCAACGCTCAGGCGGGTGCCTGTCCGGCGAGGATTGCGTCCATTTGGCCCACTGCCTGCTTCAGGCCTTCTTCCATGCCCATGGCCATGATTTGTTCCAGCTGTTCCTCCGACTCGAAGGTCGACAGCATGGTCATGCGCGTCCGCTCCCCCAGCGGTTCCAGGCTCACCGTGGCATGGCTGATGCCCAGGTCACCGGTGGGATTGCCGTCGCTGTCAGCGAAGCCGTCGTTGAATTCGAGCCGGCGCGGCGCGTCAATGCTGGTGAACTCCCACCAGCCGTGCGACTTCTCCCCCTTGGGGCTTGTCATGTAGTAGCTGGCTTTGCCGCCGGGCACGAAATCATGCTTGTAGAACGTGGCTGGGTAGGTGGGCGGCCCCCACCAGCGCTCCAGCTGCCGCGGGTCCTGGAAGAGCTGCCAGACGCGTTCCACGCCGGCGTCCAACTCGGCAACCAGGGTAAGGCTCAGGGCCTCGGGGTTCTTATCCGTACTGATGACTGTCATGGCGATACCTTCCTAACGTTCAGCGGGATTGTCGGCCATCCGGGCGGCGCGCTGCCGCCAGATCTGTTCATATTCGTCGGGCAACTGCCATGTCAACGGTTCGATGCCCGATAGTTTGATGCCATGGGCATCTACCTCGCCGGCGCCGGGCCTGATCCAGCCGGCTTTCCCCACGTCTTCGACCGGTTCGCGGCGGAGGCCTCCCGTCGCAGCGGACCGGAACGTCCGCCAAGGATCGCGGTGGCTGTGCATGGCACCGGCGATGGAGCGCGGGATCTCCTAGCTGCCTGCACGCAGCCCCTTCAGGCAAGGACCGCCTGCCAGGTTCTGCCCGTGTTCCTGCAGGAAGGCCCCGCCGATCCGGCAATATTCGACCGCGTCGATGCCCTGGTGGTGGGCGGCGGCCTCACGCCGGCCTACTGGTCAGGCCTGCACCAGGCGGCCCCGGCGATCCGCCGACTGGTTACCGCCGGAGCCCCCTACCTGGGGTTCTCCGCCGGCGCCATGGTGGCGGCCGAAAGGGCGTTGATCGGCGGCTTCCGGATCAACGGGATGGAGGTGTGCGGCGAAGAGTGCTCCGAAGGCCTTGACGCCGTGGACCTCCGCGATGGCTTCGGGCTCGCCCCGTTCGCGCTGGACGTGCACGCTGCACAGGCGGGCACACTGAGCCGCGCGGTGGGTGCGGTGGCTGCGGGGCTCGTGGAGCGCGCCGTCGCCATCGACGAAGGCACGGCCCTGGTGCTGGAGGGTCCGGGCGGACAGGACTACGACGTCATCGGCCGCGGCAATTGCTGGGACATCCGCGGCCAGGCGGGTGCCGCCGTCGTGTCCGTCCTGCCGGGCGGCTGACCACACAGCCGTGCAAGCCGCCGCGCGCCGGAACGGGGGCTACGCGTCGAAGTGGGTCTTGATGCCGGAGCCGGAAAGCTGTTCGATCAGTTCCCTGGCGACGTCCCGCAGCTTGCGGTTCCGGTTGCTGGACACCTTGGTGAGGATAGCCATGGCCTCCTCCTGGGAGCAGCGGTTCTGGGCCATGATCACCCCGCAGGCCAGGTTGATGGCGGTCCTGCTCTCAAGGGCCGCTTCGAGGTCGTCCGCCCGGTTCTGGGCGTTGTTGATGCGCACCGAAAGATGCAGCGTATTGTGGGCGGCGGCGGCGAAGCCAACTGCTTTGTCGTAAACGTCCGCGGTGAACACTGCGCGGCTGGTGGCGAAGAAGTTCAGCGCCGCGCTGGCATCGGCGGTGATTTCCAGCGGCACCCCCAAAGTACTGTGGACATTCCGTTCCGCCAGCTGCTGGCAGTAGGTCCGCCACCGCGCATCCTTGGCGACATCATCGATGATGACGGGGGTCATCTCGCGCAGCGCCCGGATGCAGGGCCCGTCACCCAGGGCCTGTTCCAAATTGTCCAGTTCAAGGGCCCGGGCACTGCTCGCGGCGACAGTGGCCGGCTTCCGCCGGAGCTTCAGGGTGATGGCGCATTCGACGTCGTCACCGGCAGCTTCAGACACAGCCGCGGCAGCCAACCCTGAGAGGCCTGACAGGAATTCCACCGCGTTCGCGGCCCCCACGAGGATTTCCTGGAGGAGGAGGACGGACTCGTTCTCGGCATTCGGCATGGGTTCATCCTACTGTCGCCATGCTGGGCAATGGCTGGTTGCGCCCCCCCAATCGCTCCAGCCTGTATCGGAATAAACCGTGGAGGCGTAGTGTCAGAGGAAGGAGATTTCGGGATAGTGACATCATCCGGAGATTCAATGCACGGGCCGCCCGCGTTGAGAGCGGAGGCCGCCAGCCAGGCCCACGTGCCTTGGCGCAATCACGGATCGAGGCCGGACGGCCCATGAACAACAAAGCCACCGCATCCAGTCCGAATCGCGGCGCATGGGCATGACCGCCGATTGGACCAGCGGCCCGGACCAGCAACTCGAGGCCGACGAAGAACGCCATGGAGCGGCGGCGCGCTTCCGTGATGCCGACTTCCCGCTCATGAAGCTGTGGACGTATTACTACGGACTCGGCGGTGACGTTGACGAGGTATCCCTGGACGCCTACCTCAATGAAGCGCTGCGCCTTCCCGCAGCGCAGGTAGGCCTGATCAGCACGGCCATGACGGAACTGGCCCGAGGCGACGGCCAGTGACCGAAAACCACGGCCAGGCGCCGGAGCCCGAGGGCGCGGCCCAGGCCGCGGATACAGACCCGGAGCATTCCTTACAGCAAATGGTGCTGGAAAGCCGGGACATCAAGGGCTTCCTCGCTGAACTGGCCCTGTTGGCTGCCTCCCGGTTGTCCACTCCGGGAAACAGGGTCCATGCAGGTGTCACGGTGCTGCGGCGCAAGAAGCCCGAGGCCGTGGCCGCGAGCGATGCCGCCGCCACCGCCTTGGACGAATTGCAGAACGGCTTCGGCGACGGCCCGTGCCTCACGGCGCTCCGGCACCGGACCACCATCCTGGTACCGGACCTCACCGCGGAAAGCCGGTGGGCACCTTACGTCCAGACCGCCATCGAACACGGCGTCGCCTCCATCCTTGCCGTCCCACTGGACCTTGCCGGCGACGCCGAGGCCGTCCTGAACCTGTATTCCGGGTGCAGCCAGGGGTTTTCCGGGGAGGACATCACCACCGCGGAGGCCTTCGCCGGGCAGGCAGCAAGCTCACTGCGCCTCATCCTCCGCATCACCCAGCTCAGCGACGCCCGGAATGATCTGTCCGCTGCCATGCAGTCCCGGACCGTTATCGACATGGCGGTGGGCGCCGTCATGGCGCAGAACCGGTGCGACCGGGATACAGCCTTCAGCATTCTCACCAGGGCCTCCAGCACACGGAACGTCAAACTCCGCGATGTGGCGTCAACGGTCATCACGTCCATTTCGGGGGAAGAGCACATCACCACCCACTTTGATGAGTAGCCAGGGCGCCACAGGAGAGCACTGTGGCGCGGGTCACACGTGATGAGATTCACTCGCAATAAAACGCTTTTGGGCTGGGCCAGCCCCTCCGGTTTGGGCACTATGGAAGGGAGGGCGGGAATCTCCGCCTTGACATCCTGGTGACGCGACGAGGCCCACCGGTGAGCCACAGCCCACCGACGCCCCGGAGCGCGGACAGGCCGAACCCCGGCGCGGACCGCCGGACTGACGTAGGAAAGTACTGAACAATGACGTTTGACACTGCCAAATCCGTATCCCTGAAGATCTGGGACAGGGCCGCACTGCACGAGACCCTTGACTCCGCGGTCAGCGCCCTTTCAGCCCGCCACAACACCACCAACTGCCGCATCGCCGTCACCTGCAGCGGTCCCAACACGTTCACGCTGAGCGTGCGGGGCGAGGACCACGCACTGGCTTCCGTCTAGGCGGCCCCAGCTCTCAAGGGGAGCGGACGACGGCGGGACCTTCCCGCCGTCGTCCGCTCCCCTTTTGCCTGCCCGGACCTTCCGGCGCAGAACGGCGTAGCATTCGTCAGGTATGCGCAGCCGGCCAGGAAGGGCCCCATGAGTAACCAGCGGAAAACGACCCGGTTCAGCTTTGGGTCGCTGGCCCTGCCCGTGATCCAGGCACCCATGGCGGGTGGCCCGTCCACGCCGGCCCTGGCCGCGGCGGTCAGCACCGGCGGCGGGCTGGGTTTCCTTGCGGCCGGCTATAAGACGGCTGCCGCCATGAAGGCCGAGATCGAAGCCCTCCGGGCCCTGACCGGGGAGCCGTTTGGCGTCAACCTGTTCGTCCCCCAGCCGTCCGTCATCGGCGCCGATGCACTGCAGCAGTATGCCCGATCCCTCGCGCCGGATGCTGAGCGCTTCGGCGTCAGCCTCGGAGAGCCCAGGCATGATGACGACGACTGGGACAACAAGGTCCAGGTCCTGCTGGATCTGGCCCCGGCGGTGGTTTCCTTCACCTTCGATATTCCCGAAGCAGCCGTTATTGCTGCCCTCCGGGAGCGGGGCAGCTGCGTGGTTGCCACGGTGACCGGCCGCGGGGAAGCCTTGCGGGCACTGGAGGCGGGGGCAGATGCATTGTGCGTCCAGGGCCCGGAGGCCGGGGGGCACCGCGGAACGTTCGATGCCACCGCCCCTGCCCCCGAGGTGGGCCTGCACGGGATCCTGGCGGAACTGCAGGACCTTGAAGTTCCCCTGATTGCGGCCGGCGGGATCACCACGGCAGATGACACCCGCGCGGCCCTGGCCGTAGGCGCCGTGGCGGTCCAGGCGGGAACGGCATTCCTGCGTGCCGATGAGGCCGGAACCAAGGCGGCGCACCGGGCGGCGCTGGCAGCGCCGGACCGCTTCACCACCACTGCGGTGACCCGTTCGTTCTCCGGCCGCAATGCCCGCGGGCTGCTGAACGAATTCATGCGCCGCCACGACGGCGAGGCGCCGCACGGGTACCCGGAGATCCACCACCTCACCACTCCCCTGCGGGCCGCAGCGGCAGCCGCGGGGGATCCGGACTGGCTGAACCTGTGGGCCGGCGTCGGCTACCGGAGCACCGTCGAGGGCCCGGCCACCTCCATCCTGGCGAGCCTTCGGCCCTGAGGCTTGGACCGCCGTCGTACGTTCTCCTTAAGGCCCTGTCTTTAAAGCCCGACGGCGGGCCGCCCCTTTCGGAGCAGCCCGCCGCCGGATGCCACAAGGCTTAGAGGGTGGCGGTGTCGATCACAAAGCGGTACCGGACGTCGGAAGCCAGCACGCGCTCGTAGGCGTCGTTGATCTTCTCTGCCGGGATGACCTCGATCTCGGCGCCGATGCCGTGCTCCGCGCAGAAGTCGAGCATTTCCTGGGTCTCGCGGATGCCGCCGATCATTGAACCGGCGAAGGACCGGCGGCCGCCGATCAGGGCGAAGGCGTTGACCGGGAGCGGTTCGGCGGGGGCGCCGACGTTCACCAGTGCGCCGTCGAGCGTCAGCAGCTGCAGGTAGGAGCTGATGTCGATCGAGGCGCTGACCGTGTTGATGATCAGGTCGAAGTGGCCGGCGAGCTCTTCGAACGTTGCCGGGTCGCTCGTGGCGAAGTAGTGGTCGGCACCCAGGCGAAGGCCGTCTTCCTGCTTCTTCAGGGACTGTGACAGGACCGTCACCTCCGCACCCATGGCGTGGGCAATCTTGACGGCCATGTGGCCGAGCCCGCCGAGGCCGACGACGGCGACCTTCTTGCCGGGGCCGGCACCCCAGTGGTGCAGCGGGGAATAAGTGGTGATGCCGGCGCACAACAGCGGCGCGGCGACATCGAGGTCCAGGCCCTCGGGGATGGTCACCACGAAGTCCTCGGTGACGACGACGTGGGTGGAGTAGCCGCCCTGGGTGATGGTGCCGTCGCGGTCCACCGCGCCGTAGGTGCCAACGTTGCCCTTGAGGCAGTACTGCTCCTCGCCCTTCTGGCAGTTGACGCACTCCTTGCAGGAGTTGACCATGCAGCCGACGCCGACGCGGTCGCCCACCTTGTGCCGGGTGACCTCGGCACCTACTTCGGTGACGATGCCGGCGATCTCGTGGCCCGGGACCAGCGGGTACTGCTGGGGTCCCCAGTCGCCGCGGACTGTGTGGATGTCGGAGTGGCAGATGCCGGCAAACTTGATCTCGATCAGGACGTCGCGGGGGCCGACGGCGCGGCGTTCGATAGTGGTTGAAACCAGGTCCTCGGTGGCGGACGGGGATGCGTAAGCCTTGACGGTGGTCATGGTTCTCCTGTGATCTGTTGGGGGATATTTGAAATGCTACCCGGGCCGAATGACATCAAACCCGGAAACCGGCGGGTTTAGCGAGGCCCTGCTGTAACTGGTCTTGCGAGTCCTACCCTTGGCCGGGGCCTTGCGTTGAGTGGTTCTGGCAGGACCTCCTTGGCGATCCGGGATTCGTCGTAACGTGTTCCTCATGGATAACCGAGCCGAGGTACGACAGTTCCTGTCCTCCCGCCGCGGGCGCATCAGCCCGGAGCAGGCAGGGATCGAACCGTACGGCGGCCGGCGCCGGGTGCCCGGGCTCCGGCGCGAGGAAGTGGCAAGGCTGGCCGGCGTCAGCGTGGACTACTACACGCGCCTGGAGCGGGGAAACCTCAGCGGGGTATCGGACAGCGTCCTGGACGCCATCGCCGGCGCCCTGGAGCTGGACCGGGCGGAGCACGACCACCTATACGACCTGGCCCGGGCAGCCAACACCTCCGGCCGCAAGCGTGCCGCGGGCTCAGCCGGTTCCACCCCGTCGCGGGTGCGGCCCGAGCTGCAGTACCTCCTGGACACCATCACCGGGGCGCCGGCGTTCATCGGCAACAACCGGCTGGACATCGTGGCCGCCAACACCCTGGGCTACGCCCTGTACTCCGACATGTACCGCTCCCCGTCACGGCCGGCCAACCACTCCAGGTTCATCTTCCTTGACCCGCGCGCCCACAACTTCTACACGGACTGGGACCGGGCCGCAAACACCAACGTGGCCATCCTGCGCCGGGAGGCGGGACGGAACCCGCATGACAAGGGGATCGCCGAACTCGTTGGCGAGCTGTCAATGCGCAGCGACGAATTCCGCACGCTCTGGGCCGCGCACAACGTCCGGCGCCACTACGCTGGCACCAAGTTCTTCCAGCACCCCGTGGTGGGGCTCCTCGAGCTGAACTACCAGGTGCTCGGCCTGGAGGAGGACCCCGGCCACACCCTGACCGTCTATCCGGCGACGCCAGGCAGCCCCTCCGAGGAAGCCCTCAAGCTCCTGGCCTCCTGGGCTGCCACGGAGAACATCATGGCTACGGTGCAGGCGCCGGCGCGCAGCTAGGAAGGCGCGTGGGCGCCGCCGCCGGGTTTTCGGGCCCGGACAAGGCCACAGCACCCGTGTGCTTGGCCGGGGCTCGAGGCGGGTACTCCCTAGACTGGCAAGTGAACGTTTTCTGCCAGGACGAGACGAAGGAGCAAGTAAATGGGCAATGTAGTCGTTGTGGGCGTGGATGCCAGCCCGTCGGCACGGAAGGCTGCGGAAGTGGCCCTGGGCCTGGCGGAATCGCTGGGGGCGTCCCTCCATGTGGTGACCGCCTTCGAAGCCGAGAACGCCGAAACCTACGGCGTGGGATCGGACAAGGTCAGGATCTCCAACGCGGACAGCTCGGAGATGGTGGCCAAGTCCCTTGCCGCGTCCCGCCCGGGCGTGCAGATCACCCACTTCGCCGCCCGCGGCAAGCCGGCTGACTCCCTGATCAAGGAAGCCATCCGCCTGGACGCCCGGGTAATCGTGGTGGGCAACCGGAGGATGCGCGGCATCGGCCGCCTCCTGGGCAGCGTCGCCAACAGCGTGGCGCACAACGCCCCGTGCGATGTCTACATCGCCAACACCTACGAGGACTGACCTGCGCCCTGCCGTGGGAGGGCGGGCGGACGACGGCGGAACCTCCCGCCGTCGTCCGCTCTCCCTTTACCCGTGGCTGGCGGCTGAAACGCCAGGCCCCCTTTACCTCGCCAGGTCCTTGTCGAGCTCGGCAAGGCAGTAATCCTTGAACCAGTGCCTGATGCCCCGCGGCAACCTGGGGTAGGCCACCGACAGGATCCGCATGGTCCGGTCGAACCGGCGCGCGTGCAGGTCGCTCCAAGGGAGGCCGAAGTCCACCCGGACGTGGTGCGGGAGGAGCCCGGCGGTCAGGAACCGGACCGAGGGCATGATGGCGCGGTACCAAAGGGCCGTGTGCTTCGGAAACAGCAGGCCGCGTCCGACCCGCACGCCGGCGTCCTCCGCCTGCAGCCTTGAGATTTGGTCCTCCCAGTACCGGGTGAAGGCCGCCCGGTCCTTGGGCCACATGCCCGCGGGGAGCTGCAGGGCTGTGCCAATCCGCGCGTAGTCCTGGTACATCGCATCGGCTGAGTCGTCGTCGAGCGGTCCGTAAATCTTCCCGATGATGGTGGCTGCAGTGTCGTACAGCGTGGCCACCACCCAGAGCTGCAGCTCTGGATCGTAGGCGTTGTACCCGGGCGAGGACCCGTCGGCCGGCCGGTGCACCGGTACATGGGCACGGTTTACCCTGCGGCGGACCTCTTTGAGTTGTTCCTCGTTGCCGTACACGACGGCGTACACGTACGTCAGGGTCCCCTTGAGCCGGTTGACGGGGCGCCGGGTGAAGGTGCTGTGCTCCGCCACGCCGCTGCCGATGGCAGGATTGGCCAGTTGCAGCAGGATCGCCCGCCCGGCTCCGGCGAGCAGGATGCCTTCCGCGCCGTAATCTGCCATTCCCTGCACCATGGGAAAAGGGTACCGGCCGGGGCAGGACAACGGGACGGGGCCTTTGGCCCCTTGTTTCACCTGCTGTCCCGCCCCAAACCGGCCGCGCTTACCGCTCCAGCAGGGACACGTCCCGGACGGCGCCTTTATCCGCGGAGGTGGCCATGGCGGCGTAGGCGCGGAGGGCAGCGGACACCTGGCGGTCCCGGTCCTTGGGCTTGTACCCGCCGTTGACCAGCAGTTTCTCGCGGCGTTCTGCCAGGATCTCGTCGGAGACCTCCAGCTGCATGGAACGCTGGCTGATGTTGATGCTGATGATGTCGCCGTCTTCCACGAGGGCGATGGCGCCGCCGGAGGCAGCCTCCGGGGAGATGTGCCCGATCGAGAGGCCGGAGGTGCCGCCGGAGAAGCGGCCGTCCGTGATGAGGGCGCACTTCTTGCCCAGGCCGCGGCCCTTGAGGAACGACGTCGGGTAGAGCATTTCCTGCATGCCCGGGCCGCCCTTGGGGCCTTCGTAGCGGATGACCACCACGTCGCCCTCCTTGACGCCCTTGTTCAGGATCTTTTCCACCGCCTCGTCCTGGGACTCGCACACGACTGCCGGGCCCGAGAAGGTCCAGATGGACTCGTCCACGCCGGCGGTCTTCACCACGGCGCCGTCGACGGCCACGTTGCCGCGCAGCACAGCCAGGCCGCCGTCCTTGGAGTAGGCGTGCTCCACGGAGCGGATGCAGCCTTCTGCGGCGTCGGTGTCAAGGGAGGTCCACTCGTTCGACTGGGAGAAGGCGGTGGAGGAGCGGACGCCGCCGGGAGCCGCGTGCCACAGGGCCTTGGCTTCCTCCGTGGCCTTGCCGCCGCGGATGTCCCAGTCGTCCAGCCAGCCGTCCAGGTCTCCGGAGTGCACGGAATGGACGTCCTTGTGCAGAAGGCCGCCGCGGTTCAGTTCGCCCAGCAGTGCGGGGATGCCGCCGGCGCGGTGCACGTCCTCCATGTAGTAGGTCTTGTCCTTGGCTACGTTCGGGGCCACCTTGGCCAGGCAGGGCACCTGCCGGGACTTGGCGTCCATCTCGGCCAGGCCGTAGTCCACACCCGCCTCCTGGGCTGCGGCGAGCAGGTGCAGGATGGTGTTGGTGGAGCCGCCCATGGAGATGTCCAGCGCCATGGCGTTGTCGAAGGCTTTGGCGGTGGCGATGGAGCGGGGCAGCACGGAGTCGTCGTCGCCGTCGTAATAGCGCTTCACCAGCTCGACGACGGTGGCACCGGCCTTCTCGTACAGCGCCTTGCGTGCGGTGTGGGTGGCCAGCACGGAACCGTTGCCGGGCAGGGACAGGCCGATGGCTTCGGTGAGGCAGTTCATGGAGTTGGCGGTGAACATTCCGGAGCAGGAGCCGCAGGTGGGGCAGGCGTTCTCTTCGATGAGGTTGATGTCGGCATCGGAGATGGACTCGTCCACGGCGTCGGCGATCGCGTTCACCAGGTCCAGGGAGCGCACGGAGCCGTCGGTCAGGGTCACGCGGCCGGCTTCCATGGGGCCGCCGGAGACGAACACGACGGGGATGTTCAGGCGCAGCGCGGCCATCAGCATGCCGGGGGTGATCTTGTCGCAGTTGGAGATGCAGACCAGGGCGTCGGCGCAGTGCGCGTTGACCATGTACTCCACCGAATCGGCGATCAGGTCGCGGGACGGCAGCGAGTAGAGCATGCCGGAGTGGCCCATGGCGATGCCGTCGTCCACGGCGATGGTGTTGAACTCGCGCGGCACGGCGCCGGCGGCAAGGATCGCGTCGGAGACGATCCGGCCCACGGGGGCGAGGTGGGTGTGACCGGGGACGAATTCGGTGAAGGAGTTGGCCACGGCGATGATCGGCTTGCCGATGTCCGAGTTGGCGACGCCGGAGGCGCGCAGCAGTGCGCGGGCTCCGGCCATGTTGCGGCCGTGGGTGACTGTTTTAGAGCGAAGTGCAGGCATGTTTACCATCCTGTCCGCTCCGTGCCACCGGTGGAAGACGCTGTTACTACTAGTAGTGTGAGTACCAGAGTAATAGTATTTTGGGGTGAACGAACCCGGGCGCCGCAAAGAACTTGGCTTATTCCTCCGTGCGCGCCGGGACCAGGCCCTGCGGGCCGACTACGGCCTGCCGCCGATAGGCCGCTCCCGCGAACGGGGGCTGCGGCGCGAGGAGGTCGCTTTCCTGTCCGGGGTGAGTGTCACCTGGTACACCTGGCTGGAGCAGGGCAGGGACATCAGCCCGTCGCGGCAGGTCCTGGAAGCCGTCAGCCGGGCCCTGCACCTTTCGGCCACCGGTCTCGGCTATGTCCTGTCGCTCGGCGGCTATGCGTCCGCAGCACCGGCCAGCCCTGCCGCCGATGCAGCGCCGCCGCACATCCAGCGCCTTCTGGATGCCCTGGATCCCAATCCATCGTTCGCGCTGTTCCCCGATTGGGGTGTGGCCGGCTGGAACAAGGCCTATGCAGCCCTGTACCCAAACATCGCCACTGTGGCCCCGGCTGACCGCAACCTTCTGTGGCTGGTGTTCACGGACCCCTACGTCCGGGACCTCCTCCCCGACTGGGAGACCACGAGCAAGCGCTTCCTTGCCGAGTTCCGGGCCGAAACCGGGCAGCGCCTGGGCGACCCGGACATCCAGTACCAGGTGGAACGGCTCAAGGAGGCAAGCCCCGAGTTCCGGGCGGGATGGGACCGCTACGACATCCTGGGTTTCGAATCCCGCGAGCGCCTGTTCCACCACCCGGCGGTGGGTGTCCTCCAGCTGGAGCACCACCAGGTCTCGCCGTCGGACCGGCCGGACCTGCACCTCGTGGTCTACACCCCGGCCTTGGGGAGTGATTCGGCCATCCAGATGCAGTCCCTCCTGGCTGAGACCGGATAGCCGCGCAGGCCGAAGGCCAGCAGCACACGACGCTCAGGCCCTACGGCCCTAGCTGGCCGGCGGCCCACTCCGTAGCGTTGGCGCTGGCAAAGGAGGCCTGCAATGCCTGCTCAAGGAGTCGCAAAACCTGGCACACCCGCCAGCGGGCACATGCTCGGAGTCATCGTGGCCCTGGCCCTGGCCTTGGCCGGCTGTTCATCGGGGAGCACGACACCGAATCCCGGCACGACAGGCACTTCGTCGCAGCCGGCGTCCCCGGATTCCCCTCCTTCCGGCTCCCGGCCCACCACGCCCTCCACGCACTTCACCGACGCCGAGTTGGTGGCCCTTATCAACGCGGTCGCCCGAAACCGCGGCCTGCCGTATTCCCCGGCCCAGGATTCCAGCCGGCTGCGCAGCGGCGCCGGGAGCGGGGCTTTTCCCCAAGTCAGCACGGAGACGACGCCCGGCGACTGCATCGCCTTCATCCCGCAAAACCCCTTCACAGTCTGGGCGGACCGGGACATCAGTTTCGGCGAAGGCGCCATGCCGCCCACGGGCGGGGAGTCGGGACCCACGACCACCATCATGGTCACCCTCCGAAGCGCCGGAAAGGACGCCATTGCCACCGCGGACTTTGGCTACACGGACGATATGGTGTCCCGCTGCAGCCAGTTCGACGTCGCAAGTACTGAGGCCGGCCGGACGTCCACGTCCACCATCCAACTCCTGGCCGCTCCCCCGATAGCGGACAAACAGCACGGCCTGATCCAAAACGCCAAGCCCAAGGGGCCGAGCGACTACGGCTCGGTTGGCCTGCGCGTGCTGGCTGGCACCCTCTCAATCACCCTCAGCCTCGCGGTCGCCAACCTCAGCTCGGAGTCCGATGCCAAACCAGCCCTTGAATCCATGGCGGGCCTGGCAAAAGAGTTGATCAGCCAGGCAGTGAACAGTCCTCCTTCAGTGGCCGCGCCGCCACCCAACGCCATGACAGCTGACCAAATGGTCGCCCTTTTCAAAGGCATCACGGGCCCCAACGGCGACCCCATCACCCTGCCGGGGGCTTCGATTATCGGGCCTGCCCCGGGAGCCACGGCCACCACTGGGCCTCAGACACCGCAGCCCCCGTGCAGTTTCAACGATGAAACCTACTTCGCTTCCCTGGTTGGCTCACTCGCCGGCCAGGCACAGATCACAGGAGCCAACAAGCAGGACTACACCGAGTCCATGGCCGTGAACATGTCGTCGGAGGCGGGGACGCCGTATCCATTTGATACCCGCGCCGCGAACCTCCAGGGCTGCACGAGCATTAAGGAAGACTCCTTCGGCGGCAACAGCCGTGAATGGTCCCCGGTGACCGCTTTGGAACCCGGCCTGCCCGCGGACGCAAGCTACGCCGTCGCCTATCAACTCTCCGACGGGACCGGCGAATGGCATGTACGCAGTGGCGCCAGGCGAGGGACCCTGACCCTCGAAGCGAATACCAGGACGCCGTCACAGGCTGACGCGCAAGCGACAGCCGACCGGCTCGCCGCCTTCTTTGCTGCTGTTTTCGCCAAGGCGGGAAAGTGAGCATCCGCAGTTAGGGGTTTCCGGTGCAGCACTAGGGGTTTCTGCCGCGCCCGCAAATTAGGGATTGCTTTTGGTGCGCCAGCGGCTGACACTGAACCCACCTGGGGACCGGGCTTTCATCTGCGCAATACCGGGAGCAACAATGCAGGACCATCCAGTTCTCCATCAGGACGCCCGCGGCGGAGCTCGCAAGCGGCGGCTCCCTTCACTGCTGGCAGCGTTGATCCTTGCACTGGCCGCACTGGTGGTACCCGGCACGGCTTCAGCTGCCACCGGTGATGTCGGGGTTGAGGGTCCGTCCCACTCCGGGACTGGAACGCCAACCGGTACCAAGCGGGCCACCAGTACGTTGTGGTTCAACGATGGATCCTGGTGGGGGGTTCTCTGGGACACGTCCAGCCTGAGTTTCCATATCTTCCGGTTCAACTCCGCGACGAACTCATGGGCCGATACGGGGGTTGTGGCCGAGACGCGCGCCAACACCCACCACGACGTGCTGTGGGACGGGAAGACGCTGTTCGTGGCGAGCTACCGGTTCGTCAACGACGGCCTGCCCGCGGAAGCGAACTTTCCCACGACCCTGCGGCGTTACAGCTACGACCCGGGGACGAAGAAGTACACGTCGCTGGGTTCATCAACCATCAACAACTATAAGGTTGAGGTCCTGACCATCGATAAGGACTCGACCGGCCGGGTGTGGGCCACATGGCAGCAGGGCAACAAGATTTGGCTGAACGTCACCGGCACGGATGGCCAGACCTGGGGCACGCCGTTCCAGCATCCTTCGTCGATGGGCAGCGTGTCCGTGGACGATACATCGGCCGTGATCGCCTTCGGCCCCGGCAAGATGGGCGTGATGTGGAGCCGCCAGGTTGGTGACGCCACCGACGGCATGTACTGGAGCTACCACGTCGACGGCGCATCGAACACCGCCTGGAGCACTCCTGTGGCTGCAGTGTCGGGACTGCGCAGCAGCGATGACCACATGAACCTGAAGTGGCTCGACTCCTCCGGCGGCCGGGTTTTCGCCGCCGTCAAGACCTCGTTCACGTCGTCGGCGCAGCCCCTGATCCAGCTGCTGGCCCTGAGCGGGAGCACGTGGGCAGCGCACACAATCGCGCCGGTATCGGAGTGCCCCAACCGGGTGATCGTCCTGGTGGATGAGAGCACCCAGATGCTGCGGACCTTCGCCACCTATCCGAAGCCCAGCGGCACCACGAACGCCGGTGTCTGCACCAGTTCGGGCGGAGCGATCTACGAAAAATCCACCCCGCTGGACAACATCAATTTCACCAGCGCGAAGACCGCCCGCATTGTCGATGCCGACCAGTACGTCCATAACGTGACGTCGACCAAGCAAAACCTCAACAACGCGACGCGGGGCACGGCCAACAGCGGCCTGCTGGTGCTGGCCGATGTCAACGCCACGAGCCGCTACTGGCACTACTTCGAGCCCAGCGCCGGCGGCGGGACCGGTGACACGACGGCCCCGACGGTGACGGGCACAACCCCGGCCGGCGGTGCGACCGGCGTCGCCGTATCGACGAACGTGACCGGAACCTTCTCCGAAGCCATGAATGCCTCGACCATCACCTCGAGCACGTTCACGCTGCAGTCGGGCACGACGGCGGTGGGGGCCGCGGTGACGTACAGCAGCACGGGCAACGTGGCGACGCTCAACCCCAGTGCGGATCTGGCGGCCGGCACGACGTACACGGCCACAATCAAGGGCGGTTCCAGTGGCGTGAAGGATGCTGCCGGCAACGCGCTGGCCTCCGACAAGACCTGGAGCTTCACCACCGCTTCCGCGGGCGGCGGCGGCACCCAGACGGTCACGCTCACGGCCACCGCCGACAGCTACGTCAACAGCGGGGCAACGGGCACGAACTATGGCGCGAGCACCACGCTGGCCGTGGATGCCAGCCCGGTGGAGGCCACCTACCTGAAGTTCGACCTGTCACCCTACGCGGGCAGGACCCTGCAAAGTGCCACACTCAAGCTGCAGAGCGGGGCGAATGCCTCAGGCGGTAAACAGAACGTCAAGCTGGTGGCTGACGACAGCTGGACCGAGGGTGGGATCACGTACAACAACAAGCCTGCGCTGGGCACCGGCCTCGGCACGCTTGGCCCTACGGTGATCAACACCGTTTACAGCGTTCCGCTGGCCGTCAGCGGCCTTGCCGGCGAGCTGGGCCAGCAGCTGTCACTGGGCATCGACACCGCCAGTACTGACGGCCTGACCCTCAACTCCAAGGAGGCGGGCGGCACGGCCGCTCCCCAGCTTGTCCTGACCTTCAACTAGGTGGGCGGAGCAGTACGTCCCTCAAGATTTGCGCAGTTTATCCGGTAAGTGGACAAACCCTCTTCCGTGCGCCTGCACGGGCTCCTAGTGTTGGCAGACAAGCTTGCCAAGGGGGAGAAAATGAATAGCTCCATCGACAGTTCTTCGGACACCGTATGCCCGGATCCACAGCAGGAGGCGGCAGCGCAGCCGCGGGAAATTCCGAGGAAAGACTGGACCTCTACTGATTGCCTTCAGCTCGTGCGGGCGCCGATCCGCTTCACCCGCGCCGACTGGCCCTGACAAACGAACGGCCCGGGACGGGCCACCTGGACCACTGGTATGACTTCCGTGAAGCCATGCGCCCAACACGGCCAGCGCACTGGTCCAGGTTGTTACCTGCCGTTTCAGGCCCGCCGGCTTGCTCCCTGGCGAAGATGCCAGGGATCAGCTGGAGACGTCTTTCTCGATTTCTTCCGCGAGGTCATCCACCTCTTCAGGGCGGGCCCTGATTCCCGCCTCCTCGAAGCGTTCTTCGAGGACATGGCTGACGTCGTCCTGGACATGGCCCAGGCGGATCTCGTCACGGACCTCTTCCGCGATGCTCTCCGGCGTCTCGAAGGACGCGGCGCCAGCCACGTCCTCGGCGCTGTCGGTCGGGTCGTTCACGTTACCGGCTCCGGGATCAGTCATATCCCACCGTTACCCGTCTTGTTTCGGCTGTAAACAAGACGGGTAACCGGACGGGCTGCTATGCCACGGCACCTTCGCTGACGCGGGCCGGCCCAAACGCCGCCCCGGCACCCGGGAACGTCGGGACGGTGATCCTGCCGTGGGTGTGGACCTCGTTGACTGTTGCCCTGGTATGTTCGGCGATCCGTTCCATAGTGGTCACCCACATGCCGTCCATCGCCTTCACGCGCTCGATCAGCCGCTCCAATGCCACGGCCTTTGACGGCCGGCCGGAGATGAAGGGGTGGTTGGTCAGGACGAAGCAGCTGCCCTGGGAGTGATGGGCCTCAGCTTCAAGGGTCCACATTTCCAGGACCTTCGCCGGGCTCTCGATAACGCCACTGCCGGTGACGCCGGGGTAGAACGCGTACTGCTCCCAGTCATCCAGGGCCCAGTCCACGGGGATCTCAACGATGTCCCGGGGATCATCGGCGGCGACGGCGAAGCGGTAGGGGGCATCGCCGTCGAGCAGGCTTGAATCGTAGAGGAAACCGCGGTCGGCGAGCAGGCCGGGTGAGTGCCAGTTCAGTTCCCACCACGGCGCACGGTATCCCACCGGCCGGACCCCGGCCACCTTCGCCAGGGCTTCCAGGCCACGGTCAATGTAGCTGGCCTCGGTGGCGGCGTCGATGCCCTGCATCGGTTCGTGCAAGTAGCCGTGATGGGCCACCTCGTGGCCGCCGTCCACGATCTGCCGCACCACGTCCGGGTAGGACTCCGCGGTGAAGCCGGGGATGAAGAAGGTGGCAAGGACGTCCTGGCGCTCGAGGATCTTGAGCAGCCGCGGCACGGCGATCCTCGGCCCATATGACTGGTGGCTCATCAGCGACATCCGTCGCGTGCTGGCGGGATCGTGGGCGATGGTGCAGGACTCGGCGTCGACGTCGAACGTGAAGGATGCGGCCGCTTTGGCACCGTCGGGCCACGTGATCGGGTGCAGGGCATCGGCAATGGCGGGGTGGTTCACGGGGAAATCCTTTCGGCGGGCGCAGTGCGCCCGCCAGGTTTGGGAGAAGAAGAGATTAGAGGGCGGGCAGGGCAGGCGTGCTGCCGGCCGGGCGGGCCTCCGCAGTCCGGGGCTCCAGGGCGAGGTAGCGGATGTGCTGGCGCGGTCCGAGGACGGCGTACACGGCGGCGCTGGTCAGGCCGCCGGCCAGCCAGGAGAGGTCCCAGCCGCCGAGCGCTACGGCGATCGGTCCCTGCATGACGGGGATCAGGCCGTACATAAACAGCCACGTGGCGAAGATGCCGGTCAGGAGGGAGACGACCCCCGCCCAGTTGACGCCGGGCAGACGGTGCGTGCCAACGCCGTCGAACAGCCTTTCCGGGTCGCCGGGCCAGCGCTTGTCCAGCCAGAAGTAGTGCACCAGCATGATCCCGCCCCAGGCGGCCACCCAGGCCACCAGGCCGATCAGCCAGGCGTCCAGCACCGCGGCGAAGTCCTCCTGGAAGATGAAGAAGACGACGGCGGCGAGCGAGAGGACGCCGACGAACAGGTTGAGCTTGCGGCGGCTGATGGAGATGTCCAGTGCCTGGGTGGCGACGGAGAAGGTGTAGATGTTCAGGATGTTGGTGGCGATGGGTCCGTGGAGGACCATCAGCAGCACGGGCAGCGCCATGGCGCCAAAGTTGAGGACGATGAGCTTGCCGGGATCGATTTCGCCGCTGTTGGTGGCCAGGCTGGCGCCGAGGACACCGAGCCACACTACGGGGATGAACTGCCCCAGGACCGAGGCCAGGTAGACCTTTTTCTTGGGGACGCTGGTGCTGACGAACCGGGAATAGTCAGCCGCGTAGGTGAACCAGGTGATGCCCCAGCCGATGCCGATGGCCGTCATGACCGCACTCATGGCGGCGATGCGCTCGGAGCCTTCCAGGATCGCACCTGCCGGGCCGGCGTAGCTCCAGTCGATGTCCATGCCGAACCACGCCACCGCTGACATGACGGCCAGGATGAGGATGGTGGGCGGTACGGTCCATTTTTCGAAGGCTGCGATGGCCTTGTAGCCGAACCAGGCGATGGCCACCTGGAGGGCCATGATGAAGGTGGCGACGCCGATCTTCCAGGCGTAGTTGGGCGCTTCCGGGTCAACCCAGCCAAGGGTTCCGAAGAGTGCCATGACCAGGTCCAGGATGATCCAGGTGTTCACCGCGCACCAGCCGATGACCAGCATGGCCTGGATGGCGGCCGGCAGGTAGTTGCCGCGGCGTCCGAACGCCGCACGGGCCAGGACCATCCCGGTGGCTCCGGTCTTCTGTCCCAGGAGGACGAAGCAGCCAAAGAGGAGCATGCCGATCAGGTTGCCCAGCACCAGGACTGTGATGGTGTCCGCGAGCCCGAGTCCCAACTGGATCCCGAGTGCCCCCAGCACCCAGTTGATGGGCGCCAGGTTGGCGCCGGCCCAGATCCAGAACTGGCCGGATACCTTGCGTGTTCGTGCTGATTCCGGGATGGCCTGCAGCCACGCCTCGTGGTCCACGTCGTTGTGGTCCTGTGTGGCCTGGGCAGGTTGCCCGTGCGTTGCCGTTGAAAGCTTTTCTTGCATGGGGGCCTCCGTGAGGTGGATAAGTACCAAAAGGCTATGTGGCCCCCATCACAAGCAACAAGATACGATGTGTCGAACAGATTCTCCTAATACGTTACGGAATGTCGTGTCAGTCCTTCTCGGCGAAATACTTGCCCATCCTGCCCTTGCTGCCGCCGATCCGGTGGTCCATCCGATGGGGGTGGACGCTGGCTCCCAGCCGGTCCGCTGGGTGCACTCGAGCGAAGTGCTGGACATCGCTCCCCTGCTCCGCGGGGGTGAGCTGCTGCTGTGTGGCGGCATCACGCTCGCAGCGGCCAGCCCGGCCAAACGCGAGGACTATGTCCGGGAGCTGGCCCAGCGCGGCATCGCAGCCCTGGCGGTTGAGACCGGCGGCGTGCTGCCGGAGATACCGGCCGCCATGCTCGAAAAGGCCGCGGAGTTCGGCCTGCCGGTGGTGGAGCTGCGCAAGGTGGTGCCGTTCGTGGGCGTCATGCAGGCGATCAACTCCATGCTGGTCAGTGACTCGGTAGGCCATCTACAGCAGGCGGACGCCGCCACCCGTGCCATGGCTGCCGAACTTGCCCATGGCGCCTCGCTCGACAAGATCCTGGGCGTTCTGGCCGGCATCACCGGTTCTGCCGTCAAGCTCACCTCCCCCTGGGGAGTCACCATGGGCAGCGCCGTGCCGGAGGGCTGGAGCGGCGGGGTGGACGCGGAAGCCGGGGAAGGAACAGCGGACGACGACGGCTCCGGGGCGGGCGCGCACGGCGCCTTTTACTCGGTGGCCGGCGGTACGGTCATCAACGTGGACATTCCCGTGCGCGGGGTCCTCATGGGACGGCTCGAAGTGCATGTGCCGGAAGCTGCGGACACCGCGCTGGCGCAGGTGGCCGGGGAACGCGCCGTGGACATCCTGGGCCTGGCGCTGCTGCAGCACACACCTCCCGGGCTTCATGCCCTGGCCGGCGCCGAGCTGATGCGCGCGGTGCTCAACTCCGCGCCCGAGTGGCGCCTGGAGCAGCTGGCTCCCGGCGCCGGCTTTCCTGCTGACTCCCCCGCCGTGGTGGCGGCGATCCATGCCGCCTCACCGCAGGAGCTGCGTGGCGCCGTCGAAAACTTCCTCGGCTCGCGCCGTATCCCCTGCGCCGCCTACCTGGACGACGCGGAGCTGGTGGTGATGATTGGCCTGCCCTGCACCGGGACGGCCGGTGAACGGCGGGCGCTCGTGGAGTCCCTGCAGGCCCTGGAAGGGGATCACGATGCGGTGATCGCCGTGGGGCCGGCGGCCGGCGGGGTGGCAGAGGCTGCGTGGTCACTGGCGGAGGCGCGCCGGGCCCTGGACGTGCGGCAGATCCGGCGGCGCAATGCGTCGGCGCGCAGGCGGTACCCGGCCCGCGGCTTGGTGGTTATCGATGCGGAAGACGTCGCGGTGGAGAGCCTGGCCCTCACGGTGGTCGACGCTTCGGCGCGGGAAGCCTTTGTCAGCCGGCAGTTGGGGGCGGTCCTGGAGCATGACGCCCAACGGCAGTCGCAGCTGCTGGAGACCTTGCAGGTGTGGCTGGACTCCGGCTGCAACACGGCGCAGTCCGCCCGCGAACTGCACCTGGAGCGGCAGTCGATGCACCACCGGCTGCAGCGGATCTTCGAGCTGTGCGGCGGTGATCCGCGCGGCACGGGGCGGCTCGCGGCGCTGCACCTGGCGGCCCGGCTGGCCGGGCTGCCCTGACCGGTGGACGACGGGGCATGGCAACTCTCCCTTGGGGCAGATGTCGGGCGCTCAGCGCCTGACTTCATACCTGGCAAGGAGCACGCCGTCGGGGAACGTCCGGGTCTCCACGAGGCGAAGGTTTACCCAATTGTCCAAGGTGGCAAAGAACGGGGTGCCGCCGCCCACCAGAACCGGATGGGTGACCATCGCGTACTCGTCGATCAGCCCGGCCCGCATGGCCGCCGCGGCGAGTGTGGCACCGCCAATGTCCATGGAGCCGCCGTCGCCGGCCTTCAGCCGGGCGATCTCGGTGACCGCATCGCCTGCCACAAGACGGGCGTTCCAGTCCACCGTCTTGATCGTCGAGGAGAAAACCACTTTGGGCATGTCCCGCCAGCGGCGGGCGAACTCCACCTGCGCCGGCGTGACGCCAGGCTGCTGGTCGGCCGTGGGCCAGTGGGAGCTCATCGTCTCCCACAGCTTGCGCCCGTACAGCGCGAGGCCCGTTGCCCCCACCCGGTCGGACCACCATTGGAACAGCTCGTCATTTGGCGCACTCCAGCCGAGGTCGTCGCCGGGCCCGGCGATGTAGCCGTCCAGGCTCACGTTCATGGCAAAAGTCAGCTTGCGCATGGCGCCAGTCTCCCCTGGGCTTTATCCCGTGTACAGACTTGCCTGCGTCAGCCCGCAGTCCGGCCGCCCAGGCGGGTGGTCACCTTGGCGGCGGCAGCCACGCAGGCTTCGCCCAGGCTCTCGAACTGCTCCCGGGACACCCGGAACCGTGGCGCCGGAATCAGGACGGCTGCCACCACGTCTCCACGGTGGTCGCGGACGGGCGCGGCAACGCCAACCTCGTCCATGGACGATTCGCCATAGTTGCCCGCCCAGCCACGCCGCCCCACTTCCTGAAGCCGTGCCTCGTAAGCTTCCAGGCCGGCGTCGTCCAGTCCCGGATAGGTGATGGTCCCGCTCCGCAGGAGTTCGCGCACCCGCTCGGCGGGCAGGGTGGACAGGAAGACCTGGACCGAGGCGCTCATCGCGTCCCGGTAGCGTGCGCCCAGTGGAGTGGTGTGCTTGATCTGGTGGTGGCTGGCGATCTGCTCCACGCAGACGGCCTCGTCCCCGTTCCACAGCATCAGCGCGCTGGTTTCCCCGGTCTGCTCGGCCAGCTGCCGCAGGACGGGGTAGGCGACCCGGCGCTCCTCCATCTCGGCCAGCAAGGGCCCGGCGACGGCGATCAGGCCCAGGCCCAGGCGGAACCGCTTGGTCTCGGGATCCCGCTCCACCAGGTTTTCCTGCTCGAAGGTTGCCAGGATCCGGGAGACGCTGCTTTTGTGCATGCCCACCCGGTTGGCGATTTCCGTGACGCCGAGCAGGGGTTCATCCGCGGTGAAGGTGCGCAGGACGGCGATGGCATTGACGACGACGGAAGCGCCTTTCGCGTCCGTCCCGCCGTTGGTGCCGGTTCCGTTGCCGTTGGCGTCTTTGGCTGGTGCAGGAGTCATGGTGGACACCATCTTTCCTCATAAAACGCCGGAAGCGGCGCCACGTGTCCGTGACGCCGCCTGGGCGGTGCTGCTGGTTAGGCCTCGATAATGTTCTTCTCCGGGCCGAACGGGAACTTGGTGATGTTCTCCACCTTGTCCTCGCCGATAACCAGGATGTCGTGCTCGCGGTAGCCGCCGGCGCCCGGCTGGCCGTCCGCCACGGTGATCATCGGCTCCATGGACACCACCATGCCCGGTTCGAGGACGGTGTCGATGTCCTCGCGCAGCTCCAGGCCGGCTTCGCGGCCGTAGTAGTGGCTGAGGACACCGAAGGAGTGGCCGTAGCCGAAGGTGCGGTTGGCCAGCAGTCCGTGGCTGATGTAGATCTCGTTGAGCTCGGCGGCGATGTCCTTGCAGACGGCGCCGGGCTTGATGAGTTCCAGGCCGCGGCGGTGCACCTCGACGTTGATGTTCCACAGCTCCAGCGAGCGCTCGTCCGGCTGGCCGAGGAAGAGCGTGCGCTCCAGGGCGGTGTAGTAGCCGGAGGTCATCGGGAAGCAGTTGAGCGAGAGGATGTCGCCCTTCTGCAGCTGGCGGGTGGTGGCCCAGTTGTGGGCGCCGTCGGTGTTGATGCCGGACTGGAACCACACCCAGGTGTCGCGGACCTCGCGGTGCGGGAAGGTCCGGGCGATCTCGTGCACCATTGCCTCGGTGCCCGCGAGGGCAACCTCGTACTCGGTGATGCCCTCACGGATGGCCTTGCGGATGGCCTCACCGCCGAGGTCGCCGATGCGGGCACCGTGCTTGATGACTTCGATTTCCTCGGCGGACTTGATCATGCGCTGGCGCATGGCGTCCTGGGAAACGTCCAGGAGTTCGGCGCCCGGGAACGCCGCTGCGATCTTCTCGCGCGTCAGGCCGGGAAGGAAGTCATCCTCGACGCCGACGCGGGTTGCCTTGACGCCGCGCTGGCGCAGGGCCTCCTGCAGGCCGAAGTAGAAGTTGTCGCGGCGCCAGTCGGTGTAGACGATGTTCTCGCCGTAGGAGGTGCGCCACGGCATGCCGGCGTCGATGTTCGCGGTGACCGTGACCGAGTCATCCGCGGTGACCACCAGGGCGTAGTTGCGGCCGAAGGTGGTGTACAGGAAGTCGGAGTAGTACTTGATGCCGTGGTAGCTCGTCAGGATGACGGCATCCAGGTCCTTGGCGGCCATGATCTGGCGCAGTCCGCCCAGGCGGCGCTCGAACTCTGCGTCGGAGAACGTGAGCTTGCCCTTGGAACCGTTGTGCAGGACCTTGAGGCGCTCGAGCTCTGCGATGGAGGATGCGTTGTCGGCGGTGATAGTCACGTAAGTGTGCCTTTCTGGGTGTGGTTGGGTTCCAGCGCCGCTGTGTTTGCGGCGCTGCTGGTTGTGATGTGAAGGATGGTGAAGGGGACCCGGGGCCGTTTGGACGTGTTCAGATCAGACGTGCTGGAGCGGCTTGCGCGAGGTTTCCGCCGCGAACAGCACGGCCAGCAGGGACACCGCTGATGCCGCCACCAGGTACCAGCCGGGAGCGAGCTTGCTCTGGGTCAGGCCGATCAGCAGGGTGGCCATGAAGGGTGCGGTGCCGCCGAAGAGGGCGTTGGAGAGGTTGAAGCTGACGGCGAAGCCGCTGTAGCGGACCTTGGTGGGGAACAGCTCGGCCAGGAAGCTGGGCAGCGTTCCGTCGTTGAGGGTGAGCATGCCACCCAGCAGGATCTGGACCAGCACGATGACCAGGAAGTTGCCGGTGTCCAGCAGCATGAAGGCCGGCACTGTGAGCAGCATGAACAGGACGGAGGCGGTGATCAGCATCCGCTTGCGGCCAAAGCGGTCCGAGGCCATGCCCGTGAGGAAGATGAAGCCGATGTAGCTGGCCAGGGCGATGGTGGTGGCCAGGAAGGATTCGGTGGAGCCGAAGCCCAGTTCCTCCGAGAGGTAGGTGGGCATGTAGCTGAGGATGACGTAGAAGCCGACGGCGTTGAGCAGCACGGCTCCGCAGGCGACCACCAGCTGCTTCCGGTAGGTCCGGAACATGTCGAACACCGGCGCCTTGACGGCGTGCTCCTCCTCGGCGGCCAGGGCGCGGAAGGCGGGGGTGTCCTCAAGCTTGGTGCGGATGTACCGGCCGATCAGGCCCATGGGGGCGGCGAGGAGGAACGGCAGCCGCCAGCCCCAGTCATGCAGCTGTTCCGTGCTGAGGACGGAGCTGAGCAGTGCCGCGATCAGCGAGCCGAGGAGCAGCCCGGCGGCGGTGCTGGCAGGCACGACGGCGGCGTAGAGTCCGCGCCGGTTGGCCGGGGCGTACTCCACCAGGAAGGCGGAGGCGCCGGCGTACTCGCCGGCTGCCGAGAAGCCCTGGACCACACGGACCAGCAGCAGCAGGACCGGTGCCATGAGGCCGATGGTGGCGTAGCCGGGGATGAGGGCGATACAGAAGGTCGAGACGGACATGATCACGATCGAGAGCGACAGGGCCTTCCGCCTGCCGACCTTGTCACCAATGTGGCCCCAGACGAAGCCGCCCAGCGGGCGGACGAAGAAGGAAATGGCGAAGACGGCGAAGGTTGCCAGCAGCGCCGTCTGCCGGTCCGCCTCCGGGAAGAAGACCGAGGAGATGACGGCGGCAAGGTAGCCGTACACGGCGTAGTCGAACCATTCGACGAAGTTGCCGATGAAGCTGGCCGTGACCACCCGGCGTCGTACATCTTTGCTGGGTGCCTCGTAGCTGGCCGCTTCTTTGTTGGGCGTGGCGCTGTCAGCGCCGGCCGGAGCAAGGCCGCTGGCGCCATCGGCAATGGCTCCTGCTCCGGGAAGGTTTGATTCGGTGCGCATGTAACCACCAGTGAGAGTTAGAGTTGCACTGCTTGCAACGTGGTTGTCCCAACATAGGTCGTGATGCGCGCCACAGTCAATAGCTCTTTGAGTAATTGCATCCAATATTTCCAGCGCCAGCACGTAGACGTAAGCGGCACGGCGCGCCGCTCCATCGGCAGCGACGGTAGTTGCAACAGAAGCAACATAGTTGGGGGATGCGAAGAAACTTGCCCAGAAGTCCGGGAACGGACGGAGTACGCACCCAAGGGAGAAACGGGCCGAAAGGCACAGGCCCAATCACCCCCGACCAGCGCATACTTGCGGCATGGACGACCACGCAGTGCGAAAACCGGACCGGATCCTGCTGGCGATTGTCGGCGTCGTAGTTGTGCTGGTGGTGGTGGCGCTCGCGGTCGTCTTCTCCCGCGGCGGACCGGCCCCGCTGGATGCAGCCAGCCCGGCGGGTGTGGTGCAGCGGTACAGCGCCGCGGTGATCGACGGCGATACTGCCACCGCAGAGTCCTACCTCACCGACGCCGCGCGATCCATGTGCCACGGTTCCTACCCGGGGGCGCCACGGCCCACGCGGGTGGTGCTGATTTCGACGACGGAGCGCACTGATACCGCCACAGTGAGAGTCTCGCTGGTCCAGACGTCCCCGGGCGGCCCCTTCGGTTCGTCGGAGTATGAGTCGGAGGACGCCTTCTCCCTCACCAAGGTGAATGGAAAATGGATGGTCGACCAAGTGCCCTACCCACTGATGTCCTGCACGGGAATCCCGGTGAAGCAATGACATCGCCCGTAGCCACCACTCCCCCGGCTGCGCCCGCCGGCGGAACCTTGGCGTCCCTGCGCCGCCTGATCCTGTATGTCCTGTTGTTCGCCCTGGTGGTCATCGCGGCCACCGGCCTCAGCGGGCTGTTGGAGCGGCTGTTCACGTCCGCCTCCGTCCTGGTGTCCGGTGGCGTGGCCGGGCTCGCACTGTCCTTGGCCTTCACCCTGATCGGCGGCCCGCTGGCACTCCTGCTCTGGTGGTTTGTCTGGCGCCGGTTGGACGACGAATCGGAGCGGACGGCCGCCGGGTGGGGCTTCTACCTGACCGGGATGTACGCATTCTCACTGATCCTCTTCACTACTTCCTTCCTGAATCTCGCCTCGTCCTTTATCGCCACCCAGAAAGCAGCATGGGAGTCGCCCCTGGCCAACGGACTGGTCTGGGCAGGCATCTGGCTGTGGCACCGGTGGATGTGGAAGCACCCCGCGAAACCGTCGACCCACCTGGAGGACGTGCGTGCCGTCGTCGGGTCCGTCTTTGGCCTGCTGCTTGGCGCCGGCGCAGGGATTGCCGCCCTCAGCGCCCTGCTCGACGTCGCCATCCGGGGCTTCCCGCTGACCGCAGCCGTGGAGCCGTGGTGGTACCCGGTACTGCGGTCAGTGGTGTGGGCGGCCGGCGGAGCCGTGGTCTGGTGGTGGCACTGGTTCCGTGAAGGCGGCCGGCGTTTCCAGACGGGGTTGGTGGACGCCGCCATGATCGCCGTGGGCATCTTCGTTGCCGGCGCCGCGGCCCTGGGCGGCCTGGGCGTGGTGCTGTTCGTGCTCCTGCGGCTCGCCTTTGACCGGAGCGATCCGGACAACCTGCTGCTGGAGCCCCTGGCCCCGGCCATTGCGTCGGCGCTGATCGGCGCCCTGGTGTGGCGCTACCACCGCAGTGAATCCGCCTCCCGTTCCACCAGGACGCGGCGCGCCAGCCTCCTGGTGACCTCCGCCGTCGCACTGGCGGCCGCCGCGTCCGGGGTGGGCGTGGTGGTCAACGCACTGTTGGCCGCCGCGGTGTCCCCGCTGGCCGGCACCGCCACCCGCACCCTGCTACTCGGCGGCATCAGTTCCCTGGTGGTCGGCGGCCCGGTGTGGTGGCTGGCTTGGAAGCCCCGGCACCAGCCGCGGACCGCCGCCGAGATTCCGCCCGGCCGGCGTGTGTACCTGGTGGCATTCTTTGGCGTCAGTGCGGTGGTGGCGCTCATTTCGCTGCTGGTGATCGGCTACCGGCTCTTCGAGTTCCTGCTGGGCGACGTCTCCGGCGGCAGCGTCATCGACCGGATCCGGGCGCCGCTGGGGCTGCTGGTGGCCGCCGGGCTCGTTGCCGGATACCACTTTGCCCTGTGGCGGCACGACCGGGCGCTGCTGGCAGCAGAGTCCCCCGGGGGCAGACGGGTGATCGAGCGCCTGACGCTGGTCTGCGCTCGTCCGTCGACTATTGCGGAGTCCGAGGCACTGGTGAGGGGCGTCGCCGAGGCGGTCGGCGGTGCCAAGGTGACGGCCTGGTGGCGGGCGGACGGCGGCGGGACGGCACCTGGTGGGCCCTCGCCCGGGGCAGCGGCCCCGGCTGCGGCGGACGTCGTCCGGCGCGTGGCGGCGGCGGTGGATGCTGCCGCGCTGGACGGCGCGCGGCACGTCCTGGTGGTCCTCGGACCGGACGCGCAGGCCCAGGTCATCCCGTTGGCGGGCGGCGAGCGCAGCCGATAGGCACCCTTGCGCGAGATGGCAGCTCGTGGCAGTCCGCGGCCCGAAAATTGCTTTGATCTGCCAGCTGAGGCGTCAGGAGACTCCGGCGAGGACCCCGTCAATGCGCGTCAGGAGGCCGGGCCAGCCGTTGCCCATCCCCTCGATGGCCTGCCGCCCCATGGGGGTGTCCAGGCGGAAGCCGGCGTGTTCGTGGTGAAGGATGGTGCCGCCGTCCACCGGCTCCAGCCGCCAGGTGATGGTGGTGTCCAGCATGCCCTCGGAGAAGAGGAAGCTGATGGAGGTGCCGGGTTCGACGGTGAGGACTTCGCACTGCTGTTGGCCCCAGGCGCCCATGTCCATGGTGAAGCGGTGGCCGACGGCGGGGGCGATGTCGCCGGGTGCCCACCAGCGGGCCAGCAGTTCCGGCGTGGTCAGTGCGGCCCATACTGCCGGGGCGGGGTGCGGGAAGCGGCGTTCAAGCCGGATGGCGTTCTCGGTCATGTCGGTTTCTCCTCGTCCAGAAGTTCTGCCAGGGCATCCAGCCGCTGGTTCCAGTAGTGCTCGAAGTGCTTCACCCAGCCGCCGATCTCGGCGAGGCCTGCGGGCTGGAGGTGGTACACCCGGTTCCTGCCCTGCCGCTCCTCCCGGACCAGCCCCGCCCCGCGGAGCACGGCCAGGTGTTCGGACGCCGCAGGACGGCTAAGATCCAGCAGGCCGGTCAGCTCCCCCGCCGTCCGTGGTCCTTGCCGGAGCTCGTCCAGAATGGTCCGCCGCGCGGGATTGGAGACCGCGGCAAAGATATCGGGGAGCACACAGGCAGTATATGTCGGAAATTTCCGACATATCAACCGGCCGTGGATTTCCCCGGCCCGGTACTGCCTTGAACGGTCCCATGCGGGCCTAGCCGGGCCGCAGTGGCGGGGTTAGGCTGGGCGGATGCTGACCATCGGAACGATCGTCCTCGGCGTCAACGACGTCGCCGCCGCCACCAACTTCTGGAACGCCGCCCTTGGCTATGTTCCGCGGGAACCGGGCGACGAAACGTGGGTGACCCTTGCGCCGGCGTCGGGACCTGGAGCCCACCTGTCACTCATGCTGAGCGAAACCCCGGTGCAGGACCACCCGCGGATCCACCTGGACCTGTACGCGGACGATCAGACCGCCGAGGTGGAGCGGCTCGTCTCGCTCGGCGCCAAGCTCGTCGACTGGGACCTCTACCCGGAGGACCCCGACTTCGTGGTCCTCGCCGACCCGGACGGCAACCGGTTCTGCGTCATCGACAAGAGCGCAGGGTAAGCGCACGGTCAGGGCCGTTTGGGTGGTGGAGTGCCACCACTACTGAGCGCGCGGAGCCGCGAGGTTCAGGCGCGCCTTGCTTCAATGCTGATGCTGACCACCCCGTACTTCGAGGTGGCCTTCACTGCCCGGCTGGAAAGGAACCTGTACGAGTGGTTGGGCCGGACCGTCTGGACATGCAGCCCTGCCGTCTCCAGTGCTGCAAGAAACCGGTCCTGCTGTATGGCCCCTCCAATGCAGGCCGCCCACAGCGAGGCATCGCATGTGACGTTGTCCGGCAACTGGACCTCGGAGACGATGTCGGCAATGGCGAGGCGGCCGCCCGGCCGAAGTGCGCGGGCGGCGGTTTCGAAGACCAGGTGTTTGTCGGGGACCAGGTTGATCACTCCGTTGGAGATCACACAATCCGCCCACCCGTCCGGGACGGCAGGTTCCTCTATTCGACCGGTTCGGAAGGCGACGTTGGAGAATCCGCTTCCCACCCTGCGCGCCTTCTCCACTTGTGCAGGGGTCATGTCGACGCCGGTCACGGAGCCGGACGGGCCAACAGCCAGTGCAGCAAGGAAGGTGTCCGTTCCCGAGCCGCTGCCCAGGTCAAGGACGTGTTCGCCGGGACGGAGTGCGGCCAGGTCGTGGAAGTAGCCCACGCCGGCGAATGACTCAATTGCGGCCGCGGGAATCCGGTCCAGATCCTCGGCGGGGTAGCCAAGACGCTCGGCGAGAAGCCGCCCGGTTTCGAAATGGAACTCCTGGTGCGGAAAGTTTGCCACCTGTTCGTACATTGAACGGACGCGGTCGTCCAGGTCGGCGGTATCGAGTTGTCCGGGTGTGCTGTCCACTGCTCCTCCTAGGAAGATTCCTTCGTCCTGCGTCTCCCAGCACCCTGTGGAACAGAGTGTCCTCGGGCGGAAACTGCGCGTCAAGCCCGATGTTTGCGCGTCCTTTCAACGGCGCGCAGACGACGGCGGGTGCGCATCCGCCGTCGTCCGCGTGGGTTGTGAAGGGCGGCGCGAGGGGTACCGGCCACCAATCGGCGGCGGTAACGTGACGGTCAGGCACCCATTCAAGGAGGAACCGGGCATGGAAGTCGTCACCATCGAAACGCCGCAGCTGGGCGACCGCACGTATCTTGTCCACGATGGCGAGGTGGGCGTGGTCATCGACCCGCAGCGGGACACAGACCGGGTGGAGAAGGCCATCGCCGACGCCGGCGTGAGGATCACGCACGTGGCGGAAACGCACATCCACAACGACTACGTCACCGGCGGGCTGCAGCTGGCCCGGGACCACAACGCCACCTACCTGGTCAGCGCGGAGGACGACGTGCCATATGAGCGACAGCCCATCTCTGACGGGGACACTTTGCCCGTGGGGCGGATGGTCCTCAAAGCGGTGGCAACCCCGGGGCACACCCACCACCACCTTTCCTACATCGTCTCGGACGGCGACCGGCAGGCCGTATTCTCCGGGGGCAGCCTGCTGTACGGCTCGGTGGGCCGCACGGACCTGGTCAGCGAGGAGGACACCGTGCCGCTCACCCACCACCAGTACGCCTCGGTTCGACGGCTGGTGGAGGAAGCGGCCAGCAATGCCGGGCTCTACCCGACGCACGGGTTCGGTTCCTTCTGCTCGTCGGGGCCGGCCAGCGGGGCGGAGTCCTCCACGATCGGCGAGCAGCTGGCTGAGAACCACGCCCTCACGGACCCCGATGAGGAGCACTTCGTCCGCGAGTTGATCCACAATCTCACGGCCTACCCCTCCTATTACGCGCACATGGCCCCGATCAACCTGGCAGGACCTACCCCACCGGACCTGGAGCTGCCCGGTTCCCTGGACGGGAATGAGCTCGCCGCCCGGCTGGAGCGGGGCGAGTGGGTGGTGGACCTGAGGAACCGCATCGCGTTCGCCGGCAACCACCTCAGCGGCAGCGTCAGCTTCGAGTATGGCGACGGCACCCAGTTCACCGCTTTCCTGGGATGGGTCCTGCCGTGGAACGAGAAACTGACTCTCGTGGGAGAGCGGCAGGACGTGGAGGACGCCATCCGTGACTTGTCCCGTATCGGCATCGACAACCCTGATGCCGCCACCGGTGCCGGGCCTGCCGAACTGGCTCCCGGGGCCGCCACCTCTTCCTACGAGAGCGTCGGCTGGACGGAAGTGCTGGGGCGGCCCAAGGAGGACCCCGTCCTGGACGTCCGCCGCACCGACGAGTTCGAGGAGTCCCACCTCCAAGACGCGGTGAACATCCCGCTCCATGAGCTGCTCCGGCGCATGGGCGAGGTGCCCGCCGGCCGGCTGTGGGTGCACTGCGGCTCCGGCTACCGCTCCGCCGTGGCCGCGAGCCTGCTGCAGCGCGCCGGCCGGGAGGTGGTCCACATTGACGCCAGCTTCCATCGCGCGCAGAAGGCAGGGCTCGCCCTTGTGCGTCAGGAGTAGGGAGCGGACGACGGCGGGTGGGCGCCCGCCGTCGTACTGCGTCCCTTTGCGTGTCGCTCCATGTTGTGGTCGCCCGTAGCCGGCGTTGCTGGCACACTGGCCCAATGAACGCGGCACTCACACCTTCGCGCCGGCCCGGCATCCGTGCCGCGATGTTTGTCGATTTCGACAATGTCTTCACAGGCCTGCAGGCACTGGACCCGCAGGCGGCAAAGCGGTTCGCGGAGGACCCCAAATACTGGGCGGACGCGCTGTCCGGCAGCGGATCCGGCGAGGGGGCGCGGCGCTTCCTGATCCGCAACTGCTACCTGAACCCGATGGTGTACTCGAAGTACCGCACGTATTGGACCCGTGCCGGCTTCCGGGTGATCGATTGTCCGTCCCTGACGCAACGTGGAAAGAGCAGCACGGATATCAACCTGGTGCTCGACGCGATGGATGCCCTCTCCGGAAGCGGCGGCATCGAGGAGTTCTTCATCGCCTCGGCCGATGCCGACTTCACGTCGCTGATCCAGCGCTTCCGCGCAGCCGACCGCATGACCACCGTCATCGCTGCCGGCGCAGTCGCCTTTGCCTACCGGGAAATGGCGGACCACGTGGTGGAGTCGCATGACTTCGTGGCGATCCTCAACGGCACCACGGCCGAACCGGTGCATGCTGTTGCTTCCGGGAAACAGCCGGAGGCCGCTGCGGCAGCGATAACGAAGGCAAGAACCTTGTCCCCCGCTGTCCGCGAGGTGGCAGAGTTCATCCGGTCCGCCCCTGGCCCGGTGGTGGGTGCGATGGTCGCGCACAGGGCGCTCACTGCCGACCCTTCGTTGAAGACGGACTGGGGCGGATTCGGAAAGTTTGGGACGTGGGTATCCCAGATCGGCAAGAACGTTGAGTATTCGGCGGCACAGGGCGGCTGGGTCTGGGACTCGAAGCGGTTCTCATTCCAAGACGTTCCCGTTCCCGCCGAGGTCCAGCAGGGGGTCGAGGAGCGGGTCACCCGGGTGACGGACGTGCCGGCGCTTTCCGCGGCCCAGTTCCGTCAGATCTTCGAGGCCATGGCGGAACGGCTGCGGGAGCAACCGCCCCTCAGCCGGACTGAACTGTCCCGTCAGGTGCGGGACGATTGCGTCAACGCCGGGCACCCGGTTTCGCGAAGTGCCGTCAGCTTTGTCCTGCAGGGCCTTGCCTACGCCAACTTCCAGCTCACCGACCAGGCGACGGCGCAGGAGTTAGCGGCAGCGTGGACCCACAACGTGGAAGAACTCTGCCGCGTGGCACTGCTGGAGTTCGACGCCGCAGAGAAGCAGGCCGTCCGCCGCTGGGCCAGCGGCGGACTCCTGGACAGCTGATCCCGCCGCACCTCGGGGAGCGGGTACATTAATGCCGATGATTTCCATTGACCGGGACGATCCCGCGCGCGCCGATGTGCACCAGCTCCTGAGCGAGCACCTGGCAGACATGTTCGCCACCTCGCCCGCGGAAAGCGTCCACGCCCTGGACCACTCAGCGCTGTCCGCGCCGTCGATCATGTTCTGGACGGCGCGCGAGGACGGGGAGCTGCTGGGGTGCGGTGCGCTCAAGCTCCTTGATGCGCCGGGTGGGGCGGCCCCTTATGGCGAGATCAAGTCGATGCGCACCGCTTCAGGCGCGCGGGGACGCGGCGTAGCCACTCGGATGCTCCGGCACATCCTCGACGACGCCCAGGCCCGGGGCCTTGAACGCGTCTGCCTGGAGGCCGGCACCGAGGACTACTTCGCTCCCGCGCGGCGCCTGTATACCCGGCACGGCTTCACTGAGTGCCCGCCGTTCGCCGATTACATTCTGGATCCCAACAGTGTGTTCATGGAGCTGCGCCTGGCCTAGTGGCCTGTCCGGGGCAGTCCCGCTGTCCTAGACTTCACCACGCCTACACTTCCCCACGCCAGCCGCCGGTCTCCGTGCCGCGGGATTCGATGAAGTCCTTGAACTTCCGCATGTCTGCCTTGACCTGCATCTCGTCGATCTTCAACGCCGCGCCGGCCTTTTCAGTGGCGGTTTCCGGCGCCCACTCGAAATGGACCTTGACCTTCGTGTGGCCGGCATCCACTGGTGTGAACCTGATGATCCCGGCGTGGGACTTGCCGTCGATGCTGCGCCACGCGATCCGGTCATCAGGCGCCTGGTCCACAATCTCGGTGTCGAACTCCCGCCTGACGCCACCTACGTTGGTCACCCAGTGGTTGGTGGTGTCCGTCAGCTGGGTTATCGATTCCACTCCGGACATGAACTGCGGAAAGGATTCGAACTGGGTCCACTGGTTGTACGCGGTCCGCACCGGGACTGCGACTTCGACGGTCTCTTCGACCTCTTCAACGTGTGCCATCTGCTTCCTCCTCCATGACGGACGGCCGCGGATCGGACCGGCAGCACTGGCCATCCTGCCAGTCAGGCAGCCGCCACCTTTGCACGATAAATCCGGCGGCTACCTCTGTCCAGACCCCCGGAATTGCCGGGCGGACGACGGCGGGTGGGCGCCCGGCGTCGTCCGTTCCACAGACGGGCACCTGAAGACATTGACCGTCCCCGTAGGCTACTGGGTAGGCCGGACACTGAGGGCGGCCCCGGGCCTCGAAGGGAACATCGAGTGGACAGTACTGCTGGTGACTGGTTCTTGAGCGGCGCCGAGCGGGGCAACGCGGCCACCGGCGTCCATGCCGGCGGCGCGGGATCCCAATCCTGGTCTGAGGGCAACCTCGTGCGGCCCCTCATTCATGGGGCCACGTATTTCGCCCGGCTGCAGGAGGAGCTGTCGGCCCTGAACGCCGGAGACCGGGTGTGGTTCACCGACTGGCGTGGCGACGGCGACGAGCGGCTTACGGAGGACGGGCCGACCATCGGTGGGTTGTTGGCGCAGTTGGCCCGGGCCGGAGTGGAAGTGCGCGGCCTGGTGTGGAGATCCCATGGAGAGCGCATCTCCGCACCCATGAGTGGCCTGGCCAACGAGCACCTCAGCAAGCAGATCAATGACGCCGGCGGTGAGGTGCTGTTGGATCAGCGGGTCCGCCTCTTCGGCTGCCACCACCAGAAACTGGTGGTCATCCGCCGCCGCGACGACGCTTCGAAGGATGTCGCGTTCGTGGGCGGGATCGACCTCTCCCACAGCCGCCGTGACGACGCCAACCACGAGGGGGACCCGCAGGCGGTGGACATGGACCCCCGGTACGGGAAACGGCCTCCATGGCACGACGCCGCCCTTGAGCTTCGCGGCCCGGTCGTGGCAGATGTGCTGGAGTTGTTCGCCGAGAGGTGGAACGACCCCCATCCCTTGGACCGGCGGACGCCATACCGGATGCTGCTGCAGCGCCTGGCGGACATGCCCCGGCACCCCAAGCCCTTGCCCGAAACGGCGCCGCCACCGCCGCCGGCAGGCCCCCACGCCGTGCAACTGCTGCGCACGTACGGCGTGAAGCATCCGCCGTTCCCGTTCGCCCCCGGCGGTGAGCGGAGCATTGCCCGGGCCTACACGAAGGCCTTCGCCCAGGCCCGCTCGCTGATCTACATCGAGGACCAGTACCTGTGGTCGGCCGAGGTTGCCGGCGGAATCGCCGCGGCCCTCGAACAGAACCCGGAATTGAACGTGATCGTGGTGGTACCCCGCTACCCGGACTCCGACGGTCCGCTCGGAGGACCACCCAAGCGGCTCGGGCAAATAAGCGCCATCCAGAAGATGCGCAGCGTTGCCCCGGACAGGTTCGGTGTCTTCAACCTGGAAAACAAGGCCGGGACGCCGATCTACGTCCACGCCAAGATCTGCATCATCGATGACGTGTGGTTTACCATCGGGTCCGACAACTTCAACCGCCGGTCCTGGACCGCGGACAGCGAACTGACCTGCGCGGTGGTCGATACCGCTGCTGCTGTCAGGGTGCCTTCCGTTGCAGACGACGGTCAGCAGGCTTCCCGCCCGCTGCCCTACGCGCTCCGGCTCCAACTCTGGGCAGAACACTTGGGCCTGGACCAGGATGATCCCCAGCTCCGCGACCCGCGGAACGGGCTCCGCCTGTTTGATGCCGCCGCCGACGCGCTGGACCACTGGCACGACGCCAACGACGGTTCGCCCCGGCCCATGGGCCAGGTGCGGCACCATCGGCCAAAGCCAGTCACGCCGCTCCAGCGCCTCTGGGCCGATCGCCTCAACCGGCTTGTGATCGACCCGGACGGCCGCCCCCGCAAGATGCGCGGCACCACGGAGTTCTAGTCTCCCGCCAAACAGAAAGCGGACGACGGCGGGTGGGCGCCCGCCGTCGTCCGCTTCCGTTTGGCGCCTACTGGCTGAAGGGGACCTTTTCCCAGCTCAGGATGTCGGCGCCCTTGGCGCTGTTGCCCGCCACTGTGAAGCGGACGTAGTCCACGGCGTTGCTGGCGCCGTCCACGGTGATGCGCTGCAAGTTGTCCGCGGCGTCCGAGCCGTAGATGCCCAGCCAGGGCGAGCCCGCCGCGAGGGGTTGGTTCGCGGCAAAGACGTGGCTGTCGCCGTTGATGAGGTAGACTGGAGCGTCAAAACTGTTGGTCTCCTCGACGATGGCCTGGACGATCCCGCGGAAGCCCGAAACGGTGTCCGGGTTGGCGGTGGCTGCCTCGAGCAGCGACGGATCGAACATGTCCGCCTGCTGCATGAGGACCACCGCGCGGTCATTGCTGCGGCGGGCGTCCGCGAAGGTCTGGCGGATCTGGGCGATCACGGCCTCCGTGCGGTGCTTCACCTCGGCAAGCTGCTCCGGGGTGGCAGTGGTTTTGCCCAGGCCGGTCCACGGCAGGAGGGAGTTGTTGCTGCCCTGGACGTTCAGCACGGAGAAGGCCACCCGGTTCTTGTCGAAGCGCACATCCTCGGGCAGCCCCAGGCTTTCCTGGCTCTTGACGGGCATCGTGGCGCCGAGCGTCTTGCCGGGTGCGTTGAAGAAGATCTCCCGCAGCTTGTCCAGCCGCTCCAGCGGGTTGTAGGCGCCGTTGTTGGTCCGGTGGCAGTCCACCCATTCGTTGTCACCGGGCGTGTAGACCAGCGGGTGCGCGAAGGTGTCGAACTGGGTGCGGATGTAGGAGAAGTACTCGTCGGAGCAGACGGAGGAGCCGTTCTTGATATCGCCCACGTGTGCTACAAACTTCAGGTCCTTGTCCGCGTTCAGGTCCTGGATGCGGGACGGGAACTTGGCGATCTCGGCTGCACCGTAGGGGATGTCGCCGATGGCGGCGAAGGTGAAGGCCTGGCTGCTGTCGCTGGTGCCGTCGCGTGTGACGTCTGCGGCGGTTTCCGCGAAGGCGGGCTGGGACGCAAGGAGGCCGAACGCCAGGGTGAGTGCCGCCGTCGTGATCTTCACTGTCTTTGAAGGCATGGGGATGGTCTTTCCGGGGGATTAGGCGCCGCGGGCGGTGAGGAACTGCTGGAGGCCGGCGAGGTCGTCGGTGTTGATGTGGTCCACTCCGGCGTCGGCGAGTTCGGTCCAGACGGCGTCGCGGGCGGCGCCGGGCTGGTCCGGGGTGGCCCAGAAGCGGACGCGGTAGCCGTTGGTGTGTGCGGTCTCAACGTAGGCGTGCAGCTTGGCCCGCTCCAGCTCCGGCATGGGGCCGACGCCCTGCCAGGTGAAGAGCTTGGTCCAGTTGTTGCTGACCAGCGGCATCAGGCTGGCGGGCATCCCGGACGTGAGGTCGCTGGCGCGTCCGTCGAAGAAGCTGAAGCGCTTGTCCTGCGCCTGCATGGTGGCCAGCGGACGGTTGCCACTGATGACGGCAGTGACGGGACCGGTCTTGACGTTGCCGTTCGTGTAGCGGCTCATGATGTCGCGGTGCTCGGACAGTTCCTGCTCGATGGCGGCGTACGTTGACTCACCCTCGCTCTTGATGTCGATCAGGAGCTGCAGGCTGCCGTTCCACTGGGGGTAGACGCTGTGGCCGGGCTGGCTGCGGACCAGATCCTCCAGCGGATCGAGGTAGAGGCTTTCGAGGGTGACGCCCTGCTTGGCATCGGCGAGGTCGTGGGCCACGCGGAGTTCGCCGTCCACCAGCCAGACGTCCGCTTCGACGCTGGTGAAGCCGTGTTCCAGTGCCTCGAACAGCGGGCGGTCATGCTCGTAGTCGTTGTGGGCATGCGTCCCGGCGAGGGGCTGGCCGACGACGACCGGCGCGGGCTTGGGTGCTTCAGCCTGGGCCGAGGCAGGGACTGCTGCCGTCCCGGCCAGGGACGCAAGAAGGGTGGCAACTGCGAGGGTGCTTTTCACGAACACGGAGTACTCCTGGTACCTCGGGGATTGTCCGCCCGGTGGGGGTGTGCCGGGCGCAAAGGGTGCGTGAAAAGACTGGTCGGCGTGCTGAAACGGTGTGCGGCTTGGTGGTTGCTGGGCGGTAAACGGCAGGGAACAAACTCCGCTGCCGCTTCGCCATGAGGCAGCAGGGAGCGGCACGGAGCGGCACGGAGCGGCACTCTATGAGGCAATAAGGAAGTCCACGATTGCCTCCAGTGGGCTTGTTTCTTCCGGCAGGCAGCCCGGGGGCCACATTGTCGGTTCCCTGTCCGGTTGTTCGGCGTTGTATGTGCGGCCCGTGGGTGAGATCCAGCCGGGCGGCTCGTTTTTGGTGGCCGGTGCGGGCGTCCAGCCTGTTCGATGTTTGAGTCTATGGTGTTTGGGGCACAGCTGACCCAAATTATGGATCCCGGTGCTTCCGCCGTGCTCCCAGGCGTTGAGATGGTCCGCTTCGTTGTCCTGGCTGGGGTTGCTGCAGCCGGGGAAGGTGCATTTTCCATCGCGCATCCGCAACCACCGCTTCAGCGATTCCGGGAGCCGGTAGCTGGTGCGGCCGATTTCGAGCGGCGCGCCGTCGCGTGGGTCCACCAGCACGCGGTAGAACGAGCCGGCACCTTCCGCGACAAGCTTGCGCGCCATCGATGCAGGGATGGGCCCGTAACCATCAAGCTCCGCGGGCTCCTCCGTGGCGCCGAGGGCGGAAAAGACCGGGACCGTGACCAGCACGTCCGCTTTGAGGGACGGCCCTGCCCCGAAGGAGTGGCTGGAATTCCCCAACAGCCGCTCTGCCGCTACATCCGCCTTGATCTGTGTGAGGGTCCGCGGCTCATTCGGGCCCTGCAGGCCGCGCGCCAAGGCGGTTGTCTTGTTCCAGATGGCACAGGCCTTGTCCGCGGCCATATGCAGCGAGATCCAAGCCATCCCGTTGCGGTCCGGGGAGTATTCCATCCGCCGATCTTCTACCGACTTCGCATGCCTGATCTCGAGGGACTCAGGATGATGGCGTTCCCGCCAGGCACGTACCTTCCGCCGGAAGCGGGCCGGTACCAACTCCCCCGCCGCGGCACCCCTGGCCGCGTTGGGGGCCTCGGGGTCCAGGAAGTGAGCCTCCAGCGCAGCGGCGGCGGCAGTGTCCAGCCCAGTGGTTTCATCGACGATGATCCTCGCGTGCTGCCAGGAAATTTTGCCGGCCTGCAACGCATCCAGCGCCGCCGGCAAGGACGTGGTCAGCGCGTGTGCCTCACCCAACAGTGCGGACGCGGCACGTTCCCCAATGGTGAGAACGCAGGCAACCTCCGTCACCTGGCTGATTTCGCGGGCTGTTGACTCATACGCAGTTTGCGCCGGCGCCTCCAGCGCGTCTGCCGCCTTCGCGTAGGTGGCCAGCAACTGGACTTTTGCCGCCGCTGTGGCGGCTTCCATCCGGGCCACAATGCCCAGCCCGTCCAGGCATGACTCGGAAAGCTCACGCAATGGATCCGCACCAGCGTTGCGGGCGTCCGAGGCCGGGGCGTCCGGCGAACAGGGCAGTATGGCGGCAAGCTCGTCAGCCAGCCCGGCGAGGGACGTGATGGCAGCGGCCAATCCCGCCGTGCCTCCCACTCCGACTACCGCTGTTGTCTCCATAGCCAAACTCTGTCACGGGGGTCTGACATTGTGACTTCGGCTGCTGCGCAGTGACTTCGGCTGCTGCGCAGCGGCCAGTGCGGGCAGCCTTGGGTTCGTCGTGATCCCCTCGCCGTGCATTTCTTTGGCCCGGCGAAGATCGACCTGGGCATTGGCGCGATCATCAGGCTGCTGCTTGTGGCGCGGATCGCCTTCAACATCGGCCCCAGTGACCATGCTGCTGAAGGCCCCATTGCTGAAGAAAATCGGCTGGTAGATCTCCGGGACGCCCGGGCAGAAACCAATCCACCTGCGCTTCGGCTCTGACCGCCGGACCGACAGTACCGGCGGCCGCACGTCCGCGCGGAAGGACATCACCCCTGACGGAACGCTGAAATGCCCGTGATCCGCTGGCCCAGGATCAGTGTATGGACCTCGTCCGTACCCTCATACGTTCGCACTGATTCAAGGTTGTTCGCGTGCCGCAACGGCGAGAAGTCCAAGGTGATTCCGTTTCCGCCAAGGATGGTGCGTGCCTCACGGCAGATGGCAATGGCCTCACGGACGTTGTTCAGCTTTCCTACGGAGATCTGCACCGGTTCCAGCGTCCCGGCGTCCTTCAGACGCCCTGTATGAAGCGCCAGCAGCGTTCCCTTGTGGATTTCCAGCAGCATATTCACCAGCTTTTCTTGTGTGAGCTGGTAACCGGCGAGGGGCTGGCCGAACTGGAGCCGCTCCTGGGCATAGGCGAGAGCGGTTTCATACGAGTCCCTCGCGGCGCCCATCGCACCCCAGATGATTCCGTAGCGGGCTTCATTGAGGCACGAGAACGGGCCGCTGAGCCCGCGGGCACCGGGCAGGAGTGCAGAGGACGGCACGCGCACCCCATCCAGCGCGATGTCACATTGGATTGAGGCGCGCATGGACAGCTTCGAGTCAATGGGCGTCGCGGTGAAGCCAGGGGTGTCCGTCGGCACGATGAACCCGCGGATACCCTCAGCGGTGTTGGCCCAGATGACCGCAATTTGGGCCACGGAGGCAAGCCCGATCCAGCGCTTTGCCCCGCTAATGACCCAACCGCCGTCTCCGTCACGCGCCGCAAATGTCGCCATACTGGAAGGATCGGAGCCGGCCGTCGGCTCGGTGAGTCCGAAGCAGCCGATTTTCTCGCCCCGCGCCATTGCGGGCAGGTGCTCGTTCCGCTGCTCCTCGGACCCCCACTTGTGAATGGCACTCATGGCCAGGGAACCCTGGACGCTGACGAAGGTCCGAAGCCCAGAGTCGCCGGCTTCCAACTCCATGGCGGCGAGGCCGTACTCGACGGCGCTGCGGCCTGGGCATCCGTAGCCCTTCAGGTGCATCCCGAGGACTCCCAACTTCCCGAGCTCGGGAACAATCTCGAGCGGGAAGCGGGCGTCCTCGTACCAGCCGGCGATGTTGGGCCGGATCCGTTCATCCACGAAGTTACGGACAGTGCTGCGCAGCTCCAGTTCCGAGGGGGTCAGGAGGCTGTCGAGGTTGAGCACGTCGTCGAAGACCAGGGCGGGTGCGGGTGCGGGTGCGGTTACGGTCACAGTGGTTCTCCTGGCGGGTCAAGGGGCGGCTGGCGTCGGTCCGGGCGTGATATGCACCACGCGGTGACCTGAACCACTGTGCCAGTCCGATTGCCACCAGATCCAATACCTAATAATGGTTCCGGTTATGCCCCTTCGGCATCAATGAATTCTTCAATCAGGCGACGGAAGGACCTCCTCCGAGAGCCGAAGGACCTCACGCAGCGCCGGGCTGGTATTGTCCTTCCGCCAGACCAGCCGCAGCTGGATGGCGTCAGCCGGGTCTTCAAGGGGAAGGAACACGACGCCCGGGTGGCTGAAGTTTTCCGGCACGGAGGAAACTGTCAGGGCGACACCGATCTCGGCTGCCACCAGCGCCATAAGCGTCTGGGAATCCGGCGCCACCTGGGCAATCTCCACGACGTATCCCGCGGCGCTGGAGAGCCTCCGAAGGTGGTCATGGAGGATGGCGCCCGGGTGCTCCGGCAACGTGACGAAAGGCTGCCCCGCGAGGTCTGCCATGCGCAGCGAAGCCTGACCGCTCAGGGGGTGGCTCTCATACAGGGCGACGACGAGCCGCTCGTTGGCAACGATCCGCGAGTCGAGGACAGCGGGGATGAAATTCCATCGGCCCAGACCGACTTCCATAGCTCCGCCCATGACCTTGTCCATGGCTGGAAGGGCGAAATTGGAGCTGGACAGCTCAAAGTCGATTCCGGGGTGCGCTTCCCGGACACGCTTCGCGAGTTTGCCAACCATCACATGGGAGGAAACCCCGGCAAAGGCGACCCGCACGCGTCCGGTTTCGCCGCGGCCCACCGAGGCGACCGCGAGGCGGCCCCGGCGGCAACCTTCGAGTATTTCGCGTGCCGGGCCGACAAGCGCCTGACCCTCGGCAGTCAGCTGAACCGTCCGCGTGCTGCGGATAAACAGGGGCGCCTTCAGTTCGTGCTCAAGCCGTTGAATGGAACGGCTCAACGGCGGCTGGGCCATGTGGAGCCGGCGGGCGGCCCTGCCGAAGTGTAGTTCCTCAGCCACGGCGAGGAAGGCCCGGATCTGGTGTATTTCCACTCCCGCTCAGCTCCCGCCGGGGTAAACGTCATTGTCCATAGGCCCAAGATACCCAAAGAAATGCACCGATATTGATGACAGGCAGGTATCAGTCCGGCACCAAATACGTATTGGACGTGAATCAGTCCACTTGCAAGGGTTGGTGATGCAGAACACAATGCGGAGGATTCAGATGACACAACCGATCGACGAGCCGGTCTCCAGAAGGCAGGACCTTCCCGATGGAGGCGAGGATAACCACGGCTTTGATGCCCTGGGCCGGGCAAGCGCCGGGCCCCTAGCAGGCATTGTGGTCGCAGATTTCAGCAGAGTGCTGGCCGGCCCATACGCCACCATGCTCCTGGCTGACATGGGCGCCACAGTGATCAAGGTGGAGGGGCCTGAAGGTGACGACACCCGCACCTATATGCCCCCGGTCCGGGACGGCGAGGCCACGTTCTTCCTCGCGGTCAACCGAAACAAACATTCCATTGCCCTGGACCTGAAGGATCCGGAGGACCTGGACGTAGCGCGTTCCCTGATCAGCACCGCCGACGTCATGATCGAGAATTTCAAGCCCGGCAACATGGCGCGGCTGGGCTTGGACTACGCGTGCGCGGTCGAATTGAATCCGGACATTATCTATGCTTCCATCACTGGATTCGGTACCGGAGCCGGCGCACACATTCCGGGATATGACCTGTTGGTGCAGGCCGCCTCGGGAATGATGAGCCTGACCGGGGACCAGGACACCCAACCGTACCGGGCAGGCATCGCCCTGTTCGATGTCATCACAGGCCTGCACGCTGCCATCGGAATCCTTGGGGCGCTACACCACAAGGACAGGACCGGCGAGGGTCAGCTGGTGGAGCTGAACCTGCTTACCTCGGCCCTGTCGGGCATGGTGAACCAGTCTGCGGCCTACGTAACGGGCGGTGTGGTACCCACCAGGATGGGCAACGAACATCCCAGCATGTATCCATACGCCCCGATGCAGACCGGGGACGGCACCATCATCATTGCGACGGGAAACGACGCCCAGTTCGTCCGGCTCTGCGCTGCACTGGGGATTCCCGGCGTCGGCCGGGATCCGAAGTTCGCCACGACGCTGCAGCGCAACGCCAACCGCAATGAGCTGCGGGGCATCCTCCACGCCCAGTTGGCTACCCAGTCAGCCGACGAATGGTTCCGTGAGCTCTCCTCGGCGGGGCTGCCCTGCGCTCCGATCCAGGATGTCCGCGGCGGTGTCGAGCTGGCTGAGCAGCTGGGGCTGAACCCGGTAGTAATGGCGGGCGAAGGGCCCCGGAAAATACCGACCGTCCGCCATCCGGTCGAATATTCCCTTACGCCGGTGGACTACTCACTCGCGCCGCCTGGATTGAACGAAAGCTCCGGGCTGGTGCGGGACTGGCTGCTGCACCGGAAAGCCCTGGTCGATGCCTGAAACCTACCGGACCCGCGTCTGCCCACGGTGGTCCGACCAGGACCTCAACGGGCACGTCAACCACGCCGCCGTCGTCACGCTCCTGGAGGAGTCAAGAATCAAATGGCGGTCTTCGATGCCTGGAGTACGTCAAGCCGAGGCGACCCCGACGGTGGTGGCCAGCCTCGAAGTGAACTATCGGCGGCCTGTCCACCACGGGGAAGACCTGGAGGTTGAACTCACCGTGACCGGGATCGGCACGAGTTCATTCAGTCTGGAATTCAGGGGCAGCCAACACGGGGCAACCGCCGTAGACGGCCGGACCGTGCTGGTTTCAGTCCATCCGGACACCGGCAAGTCCCGCCCCTTGGCTGAACACGAGCGCCACTGGCTCACCCTTTTCCAGCCTTCACAAGGAAACACGGACCCGCAGCGTAAGCAGGTTCCCGATCACACACCACTGGAGCTCACCCGATGACACCGGAACCCGCCGCGAACGGCACCGACTTTTACCTCATGGACGATTTCCTCAGCGCTGAGGACCGGGCGCTCCGCCTGAAAGTCCGCGCCTTCGTGGATAAAGACCTGCTGCCCGTCATCAATGGCTATTGGGAACGTGCCGAGTTTCCCTTCGAACTGGTTCCCAAACTTGCCGGGCTCGGCATTATCGGAACAACCATTCAGGGTTACGGATGTCCCGGGCTGAGCCGGCTTGCCGCCGGGATTGTCGCCGCGGAGGTCTCCCGCGGCGATGGTTCCGTCAACACTTTCCTCGGCGTCCAGTCCGGACTGGCAATGGGAACCATCAACATGCTCGGAAGCGAGGAGCAAAAACAACGCTGGCTCCCTGACATGGCTGCCTTGGCCAAAATCGGCGCCTTCGCCTTGACCGAACCCGAGCACGGCTCTGATTCGGTGGCGCTCGAAACCAGCGCGCGCCGGGATGGGGACAGCTACATCATCAGTGGGCGCAAGCGCTGGATCGGCAATGCCAGCATGGCCGACGTCGTCATCATTTTCGCCCGCGACGAAGCGGATGCCAAGGTCAAGGCGTTCGTGATGGAGCGTAACGAGGACGGCAGCTTTCCTGACGGATATTCCACCGAAGTCATTACCGGCAAGATCGGCAAGCGGGCGATCCTCCAGCCGGATATCACCCTCGACAACCTCCGGGTCCCGGCGGCCAACCGACTCACCGAATGCCACTCGTTCAAGGATGTCACCCGGGTGCTGACCTCCACGCGAAGCGGTGCATCCTGGGAGTCCTACGGCCACGCGATGGCCGCATACGAGATCGCCGTGGACTACGCGAAGACCCGCCAGCAGTTCGGGAAACCGATCGGCAGTTTCCAGCTGGTGCAGAACAAGCTGGCCAATATGCTCGCCGAGCTGACGGCCATGCAGCTCATGTGCTTCCGGCTGGCTGTGCTTGCCGAGGACGGCCGGATGACCGGGCCCATGGCTTCGCTGGCCAAGATGCAGACCGCCCGGAAAGCCCGCTGGATCTGTTCAGAGGCGCGGGACATGCTCGGCGGCAACGGCGTGCTGCTGGGGAACCACGTAGCCAGGCACATGACCGACATGGAGGTCGTCTCCACCTACGAGGGCACAGACTCCATCCAGTCGCTTCTCATTGGCCGGGAGATCACCGGCTTCTCCGCTTTCAATTAGCGGACCCGCCGGGCCGCCCCGGCTTTCCACAGGCACGACACCAAACATGCAAAGGAAATGTCATGAGCAATTTCACCAACCGGGTGGCAGTAGTCACTGGAGGGGCGCAGGGGATCGGCGCAGCCACCGCGCTGAAACTGGCCAGTGGCGGCGCCACTGTCGCCGTCCTGGACCTCAACGAGGACCGCGCCAAGGACACCGCACAGCGTATCTCGGACCACAAGGACGTCGTGGCGGCGGGCGGAAAGGCCGTTGCCGCCTGCTGCGACGTCACGGATGAGGCAGCCGTAGACCGGGTATTCGATGACATCCACCGGGAGTTCGGCCGGCTGGACATCCTGGTCAACAACGCCGGCATCACCCGCGACAACATGTTCTTTAAGATGGAGCGGCCGGACTGGGACGCGGTCCTGGCCACCAACCTCACCAGCGCGTACCTCTGCACCCGCGCTGCCCAGCGCTACATGGTTCCGGCCAAGTACGGCAAGATCGTCTCGCTCAGCAGCCGCAGCGCATTGGGCAACCGTGGCCAGGCCAACTACGCGGCTGCAAAGGCCGGTATCCAGGGCCTGACCGCGACGCTCGCCATCGAACTTGGTCCGTTCAACATCACGGTCAACGCCGTGGCACCGGGTTATATCGCCACCTCGATGACCGCCGCCACGGCCAAGCGTGTAGGGGCCAGTCCGGCCGAGCACCAGCAGGCGGTGGCTGAGCGAACCCCACTGGGACGTGTAGGCCAGCCGGAGGAAGTGGCTGCGGCCGTGGCTTTCTTCGCCTGTGAGGACTCCTCTTACATCTCCGGCCAGACCCTTTACATCAACGGCGGGGCCCGCTGATGCCCGAGGCATTCCTCGTCGGGGGCGTGCGCACCCCGGTGGGCCGTCATGGCGGTGTGCTCGCCACTGTCCGTCCCGACGACATGGCCGCGCTTGTGCTGCAGGCCGCGGTGGGCAGGGCCGGCGTCGATCCTGCCACCGTTGACGAGGTCATCTTTGGCTGTGTTAACCAGGCCGGTGAGGACAACCGTAACGTTGCCCGGATGGCCGCACTGCTGGCCGGGTTCCCGCACGCCGTACCGGCCGTGACCGTCAACCGGCTCTGCGCCTCAGGGCTAACGGCCATCAGCATGGCGGCGCAGGCGGTGCGCAACGGTGACGCCGACCTTGTGGTGGCCGGCGGCGTGGAGTCCATGACCCGCGCGCCGTGGGTGATGGCAAAACCGGAGAAGCCCTACTCCAAACCGGGTGAACTCTCGGACACCTCAATCGGTGCGCGGTTTGTTAACCCGCGGATGGAGCCGGGGGCACTGTTTTCCATGCCCGAAACGGCAGAAGAGGTAGCTAAGCGGGAGGGGATTTCCCGTGCCGACGCGGACAGCTTTGCACTGCGCTCGCACAACCTGGCTGTGGCGGCGATCGACGCCGGCCGTTTCAGCGACGAGATAGTCCCGGTTCCGGTCACGGGCAGGCGGGGCGAAGGCTCGCTGGTGGACACCGATGAGGGACCCAGGCGCGGGTCAACCGCTGATGCCCTGGCCGCCCTCCGGCCGATCGTGGCGCCCCGCGGAGTGGTCACCGCCGGCAACTCCAGTTCCCTCAACGACGGCGCATCAGCTGTATTGGTCGCCAGCGGCGAGGCCGTGGAGCGCTACGGGCTCACGCCCCGGGCCCGCATCGTGTCCAGCCAAGCGGCCGGTGTCGCTCCGGACGTCATGGGCATCGGCCCGGTGCCTGCGACGCAAAAGGCCCTGGCCAAGGCGCGCTGGGACCTGGCCGAGGTGGGCGCCGTCGAACTCAACGAGGCGTTCGCAGCGCAGGCACTGGCTTGCATGCGGCTGCTCGGAATGGATGCGGGAACCGTCAACAAGGACGGCGGTGCGATCGCCCTGGGCCATCCCCTGGGCTCCTCCGGAGCCCGGATCGTGGTCACGCTGCTGGGGCGGATGGAACGCGAAGACGCCAACCGCGGCCTGGCCACCATGTGCGTGGGCCTGGGCCAGGGCGTCGCCATGCTGCTGGAGAGGGTTTAGATGAGACTGTTCAAGGACGCCGCCGAGTTGGCCAGTATGGCTGGCCAGGAAATCGGGGTGAGTGGATGGCATACCCTGGACCAATTCCAAATCCAGGCTTTCGCCGACGCCACCCTGGACCAACAGTGGATACACACGGACCCGGAGCGGGCAGCAGGCGGCCCCTTCGGGGCCACTGTCGCCCACGGCTACCTCAGCTTGTCGCTGCTGCCATACCTGGCCGGCCAGGTATACCGGGTCGACGGGGCCGCGATGATCATCAATTACGGTCTGAACAAGGTAAGGTTCCCGGCGCCGGCCAGAGTTAACTCACGCATCAGGGACCGGCTGACGCTGGCCTCGGTGAGCGAGACAGCCAATGGGCGGCAGCTGCAGTTCAATCACCTGATCGAACTGGAAGGCTCGCAAAAGCCTGCCTGCATAGCGGAGACTGTCTCCCTGCTCCCGAACTGAACTGCCCTTAAAGACCTTGCACCACCATCCGAACAACGACGTTTGCGTCCCGGCCTGCCGACAGGCTCTTCCCGAGGGAGAAACTCCATGAGCACAGAAAACCCCAATCTCACATACGCCGAAGCCGACCCGCAGGGCCTGGCATCGGAGCTGCAGGTAACGCCGGCTGAACTGCGCCGCACCTCCATTTCGTCGTTCCTTGGTTCCGCCCTGGAATACATGGACTTTACGCTCTACACCCTGGCGGCAGCACTGGTCTTCGGGCCGCTCTTCTTCCCCAATACGGACCCGGCGATGGCATTAATGGCGAGCTTTGCCGCGTTCGGTTCCGGGTTTCTCGTCCGGCCCTTGGGCGGGATCTACTTCGGCTACCTTGGGGACAAGTATGGGCGGAAATCCGTCCTGGTCATCACCGTGGGGATGATGGGTATCGCCACCTTGGGAATGGGTCTGTTGCCTACATTTGCCCAGATCGGGGTCGCGGCCCCAATCCTCCTGGTGCTCCTGCGGCTTATCCAGGGCTTCGGCGCGGGCGCGGAGCTATCCGGGGCCTCGCTGCTGCTGGTGGAATCCGCTCCTTCCGGTAAGCGCGGCTTTTACGGCGCCGTAGTGGCACTGGGAACTGCGACCGGCGTGCTGCTGGCCAGCGGACTGTGGCTGCTGCTCTCGCAGATGCCCAAGGACGAGTTCCTTACCTGGGGATGGCGTATTCCCTTCCTGCTCAGCGTCGTTACCACCCTCGTGGCGCTCTACCTTCGTCGCAGCGTGAGCGAATCACCGGTTTTCGAGGCAGTCAAGGCGCGGCGTGCCGCGGCGCGCCTTGAGTCCCGGCAACAAAGCATCTGGCGTGACGCTGCAGACTCCAAGAAGGCCTTCCTCGTCTCACTGGGTATCAAACTCGGAGAAAACGGCTCGGTCTACCTCGTCAAGGGCTTCCTTATCGGCTGGACGGTGTCGGTGGTGAAAATGGACGCAAACCTCGTCACCACCGGTGTAACACTCGGCTCCGTGCTGGGCGTGGTCACAGTCTTGCTGACCGGGAAGCTCACTGACCGATTCGGACGCCGCAAGGTCTGGCTCTGGCTCTCCGGGTTCCAGTTCGCCTTCACGATTCCCGCCATGCTGATGATCGAAACGCGTAACCCTGTGCTGGTGGCCCTGGTCTTCGTCATCTTCGTTGGCGGCCCACTGCCGAATTTGTATGGCGTGGAGTCAACCTGGTTGGTGGAAATGTTCGGGTCCAAACGCCGCTTTTCCTTCATGACCACGGTCAAGGAAATCGGCGCCGTCCTGTCCGGCGGTCTCGGCCCCATCATTGCAGCCAGCGTCGTTGCTGCGACCGGGCCTGGCTGGATCCCGGTAGCCGGGATCCTCATGGCCTACGCTGCGATCGGTCTCGCGGCAGGGTTCTTCGCCCCCGAAACCAGGGGCCGGGACCTCAATGCGGAGGCCGACGCGCTCTAAGTCAACGGAGCGGGCGACGGCGGGAGATCCCCGCCGTCGCCCGTTTTCGTTTGCCGGAGGAGGCTAATCCCCATCTCTCGCGGCTTGGGCATCGTCCGCCGGCTATGAAAATGCTGGCCGACCTGACTGAAGCGAAGTGAGGCCCGGTCGCTGAGTCATAGACGAGATGATCGCGAAGTTCGCCTCGCGATTATGGCCCTGAGTGAGATACAGCTGCCTGTTGGGCGACTCGCAGCGAACGGACGACGGCGGGTGGGAGCCGAGTCGTCCACATTCGTTTAGGCGCACGGGGGTTCAATTCCCCCGGTCTGCCTGGCTGGTTATCGTTGAGGAAGTCTCCAGCATGACGGTAGCCATCAAGCGGTTGCGTGTAAATGTCGCCGATCGGATGTAGGTTTTGCTTCATCAGCTCGAACTGCCGCCGGACACGAAGCTGTGTCCGGGTAAGGGCCTTACTGGGGGTAAGACATGGAATTTGCAGAAAAGCTTTCAGCGCTGGCGGCAAAGGTGCGTCAACAGCGGGGTGTAATTCAAACGGAAGAGGCAACGAAGAACGCCTTCGTGATGCCCTTCATCTCGACGATTCTCGGCTATGACGTATTCAATCCTTTGGAGGTTGTCCCCGAGTTCATCGCCGACGTTGGGCTCAAGAAGGGCGAGAAGATCGACTACGCGATCGTTAAGGACGGCGAAGTCCAGATTCTGATCGAGTGCAAGAAGTCCACAGAGCCAGTGAAGATCGAGCACGCATCGCAGCTTTTCCGGTACTTTGCCGTCACCAATGCCCGGATCGCCATTCTCACCAACGGAGAGGTCTACCAGTTCTTCACGGATCTAGACGCACCTAACCGAATGGATGCGAAACCATTCCTCGTGCTTGATTTGAACGACATCGACCAATCGCTTATCCCGGAACTCCAGAAACTCTCCAAGGACGTCTTCGACCTGGACTCGATCATCAGCGCGGCCGGTGAACTGAAATACATCGGCGAGCTGAAACGAACGCTGGCTGCACAGTTCAAGGAACCCGAGGATGAATGGGTCAAGTTCCTGACGGCGAGAGTTTACTCGGGACCCTATACGCAAAAGATTCGGGAGCAGTTCACAACACTGGTCGGGAAGGCCACCAAGCAATTCCTCAATGACCAGGTGAACGAGCGGCTGAAGAAGGCTTTGGGCAACCCCGGCTTCCCGCAAACTGAAGACACAACAGTTCCGGCCGCGGTCACCAGCACGCCCGTTGCCGAAGCAGATCTCGCTGAAGCCGATGCGTTGGAGACAACACTTGAGGAAATCGAGGGCTACCAAATTGTGAGGGCAATTGTCTGCAGCGAGGTCAAGCCAGTCCGTGTGGCGCAGCGTGACGCGAAGTCCTACTTTGCGGTGCTGCTCGACGACAACAACCGCAAGCCCATTGCCCGTCTCCACTTCAACCGGACGCAGAAGTACCTTGGAATCTTCAATGACAGCAAGGAAGAGACTCGCGTGCCCATCAACTCGCTAGAGGAGATCTATGAGCACACCGAAGCGCTCCGAGCGACCGTGAAGAGCTACCTCTGACTGCCGCGCCAACCGACCTCGATCGTCTCGTCGTCTCCTTCCAAGGAGCTTGCGTCGTTTCCAATGCCGGTCTAAACCTCCGCCACCGGCGCAGCGAACTGGGCCTCGTACAGCCGCGCGTAGGCCCCGCCGGCGGCCAGCAGTGAAGCGTGCGTCCCCTGCTCCACGATCTGCCCGTTCTCCATCACCAGGATGAGGTCGGCGTCGCGGATCGTGGACAGGCGGTGCGCGATCACGAACGACGTGCGGTCGCTCCTCAAAGCACTCATGGCCTTCTGCACCAGAACCTCGGTGCGGGTGTCCACGGAGGACGTCGCCTCATCCAGAATCAGCACAGAGGGCTGCGCCAGGAACGCCCGGGCAATCGTCAGCAGCTGCTTCTCACCCGCGGACACGTTGGACCCTTCATCGTCCAGCACCGTGTCGTAGCCCTCCGGCAGGGACTTTACGAACCGGTCCACATACGTGGCCTGGGCTGCCTCCAGTACCTCGGAAGAAGACGCAGTAGGCCGCCCGTACGCGATGTTGTCCCGAATGGTTCCGCCGAACAGCCACGTATCCTGCAGCACCATGCCCATCCGCGAGCGCAGGTCGTGCCGTGTCATGTTGGTGATGTCCACGCCGTCCAGCGTGATCCGCCCGGCGTCCAGCTCGTAGAAGCGCATCATCAGGTTCACCAGCGTCGTCTTGCCGGCCCCTGTCGGGCCGACAATCGCCACCGTTTGCCCCGGCTCCGCCACCAAAGACAGGTCAGAAATCAGCGGCTTGTCCGGCGAATACGAGAAGGAAACGGATTCAAACACCAGCCGCCCCCGTGAAGCACCGTCCGGACTCTGCAGCGAAGAACCAGTAGGATCCGCAGTCTGCTCCTCCGTGTCCAGCAGCTCGAACACCCGCTCGGCGGACGCAACCCCGGACTGCAGCAGGTTCGCCATCGACCCCAGCTGCGCCAGCGGCTGCGTGAACTGCCTCGAGTACTGGATGAACGCCTGCACATCGCCCAGCTGCATCGCGCCGGACGCCACCTGCAGGCCGCCCACCACGGCAATGCCCACGTACACCAGGTTCCCGATGAACGTCATGGCCGGCATGATCAGCCCGGAAATGAACTGGGCCCCGAAGCTCGCCTCATACAGCTCCGCGTTCTTCCGCCGGAACCGCTCCCCCACCTCGCGCTGCCTGCCGAACACCTTCACCAGCGCATGCCCGGTGTATGTCTCCTCGATCTGCCCGTTCAGCTCACCGGTGTTCTTCCACTGCTGCACGAAAAGCTTCTGCGAGCGCTTGGCGATCAGGGTGGTGATGCCCAGCGTCAGCGGAATGGTCACCAGCGCGATCAGCGCCAGCGTGGGCGACAGGATGAACATCATCACCAGCACGCCCAGTACGGACAGCACCGACGTCACCGCCTGGCTGATGGACTGCTGCAGGCTCTGCGAAATGTTGTCCACATCGTTGGTCACGCGGCTGAGCAGCTCGCCGCGCTGGATCGTGTCGAAGTACCGCAGCGGCAGCCGGTTGATCTTCGCTTCAATCTGCTCGCGCAGCCCGAACACCGTCCGCTGCACCACGCCGTTCAGCACATATGCGGTCCCCCACATGAACGCCGAGCCCAGCACATACAGCACCAGCGCCCACGTCAGCACGCCGGCCAGCGCCCCGAAGTCGATCCCCGCACCCGGCGTCAGCGTCATCGCGCTGAGCATGTCCGCCTTCTGGTTCTCCCCCGACGCCCGCAGCATCGCAATCAGCTGCGCCTGCGTCATCCCCGGCGGCAGCTGCTTGGACACCACGCCGGCGAAAATCAGGTTGGTGCCCTCGCCCAGCAGCCGCGGCCCGATCACCTGCAGCACCACGCCGGCAACGGCCATGAGCAGCACCAGCACCAGCCAGAACCGCTCCGGGCGCAGCGTCCCGAGCAGCCGTTTGGCGGACGCGCCGAAGTTCATCGCTTTCTCCGCCGGCACGTTCATCCCCGCAAAGGGCCCACCCCTCCCCGGTCCGCCGGCGGGACGGGGGATGCGTACGACGGCGGCCTGCCCGCCTGCGGAGGCGGGCGCGGCTTTGGTGCCGCGTGCGGGAGGGGGCCCCGGGCGATGTGCGCTCATACCGTCTCCTCCGCCGCCAGCTGGGACGAAACAATCTCCCGGTACGTCTCGGACGTCTCCAGCAGCTCATGGTGCGTTCCGTGCGCCACGATCCTGCCGTCGTCGAGCACCAAAATCTGGTCCGCGTCCACGATGCTGGACACGCGCTGTGCGATGACCACCAGGGTGGCGCCCGCGATGTTGCGCTTGAGTGCCTGCCGCAGCCGGGCGTCCGTGCCCGTATCCAGCGAGGAGAAGGAATCGTCAAAGATGTATAGCTCGGGCCTCTTGACCAGGGCCCGGGCGATGGCCAGCCGCTGCCGCTGCCCGCCGGAGACGTTGGTGCCGCCCTGCGAGATGGACGCGTCCAGCCCCTCCTCCATCCGCTCCACGAAGTCCCGGGCCTGCGCGATCTCGAGCGCGGTCCAGAGCTCCTCCTCCGTGGCGTCCGGGTTGCCGTAGAGCAGGTTGCTGCGAACGGTGCCGGAGAACAGGTAGGGCTTCTGTGGCACCAGGCCGATGTGCCCCCACAGCAGGTCCGGGTCCAGGTCCCTGACGTCCACGCCGTCCATCAGGACGGCGCCGGAGGTGACGTCGAAGAGCCGGGGCATCAGGTTCACCAGCGTGGTCTTGCCCGAGCCGGTGCTGCCGATGATCGCCGTCGTCCCGCCCGCGCGGGCGGTGAAGCTGATGCCGGCCAGGACCGGATGCTCGGCACCCGGGTAGGCGAATCCGACGTCGCGCATTTCAAGCTCGCCGCGCCTTACCGCGCTGCTGACCGGGTTAGCCGGCGGCACCACGCTGGAACTGGTGCCCAGCACCTCGCCGATCCGGTCCGCGGACACCGACGCGCGCGGGATCATCACCGCCATGAACGTGGCCATCATGACGGACATCAGGATCTGCATCAGGTAGCTCAGGAACGCGATCAGGGTGCCCACCTGCATGGAACCGTCCTCGATCCGGAACGCGCCGAACCAGATCACGGCAACGCTCGAGACGTTCAGGATCAGCATGACCGTGGGGAACATGAGCGCCATCAGGCGGCCCGCGCGCAGGGCAACATCCGTGACATCCCGGTTGGCCCCGGCGAACCGCTCCGTTTCCATGTCCTCCCGCACAAACGCGCGCACCACCCGGATGCCCGTGAGCTGCTCGCGCAGCACGCGGTTCACGGTGTCGATCCGGGCCTGCATCTTGCGGAACAGCGGCACCATCCGCGTCACAATGAGGCCGACGGCGACCAGCAGCACCGGGACGCACACGGCAATGAGCCACGACAGCTGGGCGTCCTGCCGGATGGCCATGATCACGCCGCCGATGCTGAGCATGGGCGCGGCCACCATCAGCGTGGCGGACATCAGCACCAGCTGCTGGACCTGCTGGACGTCGTTGGTGGAACGGGTGATCAGGCTGGGCGCGCCGAAGCGGGTGACTTCCTGCTCCGAGAATTCGCCTACCCGTTCAAAGATGGCGCCGCGCAGGTCCCGCCCCAGCCCCATGGCCGCCTTCGCCCCGAAGTACACGGCGATGACCGCACAAGCGATTTGGGCCAGCGTGATCACCAGCATGACGCTGCCGGTGGACAGGATGTAGCCGGTGTCGCCCCGGGCTACGCCCTGGTCGATGATGTCTGCGTTCAGGGTCGGCAGGTACAGCGACGCTATGGACTGCGCCAGCTGGAAAATGACGACGGCGACCAGCAGCGAGCGGTGCGGCCGCAGGTATTCGACAAGCAGCTTCCAGAGCATGGGCGGCTCCAACATGACGGGGTGTCCACAAAACCTGTGCGAAGGTCAGTGTACGTCCGGGAGCTGGGGATTAAGCGGCGCTCTCTCAGGGAAAACTGAAGGTTCGCTGGCGGCGTAGGAGGGCAGCTGCAGCTACAGCCCCGGCGCCTGTCCCAGTTCCGCGCGCAGCTGGGACAGGCGGGCGTAGGCGTCGTCCCGGTAGGCCAGGAGGGCGGTCTTTTCGGCGGGGTCGATGTCGAGGAAACCGCGTCCGCTCTTCAGCCCGATATTGCCTTCCTTGACGGTCTCGACGAGGGCCTCCGGGGCGGCGAACCGTTCACCGTATGCCTTTTCAAGGGTGCGGTATGCGGACTCGTACACGTCCAGTCCTGCCATGTCGCCGATGGCGAAGGGGCCGAACAAGGCCAGGCGGAATCCGAACGTGTTGCTCACCACGGCATCGATCTGGTCTGGCGCAGCGACGCCTTCTTCGACGATCCGGGCCGCCTCCTTGTACAACGCGAACTGAAGCCGGTTCGCGACAAACCCCGGTGTGTCCGCCACCCTGGCTGGCGCCTTGCCCAGGCTGCGGATGAGCTCTTCGGCGCGGTCGAGGACAGCAGGGTCCGTGTCCTGGCCCGGGATGAGTTCGACGCCGGGAATGAACGGGGCTGGATTCATCCAGTGGACGCCCAGGAACCGCTCGGGGCCGGTCACTGAAGCGGCCAAATCACTGATGGGGATGGCGGAGGTGTTCGTTCCGATGATCGCATGAGGTGGCGCGGCGGCCGAGACCCTCCGAAGGGTCGTGGCTTTGATCTCCGGCTTTTCCGGTACTGCCTCAGCGATGTAATCGGCCGCCGCTACCGCCTCCTCGATGCTCGCGGCCGCAACGAGGTTCCCCTCGATGATCTCCGAGGCCCCCTCGGCCAGGAGCCCGTTGGCCTCAAACTCCCGGGCCTGCTGCACAAGCCGGACGCGGGCACTTTCTGCAGTTTCGCCGTCGATATCGCCCAGCATGACGCTGTAGCCATGAAAAGCGAGCACCTGCGCTATTCCGCCGCCCATGTAGCCGGACCCGACGACGGCGGTGGTTGAAATGGTGTCTCTGGTGGTCATGAACGTACTCCTCGGAAGTATGTGCCGGGCGGCGGAACGTGGAACCGCCCGGTCAGCGGATGGTGTAGCCGCCGTCGATGGCCATGGTGTGGCCCGTGATCAGTGCGGCGGCATCGCTCAGGAGAAATGCCACGGCCCCGGCGATGTCCTCCGGTTCGCCGAAGCGGCCGATAGGGATCCTGGACAACAGCTCGGCCGCCCAGTCGGGCCGGCTGAGAGTGGACGCGGTCAGCTCCGTGCGCACAAACGTGGGCGCAATGGCATTGACGCGGATTCCGGCCTGCGCCCATTCCAGGGCAAGGATCTTGGTGAGGTGGATCAGGCCGGCCTTGCTGGTGCCATAGGCAGCCCGTTCCTCGATTCCGACGATCCCCGCCTGCGACGCGACATTGACGATGGCCCCTCGGGTTCCGTTGTCGATCCAGTGCCGGGCCAGTGCGGTGGTCAGGAAGAAGCTGCCTTTGAGGTTGGTGTCAAAGACCGTGTCCCAGTCGTCCGTTGTCAGCTCGAGGGCAGGTTTGGGTACGTTGACGCCGGCGTTGTTGACCAGCAGGTCGATGCCACCGCTTTCCTCCATGAGGTCGCCGGCGAATTCGAGGATTTGCGCGGGTTCCGTGACGTCAACGGGAAAGGCGGGAGTCCCGTAGCGTTCACTGATGAGGCGTGCGCTTTCGGCGTCACGGCTGGTTCCGTAGACAGTCGCGCCGGACTCGGCAAGGCCATCGGCGATGGCCTTGCCGAGTCCGCGGGCTGCTCCGGTAACCAGTGCTTTCTTGCCGTCCAGGCGGAAATCGGGCACCGGGTCTTCCTAGTTGTCGAAGGTGTGGTCGGACCAGGGCAGGGTGGTGCCGCGGTACTTTGCCGCACGGACGTCGCCGGACCGTGCATGTCCCTCGAACCGTTCCACCCTGGCGGCACGTCCGCAGAGTTCGCCGAAGAAGGCGCTGGATTCGGTGTTGGTCACTTCCTGGTAGGTGACGGTGCGCAGGTACTTACCGACCCAGAGGCCGCCCGTGTAGCGTGCGGCGCCGCGGGTGGGCAGCACGTGGTTGGTGCCGATGACCTTGTCGCCGTAGGAGACGCAGGTTCCTTCGCCCAGGAACAGCGCCCCGTAGTCGTGCATCTTCTCCAGAGCTTCACGCGGGTTCTCGGTGAGGATCTGTACGTGCTCGTAGGCGTACTCGTCCGCCAGGACGTAGGCGTCGTCAAGGGATTCCACGACGTGGACGGCACCCCAGGCGCGCCATGCGGCACCTGCGTAGTCGCGCGTCGGCATGTCCACGAGGATCGTGTCGATGTGCTCAATGACCTTCCGGCCCAGCTCTTCGCTGGTGGTGATCAGGACTGCGGGTGAGTCGGGGCCGTGTTCGGCCTGGGAGAGAAGGTCGACGGCGACGATGAACGGATCCGCGTGCTCGTCGGCGACAACCAGGACTTCGGTGGGTCCGGCGAAAAGGTCGATGCCGACTTCGCCGAAGAGCTGGCGCTTGGCTTCGGCGACGAAGGCGTTGCCGGGCCCGGCCAGCATGTTGACCGGCTTGATGGTCTCCGTGCCGATGGCGAGGGCCGCCACCGCCTGGATGCCGCCGAGCAGGTAGATCTCATCGGCGCCGGCCAGGTACATGGCGGCGACCGTGGCGTCGGGGACCTCACCCTGGATCAGCGGGGTGCAGGCAGCCACGCGTTCAACGCCGGCCACCTTGGCAGTAATGATGGTCATGTGCGCACTGGCCAGCAGCGGGTACTTTCCGCCGGGAATGTAAGCGCCGGCAGCCTGGACGGGAACGTTCTTCTGGCCAAGGAATACGCCCGGCAGGGTTTCAATTTCGAAGTCGGTCAGTGACTCGCGCTGCTTCTGCGCCATGACCCGGACCTGCTCCTGGACAAACTTGATGTCCTCAATGGTCTGTTCGGGAACGCGGGCCAGGATCTCCTCCAGCTGCTCCTTGGTGAGCAGGAATGACTCGGGCGCGTACTTGTCGAACTTCTCGGAGTATTCGCGGACTGCCGCGTCGCCGCGTTCCCGGATGTCCGCGATGACGCCTTCAACGGTGGCACGCACCTCGGGAGTGCTGCCCCGGTTCACGCTGTTCTGCGCCGGCTCTTTCAACATCACGGAGTTCACGGCCGAGCTGGTTGCTGTGGTGACGGTCATGAGCAATACCTTCCATCTTCATCGATGGGCGACCTATCGAGCGCCCCGGACCAGGCCAGCAGGCCTGCATGGAAAACGAGTGTATACGTATGCATTCGTTGCGGCAAGACGTTGTGTTGCTGTCATGGTTACGTATACACTCCATGGCACGAGGTAGCTGATGTGGCTGCCGTCACTGTCCGGTCGAAGACAAAGGAGTCTCATAGTGAGCACCCCCACGACAACCGCAGCGCCACCCGCTATTGATCCGAAGATGCGCCGCAAGGCCCTGGTTTCATCAGTCCTGGGCAGCTGCATCGAGTGGTACGACTTTTACGTTTACGGCGTCGCCGCCGCCATCATCCTGAACAGCCAGTTCTTCCCGAACGCCAGCCCCTTCGTGGGCATCCTGCTCTCCTTCAGCACCTACGCCATCGGCTTCGCGGCCCGCCCCATCGGTGGCTTCATCTTTGCCCACTTCGGTGACCGCCTGGGCCGGAAGAAAATGCTCATGATGACATTGGGCCTGATGGGCGGCGGCACCTTCCTGATCGGCTGCCTGCCCAACTTCGCCACCATCGGCATGGCCGCCCCCATCCTGCTGGTGATCCTGCGCATCGTCCAGGGCATCGGCGTCGGCGGTGAATGGGGCGGGGCCGCGCTCATGGCAACCGAGTTCGCCCCTGCAAAGCGCCGCGGCTTCTTCGGCTCCTGGCCCCAGATTGGCGTACCGGCCGGAACGCTGCTGGCCAACGGCGCCTTCTACGTCATGGGCTTCCTGATCTCGCCGGAGGCTTTCATTTCGTGGGGCTGGCGTATCCCGTTCCTCGTGTCCATCCTGCTGGTAGTGCTCTCCTTCTACATTCGCAGCAAGGTGGATGAATCCCCCGCGTTCGAGGAGATCAAGCGCAAGGGTGAGATTGAGAAGATGCCCGTGGTCAAGGTCATCAAGACCCGGCCGCTGACCATCCTCAAGGTCATCATGATGCGCTTCGCCGAAAACGCGAACTACTACATCTACACAACCTTCCTGCTCGCCTATGGTCCCGCTGTCCTGCTGGAGAAGAACACCATCCTGCTGGCAACCATGATCATGGCCGGCCTGGGCGTCTTCTCAATCCCGTTCTGGGGCTGGGTATCAGACCGCTGGGGCCGCCGCTACACCGTCATCGCCGGCGCCGCCACGATGCTCCTGATGGCGTTCCCCTTCTTCTGGGCCGTCCAGACCGGAGACTTCTTCATGGTTCTCCTCGTCCTGATCCTGACCTGCAACGTTGGACGCGACCTCTGCTACTCCGTGGAACCGGCGTACTTCACCGAACTCTTCGAACCCAAGCTCCGCTACTCCGGGGCATCGGTCGGCCCGCAGGTTGCAGCCGTCTTCGCCGGTGGCTTCGCCCCGCTGATCGCCACCGCGCTTATCGGCCCGGAGTTTGACCGCTACTGGCTCGTCGCCCTCTACATGGTGGTTACGTCCGTCATCACCATCATTGGCGCTCTCTGGTCGCCTGAAACCGCCCCCCAGGTTCGGCTCCGCAAGGGACTCAGCGCAGAACACGATCCCACAACATCCCGCTAACCAACCGGTTCCGCCGGCACCCTCCGCACCCGGCATCACGTCGGACACCGGAGGGTGCCGGCAGCCGTTGTTGGCTAGTCTGAAAACCCGCACGAATGCCACCAAGAAGGAAAGAGGACAGAACCCATGGTGACGAGCCGCGACGTCGCAGAACTGGCTGGAGTCTCCCAGGCGACCGTCTCCCGGGTCATGTCCTCGTCTCCCAAGCTGTCCGCTGCGACCAGGGCCCGGGTGCAGGCCGCCATGGAGACCCTGGGCTATGTCCCCCACGCCGGGGCCCAGGCCATGAAAACCAGGCGCACGAACACCATCGGCGTCGTGGTGGCAGACCTTAACAACCCCTTCTACTCGGAGGCCCTGGACGAACTCACCCGGGAGCTCGATACCTCCGGTTTCCGGGTGGTCATCTGGAACGCCGGCGGCGGCAGCCACCAGGACGCACTGAAGGCCATCAGGGAGCATGCAGTGGACGGCGTCATCTTCACAACCGCTACCGAGGACTCCATCGAGCTGCAGGCAGCCATCGAAAAGAACAGCCCTATCGTCCTCATCAACCGCGTGGTGGAAGGCCTGGACTGCGACCAGGTCACCAGCAGCAATGCCGACGGCGGCGCGGCCGTCGCTGACTATCTGCTGGCCAACGGCAAAACACGCGTGGCGTTCATCGGCGGCTTCGAAAACGCAAGTACCACCCGCGAACGTGGGCGGGGCTTCCTGGACAGGATGGCCGAACAGGGACAGCCGGTGCCCGAACACCTCCGGTTCAACGGCCAGTTTTCCCATGACATCGCGGCGCAGATCATGAACAGGCTGCTCTCGCGGTCCGACCGTCCACAGGCTGTGTTCTGTGCCAATGACCTGATGGCTTTCGGCGCCCTGGACGCCCTGCGCGCCCACCAGATATCGGCGGAGCGGTGCTGGGTCATCGGTTACGACGACGTCGACATGGCGGCTTGGGATTCCTTCAACCTCACCACCGTCCGCCAGCCAAGCCGCGAGATGGCGCGCATAGGAGCCCGGATGATGGTTGAACGGATCATCACCCCCGGGCAACCCACGCGCCAGGTGGTTTTTCCCTGCGAACTGATCGTCCGCGGAAGCGCGCGCCAACTCTGAGGCAGCGGGAGCCCACCACGTGCAGGCCCTCTTCCGGTCACATAACCGCCGGGTTTCACCCATGGCGTAGGCGTGACTTGCGCTGTCACTGGTGCGTGGTCAAATAGGAGGGTTGACCGGCTGCCCGAGTCCAACCGCGGCCTCGGCCCAACGGAAGGAAGAAGCACATGACCGATAGCCAAAACCACCCTCCGGTTCCCACGCCCGCAAGCGCACAGGGCGTAGACCAAAAGGCTGAGGGAGGGTGCCCGGTGGCCCATGGCAGTGCCACCGCCCACGGCAGCGAGAGCGAAAACCCGGCCATCGATTCGCCGCAGCCCAAGGGACACCGGCCGCGGACCAACCAGGACTGGTGGCCCAACCAGCTGGACCTCTCCGTGCTCCACGTACATGGCCAGGAAAGCAACCCCCTTGGGTCCGGCTTCAGCTACCGTGAGGAATTCCAGAAACTCGACGTCGAGGCCCTCAAGCGGGACATCACCCAGGTCCTCACCACCTCCCAGGACTGGTGGCCGGCGGACTTCGGCCACTACGGCGGCCTGATGATCCGCCTGAGCTGGCACGCCGCCGGAACCTACCGCGTCCACGACGGCCGCGGCGGCGCGGGCGACGGCAGCCAGCGGTTCGCCCCGCTGAACAGCTGGCCGGACAACGCCAACCTGGACAAGGCCCGGCGCCTGCTGTGGCCGGTGAAGCAGAAGTACGGCCAGAAGGTTTCCTGGGCCGACCTGCTGGTCCTCGCGGGCAACGTTGCCCTCGAGTCCATGGGCTTCAAGACCTTCGGATTCGCCTTCGGCCGCGAAGACGTGTGGGAGCCCGAGCAGATTTTCTGGGGGCCCGAGGACGCCTGGCTGGGCGATGAGCGCTACGTCGCCGAGGGCAAGATGGCGGACGACGTCGGCGCCACGGAAATGGGCCTCATCTATGTCAACCCCGAAGGCCCCATGGGCAACCCGGATCCTGTGGCCGCTGCTGCGTTCATCCGCGAGACTTTCAAGCGCATGGCGATGAACGACGAGGAGACGTTTGCGCTGATTGCCGGCGGCCACACGTTCGGCAAGACGCACGGCGCTGGCCCCGCCGATGCGCACGTGGGTCCCGAGCCGGAAGCTGCGGATCTTGAGGCACAGGGCCTGGGCTGGCTCAGCAATTACGGCACCGGCAAGGGCGGCGACACCATCACCTCCGGACTGGAGGTCACCTGGACGGACAAGCCCACGCAGTGGAGCAACCGCTTCCTGGAGATCCTGTTCGAGTACGAGTGGGAACTGGTCAAGAGCCCCGGCGGCGCCAACCAGTGGGTGGCCAAGGACGCGCCCGAGATCATCCCGGACGCCCACGACCCCAACAAGAAGCACCGCCCCACGATGCTGACCACCGACCTGTCGCTCCGCTTCGACCCAACCTACGAGAAGATCGGCCGCCGCTTCCTGGCCAACCCGGACGAGTTCGCGCTGGCGTTCGCCAAAGCCTGGTACAAGCTGCTGCACCGCGACATGGGTCCGGTTGGCCCGCACATGCTCGGCCCCTGGGTGCCCGAGGCGCAGCTGTGGCAGGACCCGGTCCCGGCCGTCGACCACCAACTGATCGACGAGCAGGACGTTGCCTCGCTGAAGGCAAAGCTGCTGGAGTCCGGCCTGACCATCCCGCAGCTCGCCGGCACCGCCTGGGCGTCGGCGGCCACGTACCGCAAGACCGACAAGCGCGGCGGCGCCAACGGCGCCCGCATCCGGCTGGAGCCGCAGCGCAGCTGGGAAGCCAACGAGCCCGAGCAGCTCTCCAACGCGCTGCAGGTGCTGGAACGCGTGCAGGAGGAGTTCAACTCCGCGCAGGTGAACGGCAAGAAGGTGTCGCTCGCGGACCTGATCGTCCTCGGCGGCACTGCCGCGGTGGAGAAGGCAGCAGCCGACGCCGGGTTCCCCGTCACAGTGCCGTTCCGTCCGGGCCGGACGGACGCCGCGCAGGAGCAGACCGACGTCGAATCCTTCCAGTACCTGCAGCCGCGCGCTGACGGGTTCCGCAACTACCTGCGAGCCGGGGAGAAGCTCCAGCCGGAAACCCTCCTGCTGGACAAGGCCTACATGCTGGACCTGTCCGCGCCGGAAATGACGGCGCTGGTGGGCGGCATGCGTGCCCTGGGCACCAATGTGGGCGGCTCCAGCCACGGCGTGCTGACGGACAAGCCGCAGGTCCTGACGAACGACTTCTTCGTCAACCTGCTCTCGCCGGGCACCAAGTGGAAGGCCTCCGAATCCGAGGAAAACGTCTACGAGATCACCGACGCCGCCACCGGTGAACTGAAGTGGACCGCCACCGCCGTGGACCTGGTCTTCGGATCCAACTCGCAGCTGCGGGCCCTGGCCGAGGTGTACGCGAGCGATGACGCCAAGGAGAAGTTCGTCAACGACTTCGTCGGCGCCTGGGCCAAGGTCATGGAGCTTGACCGCTTCGACCTGAACTAAACGAAGCCACCCCACATGGGGCGAAGCCCCCGCGCGAGTCATGCTCCAGCGCGGGGGCTTCCTTTGCTTCCTTGTTCGGGGGAACAAAGTGGAAACAGGAAAAACTTACCGGCCAGTAGGCCTGCGATATTTCCGATTCGCGCTACCTTGGCCAATCTTGAGCGAACCTTGAGGCAGCCGGAGGGAACCGGGGGTAGCTGGAGGGAACCGGGGGTAGCTGTTAAGCGCCCGGCCCCGCGGTGGCATCAGGATCTTCTTCGGGTTCAAAGGTGTTGGGCTCGGCGCCGTCAGAAATCCCGACGCCGTCCTTGCCGCCGGGAATCCCGCCGTCGGCCTTGCCTTTGCCGGATCCTTCGATGCCGGCCGAGGCCTCCTGCGGCTCGTCCTCCGGCAGTGAGTCAGGTGAATTGATGGACATCGCTCCTCCTTCGTTGGCTGGGCCTCCACGCTAACAGCCCCGGAGGCAAAAGGCGCCGGAACATCGAAGGTTTTCCGGCGCCCACTTCAGCTAACTCCCGGCTGCCGCGGCCCGCTGCTGCCTGAGGATGTAGCGCTGCAGCTTTCCCGACGGCGTCTTCGGCAGGTCCGCCACGAAGTGGATGCGCCGCGGATAGGCGTGTGCAGCGAACTGCGTCTTGACCATGGCCTGCAGTTCGGCCACCAGGGCATCGCTGCCGGTGGTCCCGTCCGCCAGGACAACATACGCCTCAAGGACTTCTCCGCGCAGTTCGTCCGGCGCCCCCACCACGGCGCTTTCCAGGACCGCCGGATGAGTGGACAGGACACTCTCCACATCGAACGGGCCAATCCGGTAGCCGGCCATGATGATGACGTCGTCATCGCGGGAGGAGAAGAAGTAGTAGCCGTCCGCGTCCACCATGCCGGCGTCACCGGTCAGGTACCACGTGCCGTCCTCATTGAATCTTTCTGCCGTCTTCTCCGGCGCGTCCTGATAACCCTTGAACCACATCATGGGACTCGCGGCCACGTTGACGGCTACGCGGCCCAGCTCACCCGGCCGGGCCGGTTCGTCAGCGTTGTCCTTGAGGACCGCGCAGCTCCACCCCGGCAGCGGCCGGCCCATGGACCCTGGCCTCAGCTCCGTCCGCACGTCGTCATGCCAGGCGTTGATGATCATCATCCCGTGTTCGGTCTGTCCGTAGTGGTCCCGCACCGGAACGCCCAGCATCTCCCGGGCCCAGCCGATCACCTCCGGAGTCAGCGGTTCGCCTGCGGATGAGGCACGCCGAAGGTGGAAAGGGCCCGTTCCGGCGTCGGCTTTCGCGCGCATGGTGCGGTACACCGTGGGAGCGGCCGCGAAATTGGTGACCGAGAATGCTTCCAGCACTTTGAAGCTCAGTTCCGGGGAGAAACCGGGGCGTAGCAGGAGGTTCCGCCGGCCGGCCGCCATGGGGCCCAGGATCCCGTAATAGAGGCCGTACGCCCAGCCGGGGTCTGCGGCGTTCCAGAAGACATCCTCTTCACTGACGTCCAGGCCCAGTTCGACGTACTGGCGGAACGCCGCCAACGCCCGGACCGGCACCGGCACACCCTTGGGGGCGCCCGTGGTCCCGGACGTGAAGATCAGCACCAGGGCACCGTCCCCTCCCACGGTTTCGGATGCGATCCCGGGTTGCTGCCTGGCCAGCAGCGGCGTGAGCGCCAGGTCCGGCTGGGCGGCTTCTTCACCGGCGACTACGACGACGGCCCCGGTTTCCTGGATCTTCGCCCGCTGGTTGGCGTCGGTGATCACAGCCTTTGCGCCGGAGGCCGTGAGGCGGAGTTCAATGGCCGGCCAAGCAAAGGCTGTAAACAGTGGAACGTGGACCGCCCCACGCCGCCAAATGGCCAGGAGCATGACCACCAGGTCCGCCGACTTTCCCATCAGGGTGGCCACCGCGTCTCCGGGACCAACCCCCAGCTCCGCGAGGGCCGCCGCGCCACGTTCGGAGCGCTCCCGGAGCTCGCCGTAGGTAATGTCCTCCGCGGAGAGGTCGGCTTCAACCACGGTGAAGGCAACGGCGTTGGGATCGTGGCTGTCGCAGAGGAGCTCGGCCGCGCAGGCGTCCGGTGCACCGTAGGTGGCGAGAAGGGCATCGACGGCTGGAACCGGACGGGACATTCGTTCTCCTTTGAACAGTTGGCCTGGGAATTTGAACAGTTGGCCTGGGAACAGCGGCACCTGGTACTGCGGCCTCCGTAAGCACAGTGGAATAAACCTACTGCAATGCGATGGCCGTCACACGCCGCGTCCCGTCGTCGTGCGCCACCAAGGTCACGCCTTGGCGCCCGGCGGCCGGATGATCCGGCGCTGCGTGGCGGCAGCTATGGCGGCCGTCCGGTTATCCACGCCGAGCTTGCCGTAGATGTGCACCAGGTGGGTCTTCACGGTGGCTTCGGAAATGAAGACCTGCTTGGCGATGGCCCGGTTGGACAGCCCGGTGGCCAGCAGCTCGAGCAACTGCACTTCGCGTGGAGTCAGGGACGTGCCCGGGTTGCTGATCCGGTCCATCAGCAGCGCGGCCGCCCGCGGTGCCAGGACCGTCCCGCCCGCCGCCGCCTGCAGGACGGCCTGCCGCAGCTGTTCGGGCGGTGCGTCCTTCAGCATGTAGCCGCTGGCGCCGGCTTCCACCGCCGCGAGGATGTCCGCATCGGTGTCGTAGGTGGTGAGGATCAGCACGGGCGGAGGAGCATCAAGCGTCCGGATGGCCGCCGTGGCAGTGACGCCGTCCATCCCTTCCCCCATCTGCAGGTCCATGAGCACAACGTCGACAGGCTCGCCAAGCGACGCCAGCCTCGCCAGTTCCTTCAGGGCCGCTTTGCCGTCGGCGGCCTCCGCGGCAATGGAAATACCTTCGATTCCGGTGAGCATGGCGCGCAGACCGGCGCGCACCACGGGATGGTCGTCAACCAGCAACACCCGGACCTCACCCATGTGTCCACTCCAAGGGCAGCCTGATGCCCACCACGGTGCCCTCGCCGGGCGCGGATTCCACCGTGATCGATCCGTTCAATGCGGTGACACGCTCCCGCAGCGAGCGCAGCCCGAACCCGCTGCCGTCCGCTGCGTGAGCGGCACCATCCGCAGCGGCGGGGTCAAAGCCCGTGCCGTCGTCGTAAATGTCCATGGTCACCCCGGTGCCCAGGAAGGCAAGGGTGACGACGGCGTTCGCGGCCCGCGCGTGTTCGCGGACGTTCGCGAGGCTCGCCTGGGCCGCGCGCAGCAAGGCGACACGGACGGGCTGGGGCAGCTCCTGCGGCTCGCCGTCCACCTCGAGGCGGCAGCGCAGCGGCAGCCCGGCCGCGGCGGCACCCGTTTCCGTCGCTGCACACAGCCGGCGCAAGGCCTCCACCAGCGAGGTCCCGTCCAGCTGCGGGGAAGACAGGCCACGAACAAAGCTGCGCGCCTCGGCCAGGTTGTCCGCCGCGGTCTGCTGCACCAGCTCCAGCCGCGACGACGCCGTGACGGTGTCCCCGACGGCGAGGGACTGCCCGGCCGCCCTCCCCAGCAGCACAATGCTGGACAACCCCTGGGCCAGGGTGTCGTGGATTTCGCGGGCAAGCCGCTCCCGCTCGGCCAGCATGCCGGCCTCGTGCTGGGAGCGGGCCAGTTCCTCCCGCGTGCGGCGCAGCTCGTCCGCCGCGCGCCGCTGGTTTTCGGCCTCCCGGTAGAGCGCGGCATAGGCAAGCCCGGTGATCACGGAGAAGATGGCTCCCAGCAGGGGGCCCACGACGGCGGCCGCGTGCGGGACCGGCGTGCCGCTGACAGCCCACTGCGAGGCGATGACGGCGAGGGTCATCAGCGCGATCGTCAGCAGCGCGGCGCGGCGTGGCAGCAGGTGCAGGTGGAGGAAGAAGATGGGGAAGGCCAGCCAGGCGAAGTCGGCGCTCCCGGCAAGCAGGAGAGCCCACAGTGCCGTGACCAGTGCCAGCCATAGGAGCCCGTAGCGGCGTGGGTTGAAGGCAACGCGGCCTTCCGCATGGCGCTTCTCCAGGACAGTCCCGGCCAGGTAGACAGCGGCGAGGACGGCGGCGGCCCCCGCCCACAACCAGCGCAGCGGACCGCCGGCCATCAGCATCCGGACCAGAGCCACGGCCAGGAGCACGGCGAATCCGGTGTGCAGGGTGACCCGCAGGATGCGAAGGATCGTCGCTGAGGACGCCGTTTCCAGGGCGCTCACGGGCCCCGTCGCGGGAACGCCGGCGGCCGTCGTCGAGGGTGGCGGCAAGGGCGTGGAAGGCATTTTCTCAGCTTATGCCGCGATCGGTTCCCGGGGATCAATCAAATGGTTGACTCCGCGCTCCACCCTTCCATCCCTGCGGATCAACCGTATCCGTGATGGAGCCGCGGGCCCCCGCGGGGAGAGTGGAAGACGAAAAGAATCCACCCCTGCTGAGAGAAGAACAACGTGTTCCTGGCAATCCGCGATATCCGCTTCGCCAAAGGCCGGTTCGCCATGATGGGCGGCGTCGTAGCCCTGATCACCCTCCTGCTCGTCATGCTGTCCGGCCTGACGGCTGGCCTGGCCGAGCAGTCGACATCCGCCATCGGCAAGCTGGGCGCAGCAGCCGGCAAACCGGTGGACACCATCGCCTTCGGCGCCCCCGGAACCGGCACCCCCAAGGCGTCGTACACGGAAAGCTCCGTCACGGCCGCGCAGGTGGAGAGCTGGCGGAACCAGCCCGGCGTCCAATCCGCCGAGCCGCTGGGCATCACCCAGACACGGGCGCAGACCCCGGATGGTTCTGGAACGGCGAACGTGGCCGTCTTCGGTGTCTCCCCCGGCAGTCCCCTGGCGCCGGTTGACGTGTCCGCGGGGACCGCCGTGCTGGGTGCCTCTGTGGCGGAGGCCCTGTCCGTGGGCCAGGGCGGCAGCGTGTCCCTGGGCGGTGTAGAGGTTTCGGTTGCTGCCGTGGTGCCGGACCAGTGGTACGCCCACACCAGCGTCGTGTGGACAGCCCTGCCGGCATGGGCCAAGGCGGCACACGTGTCCGACGGCGGTCAACTGGCTACCGTCATCGCCGTCACCTACGCGAACGGGGCCACGGTGGATAGGGCAGCCGGCGACGCGGCGGCACACACCGTGAGCGAGTCCCGTACCGGTTCCTTCCAGGCCCTGGGCTCGTTCAAAAGCGAAAACGGGTCCCTCACCCTGATGCAGGCTTTCCTGTACGGGATCTCCTCACTGGTGATCGTGGCGTTCCTGACCGTCTGGACCATTCAGCGCACCCGCGACATCGCCGTCCTGAAAGCCCTGGGCGCCCCGGGCTCCTACGTCCTCCGGGATGCCATCACCCAGGCTGCCATCGTGCTGGTGGCGGGCGCCGCCGTCGGAGGGGCCGTTGGTGTGGCGGCCGGCTTCCTCGCCGCCGAGGCCGCCCCGTTCCAGCTGAACGTGGCCACCACGGTGCTTCCCGTCGTCGGGATCGTTGCCCTGGGACTGGTGGGTGCGGCCCTCGCCGTCCGCCGCGCCACCAAGGTCGACGCGCTCCTGGCGCTCGGCGGCAACTAGATTCCCACCCCGTTGAAAGGAAACTTCCCGATGTCCACAGCCGCTCCCCTGTCACTGGTCAACGTCACACTCGAATACCCCGACGGAGGCGGGACCACCACCGCCCTGGACAGGGTCAACCTCACGGCCCATGCAGGCAAGGTGGTCTCGCTCGTGGGGCCTTCCGGGTCCGGCAAATCGAGCCTGCTGGCCGTTGCCGCCACGCTGGTCCGCCCCACCCGCGGCCAGGTGGTCATCGACGGCACCGATACCGCGGGCCTCAAGGAAAAGGAACTTGCAGCGCTGCGGCGGGAAAAGGTGGGCATCATCTTCCAGCAGCCCAACCTGCTCCCCGCGCTCACCGCAGTCGAGCAGCTCATCATCAGCGACCACCTGCGAGGGAAGCCTGCCAAGGCGGCCCGGGAGAAGGCAGCCGAACTGCTGGCCATCGTCGGACTCTCCTCGAGCGGGCGGAAACTGCCGCACCAGCTCTCCGGCGGGCAGCGCCAGCGCGTCAACATCGCCCGGGCGCTCATGGGCAGCCCCAAAGTGCTGCTGGTGGACGAGCCGACGGCGGCGCTGGACCACGAGCGGAGCGAATCTGTCGTCCGGCTGCTCCGGGAGGTGACCACCGAATTTTCGGTGGCCACGGTGATGGTCACGCATGACACCGAGTTCGTACCGCTCACTGATGTGGTGGCCACCATGCGGGACGGCAGGCTCACAGCGCCGGTGCTGGCGGGTGCCTAATCACCCCAAGTGGTGCACCGTGAAAGCCGTCAGGAAGCCCACAGCCGCCGTCAGCCCGGTGAGGTTGTGGTGCTCCTCGAAGGCCTCCGGAATCATGGTGTCCGCCAGCATGGCCAGGATGCCGCCGGCGGCAACAGAGGTAATGAATGCCACCAGCTCCTCCGGCGCGTCCTCCAGGGCCACGTATCCCAGCAGCGCCGCGAGCCCGCTAAGCAAGGCAATGCTCCCCCACAGGCCAAACACGTAGCCCGCGCTCCGGCCTGCCTTCTTCATGCCCGCCGTCCCGGAGAGCCCCTCCGGTACGTTCGAGATGAAGACGGCGGCCAGCATGGCCGGGCTCACCGCTCCCCCGGCCAGCAACCCGACGCCAAGGACCACGGATTCCGGCACGCCGTCCAGCAGCGCCCCAACGGCGATCGCTGTGCCGCTGCCCGGATTGTCCTGCTCGCTCGGCTGCTGGTCCCCGGACCGCTTGCGGTGCTTTGCGCCCGCACGCGACAGCGCCATGTTGGCTCCCACGTACACCACTGCCCCGGCCAGGAAGCCGGCCACCGTGGGCCACAGGCCGCCGCCCTTCACGGCCTCGTCCACGAGTTCGAACGCGAGGGCCGAGATCAGCACCCCGGCCCCGAACGCCATGATCGTGGAGACGACTTTGGAAGGTATCGACCACCGCCAGGACACGGCCGACCCCAGGACCAGGGCCGCGCCGGCACCGGTGCCCCACACGAGTGACATTAACCAAGTAGGCATGAGTCTTCCGTCCCCAGCTCCGCAGGAATGAAACAACGGCCAGTTACATGGAGGCTGCCAGGCCGTCAAGACGCCAGACTATTCCCGTGACGCCCCCCGCGCAGAATTGATGGGATCTTGCGGCAAACCTTGCGGCACCTAGAACTTGCACGCGCACGCTGGAGCCATCAGACAAACCAGCTTGGGGAGCAGGAAGTCATGGGACACCAAACAGCGTTGGACAGCGAAGTCGCAACCATAGGCGGCGTGCTGACGGACCAGCGGCCGCTGGATTTTCATACGTTGGGGCTGGCTGGCTGCATCGATCGGCTCACCGCGCCCCTGCGCCAGCGGGGTACGTCGGTCCACTGGGATACCCCGCACTGGGGCATCGAGATCCCGGCAGACTGCGCGTCCCTCCTCTACCAGTCCGGACGCGAGGCGCTGAGCAACGCCTACAAGTACTCCGCCGCGTCCTCGATCAATATCCAGCTTGCGGCCGTCGACCACGGCATCCGCCTTGTGGTGTCCGACGACGGCACGGGCTTTGACAGCCAGCGCGCCACGTGCGGGCGGCACCACGGCTACGGCCTGCGCCTCATGTCGGTCGCGGTCCAGGAGGCCGGCGGTTCCGTGGACATCTCCTCCGCCCCGGGCAACGGCACCAGCGTCACGGTGACGCTGCCCCTGGACTGATCCCCGCACCCTGAGCCTCGAACCCGGGCCGGACACTCGGATGCCCGCCGTTGCTGGGATGGCGGGCATCCGTATGCCTGGTGGTACGCGCAGCTAGCGCGACAGTTTGGCTGAGTCCGGCTTCAGGTCGCCGATGTGGCCGGGTGCGTTCGCGGCCAGGACGCGCGCCACGAAGGCTGCGTACTCCTCCATGTAGTGCCCCAGGAACTTGGCGGTGGACTCGTCCTTGACCTCGCCGCCGTCGCCGAATGCGGCCGGATCGTATTTGACGTACGCCTCCGGCGCATTCAGCTGGGGTGCGTCCAGGAAGCTCAGGACAGCACGCATGGAGGACTGCATGACGGCCGTGCCGATGCTTCCCGGGGATGCCCCGATGATGCCCGTGGGCTTGCGCGCGAAGGAATTTGTGCCCCACGGCCGCGAACCCCAGTCGATGGCATTCTTCAGGGCGCCGGGGATGGAACGGTTGTACTCCGGGGAAACGAACAGGATGCCGTCCGCGGCCTCGATGGCCTCCTTGAGGGCCCGCCCCTCGGGCGGAAAATCGGCGTCGTAGTCGTAGCTGTACAGCGGAAGGTCCTTGATGGGGATCTCCGTGAACTCCAGTTCCTCCGGTGCAAGTTTGATCAAGGCGTTGGCCAGGACCCTGTTGATGGAGCCCTTCGCCAGGCTGCCCACGAAGTACCCGATCTTGTACGTTGCCATGCGTGTTCCTCTCCAACAGCCGGAGCACCCGGCTGGCTGTACGGTAACTGGAAACAGCACCGCCCCCCGGAACGGGAGTGGTGCCCACTGCCTTCCCAGTCCAACACAGACAGCACTCCCCGGCCAGAGCAGGAGCAAGCCAGAGCAGAAGCAAGGGCGGGAAGTGCTTGACAGGCCAAGCGCCTGGGCGCTGAATGATGGGTAGCGCAACTCCCCAGGCTCTTTAAGGAGCAGCCATGACAGAAGATCATTCACGGGACGACGACGACCGGGTCCACGCTGAATCACCCGCGGAAGGCGATCCCGATGCGGACCCGGCCGACATCCGGGTGCACAGCCAGGACCCCGCCGAAGGACCGGACGACGGCGGGGCCGCAGCGAAAAGCTAGATCCTCCGCTCAGTGCCGGTTTCGTGGCGTCCCAGCACGAAGCCGAGGACTATCATGGCCACGCCAAGTACGGCATGGAGCCAGTTGTCCGCAGTGTTGACCGGGATGAAGTTGGCCGCTGATGCCTGGTCGATCAACAGGCCGTAAAGCCAGATCACCAGGTACAGGACGCCGCCGCCGAGCAGGAAGTACCTGGACTGGACTGCGGTCCGGCCCATGATCAGGCCTGCCGCGCCGAAGAGCAGGTGGACAATGTTGTGCAGGATGGACACCTGGAACACGCCCAGGAGCAGGGCGCCGGAGTCATGGCCGGCGAAGGCCAGCTGCGAGTAGTTGGTGGTGACGCCGGGAATGAATCCCAGGATGCCCACGAGGGCGAAGATCCCGCCGGAAATCAGGGCGGTGAGTTCGATTGCAGTGCGGTGGTGGCTCGCGCCAACGCCGGGATGCGCTGATGACGCAGACATTTTTGCTTCCTCAATGTGGTGCGGTGCTGGTTATGCGTACTCGGCGGATGCCGACATGCAGTTAGCCCCGTTCCTGCCGCATTGCCTCGTACAGTTCCAGCTTCAACTCCTGCGCCGCGCGGGTTAAGAGTCTTTGGTCCTGAGCTTTACCAGGCAACCCCCTCCTGGTCCACCCTTGCGGCACTCCCGGCCGGCCACTATTTTGAAACGTATCAGAAAGCGCTTTCATAGCAGGATGAAACAATGGAGTGGAGCACATGGCGGAAACGCTCATCAAGTGGATCGACGGCGTGGCACCGGCAGGGATCAGCGGCGGAGCCACGTGGGGCATGCCCTTCGCGCGCGGAACCCTCAGCGGCCCAGGCAGCCTGGCAGTGCAAGATGCCGAGGGCAACCCTGTCGCCAGCCAGGCGTGGCCCCTGGCCACGTGGCCGGACGGCTCGGTGAAGTGGGCGGGCCTGGCGCTCGGGGCCACGGACGCACCCTCCGGCAGCTACCGCGTAACGTTCGACGGCGGTGCGGCACTTTCCGGAGCCAACCAGCCGGCGTCGTCCACTGCGAGGGTCACCGTCACCGAAGGGGGCGGCGCCCTGACGGTGGACACCGGCACACTGCAGATGGTGATCAACCGCAGCGGCAGCACCCTGTTCAGCAGCCTCACCCGGGACGGCCGGGAAGTTGCCCGGGACGCCAGGCTGGTCAGCCTGCTGCAGGACGGCGTCCCCGAAGGCGCCGGGACCGCACGACGTGACGCCTACACCGGCGAGGTTACCCACGTCGCCGTCGAACAGGACGGGCCGGTCCGCGCTGTGGTCCGGCTGGAAGGCCGGCACCGCCCGGATGCGCCGGGCGGCGGGCGGGACTGGCTGCCATTCGTGGTCCGGTTCTACTTCTACGCCAACGCACGCAGCGTGCGGATGGTCCACTCGTTCATCTGGGACGGCGACGCGGAGCGGGACTTCCTGGCCGGCCTGGGTGTCCGCTTCACCGTCCCGCTCGAGGCCGACCCGCATGACCGGCACGTGCGCATCGCCGGGGCCGACGGCGGCTTCCTCACCGAAGCTGTCCGCGGCCTCACCGGGCTGCGGCGCGATCCGGGAATGGCGGTCCGCGAAGCCCAGATTGCCGGCAGGCCCACTCCCCCGCCGGAAACCTGGAACCCGGAGGTCTCCGGACGGCTGCACCTCATCCCCAGGTGGGGCGACTACACCCTCGCCCAGCTCACCGCGGACGGCTTCGAACTGCGCAAGCGCACGGCTCCAGGCCATGGCTGGGTGGGTATTTCCGGCGGCACCCGCTCGGCCGGATTCTGCGCGCTGAGCGATACCCGCGGCGGCCTGGGCGTGGGTATCAAGGACTTCTGGCAGTCGCACCCCGGGCAGCTGGACATCCGCGGCGCGGCCGGCAGCGAGGCCACCCTGACCGCTTGGCTCTACTCCCCGGAAGCCCAGCCCATGGACCTGCGTTTCTACCACGACGGCATGGGCCAGGACACTTTCGAAGAACAGCTTGAAGGCCTTGAAATCACGTACGAGGACTACGAACCGGGCTTCGGCAATGCGACAGGCATTGCCCGCACATCTGAGTTAACTCTGTTCGCCTATGACCGCACCCCTTCCACCGAAATCCTCGCTGCGGACGCCGCAGCGGTGTCCACGCCGGCCCTGCTCCAGGCCACGCCGGAATACCTGCACTCCGTGGGCGTCTTTGGCGACTGGGACCCGGTGGACCGCAGCACCCCCGCCCGCGCGGAGCTCGAGGACCATCTGGACTTCCTCTTCGACTTCTATGCGGGACAAGTGGAGCAGCGCCGGTGGTACGGGTTCTGGAACCACGGCGACGTGATGCACACCTATGACCACGACCGGCACGTCTGGCGCTACGACGTGGGCGGATACGCCTGGGACAACTCGGAACTCTCCCCCGATCTCTGGCTCTGGTACTCCTACCTGCGGTCCGGCCGCGCGGACATCTTCCGGTTCGCCGAGGCCATGACCCGGCACACCGGCGAGGTGGACGTCTACCACCTGGGGCCATGGAAGGGCCTGGGCTCGCGGCACAACGTCCAGCACTGGGGCTGCAGCGCCAAGCAGTTGCGGATCAGCACGCCCGCCTACCGGCGCTTCTACTACTACCTGACGGCGGATGAGCGCACCGGTGACCTCCTGGCCGAACTGGTGGACAGCGATCGGACCTTCCTGGGCCTGGACCCCGTGCGCAAGGTCCGCCCCGACGCCGACACCTACCGGCCCAACCGCGGTGCCCTCGGGGTGGGGCTCGGCACGGACTGGGGCTCGCTCGCGGCCACCTGGCTGACCGACTGGGAACGCACGGGCAACCCGCGCTCCCGGGACCGGCTGCTGGGCACCATGGCGGACATCGGGGCGCTCAAGTACGGCTTCCTCACGGGCGAAGCCCTGTATGACCTGGACAAGGGCCGCTTCGACACCGGCCGGAAGCAGATTTCGGTGTCACACCTAAGCGCAGTGTTCGGGCTGGTGGAGATCTGCAGCGAGTTGGTGGACCTGGTGGATGATCCGGAGTTCGAGCGGGCGTGGCTGCAGTACTGCCGCCTGTTCCTGGCAACCCCGGAGGAACAGGCCAAAGCTGTGGGCCAGCCGCTTGCGGGCATCCACCTCACGCAGGCGCACAGCCGGCTCACCGCCTATGCCGCCGCCCGGCTGGGCGATCCGGAGCTGGCCGCCAGGGCGTGGGAAAGCTTCGCCGAAGGCGGGGAGCACCTGAACCATGGCTCGGCCTTCACGCTGCGGAAGGTACGGCCACCGCACGTGCTGCTGCCGATGGACGAGGCCCCCACCGTCTCCACCAATGACACGGCCCAGTTCGGGCTCGCGGTCATCCAGAACCTGGCGCTGGTGGGCAAGCACCTGCGCTGAACCTCCCGTGGATGACCGGCGACGGCGGCACCGGGCCCTCTCACCCAAGGCCGCGTGCCGCCGTCGTACGTTGATGCCTCGCCGCTGAACCGGCAACAGGTTGGGCTCTGGAAACATGCGCGACCAAAAGGTATGTTGGTAAGCATGCTGATGATTTTTACCGACTCATCGGCTTCCGGTAACACAGCGAAGGAGACGTTATGAGCACGAAGGTGGAAAAACGCATTCTGGTGAACGTTCCGGTGAGCACGGCCTACAACCAGTGGACCCAGTTCGAGGAATTCCCGCATTTCATGGGCGGCGTGAAGAGCGTGACGCAGCTCAGTGACGACCGGCTGGAGTGGGTGGCCGAGATCGGCGGCGTACGCCGGCAGTGGGAAGCAAAGATCCTTGAGCAGGTACCGGACCGCAAGGTTGCCTGGGCCGCCACGGAAGGCGCCACAAATGCCGGCGCCGTGGAATTCGAGGACGTCGGCGGGGGCCAGACGTCGCTGCGGCTGACGCTCGAATACGAACCCGAAGGCTTGATTGAGAAGGTGGGCGACAAGCTCAACGTCGTGGACCGGCAGGCCGAAGCTGACCTGCAGCGGTTCAAGGAGTTCATTGAGGACGAAGGCTACGCCAGCGGTGCGTGGCGCGGCGCTGTCAACCCCGGAGCAACAGTTGGAACCCCCGGCGTCGAGCACGCAGGCGCCTCCCTGGGCGATTCCGGCAAAGCCGGCGTTTCCGGCAAGATGGCTGCCGGCCTTGGTGTGGCAGCGGCAGCAGGCGCAGCGGCGGCAATGGCCGCAAGCGGCAACAAGGACAAGGAAGAAACCCGCGACGTGACGGTCACGGAAACCACCCCGGTGGCACCGGCGGAACCCGTTGTTCCGGCCGAGCCGCTGACCACGGGGGCCACCACCGGCGCCGCCTGGACGGAATCGGAGACGCCCAGGGCAAGCACGACGCCGGCATCGGGCTCGATCGGTGACCTGGACGACGGCCGGATCGGCCACCCGTTCGACCAGACCAACGGCCTGGTGGATGCCACGGGCGAGTCCGACGAGACGCTGGAGGGCGAGAACCTGAGCGCCGGCGAACGGCGCGAGGACGACCGCAGGCCCGACGGCGGCCTTCCGCCGGTGGGCGGCAACCTCGGCGGCCACTGAGCCTGCCGGAGTGACATCGCCGGACTAGCGCCGGCTTAGCCCGCACAAGCCAAAGCGCCGCCCGCCTCTCCCCCGAGGCGGGCGGCGCTTTCGCGGCAAGACCTACTTCGCGTCACCCGCGTAGAACACGGACGGCATGGCCGGGGCCTGCATGTCCTGGCCGATGAAGAAGCTGGGGTGCGGCGGCTGGTTGTAGCCCACGGTCTCGCGCGCCACACCGGTCCGGTACATCGGATCGTGCATCAGGGTGCGGAGCCGGACCCCCGTGGGCGAGGTGGTGGTGTAGATCCGCAGTTCGGTGCTGTCCGCCGACGGGAACACCAGTTCCTCCCGCCAGTCGCCGAGGAGGTCCGCCTGGAGCGACGGGTTGCCCTTGGTGTGGTTGTTGGTGCGGGCACCGTCGGCCGTCAGGAGCCGGTCGCTGGCCTGGGTTTCCCAGTTCCACTTGGAGATGGTGGGCACGCCCATGCCCGCAGCTGCATCGAAATCGTGATCCACGATCTCGCGGAGCAGGTCGCCGTCCCACCAGGCCATGAAGTTGGCCGCCGGGATCTTGTCCCCGATCCGCTCGCCCTTGGCGGACATGAGGTAGCCCACCGGCGAGTTCCAGGCGGCGTCGCCGCCTACTGCCCAGCTCTCTGAGCCCGGGAAGCGCGGGTCGATGTCGCCGGTGGCGCCACGGCCGGTGTCCTTGACGGCCGGGATGCTCCAGAGCACTTCACCGGTGGCAGAGTCGCGGAAGGTGGCGCCGCGGTTGCCGCTGGCGGACATGCTTTCGTGCACCGCGAAGGTCTCCAGGCCAGGGCGGGACGGGTCGAGGTCGCCGGTGTGGATGGCGTCGCCGTGGCCGAGCCTGGTGTTGTACAGCGGCGTTCCGTTGTCATCGATGGTCATGGAGCCGAAGACGAACTCGTCCTTGCCGTCCTGGTCCACATCCGCAACGGACAGATTGTGGTTGCCCTGCCCCTTGTACTCGGCGCCCGCCACATCGGAGTCGAACTTCCAGCGCTTGGCCAGCTTGCCGTTCACCAGGTCATAGGTAACCAGGACGGTGCGTGTGTAGTAGCCACGGCTGAACATCATGGAGGGGTGCTCGCCGTCGAGGTAGGCCACGCCCGCGAGGAAGCGGTCCACCCGGTTGCCGTAGCTGTCGCCCCACGCGGACACGGCGCCACGCGGCGGGTCGTAAGGGACTGTGTCCATGATGGTGCCGTTGGCGCCGTTGAAGACCGTGAGGAATTCGGGCCCGGACAGCACATAGCCGGCGCTGCTGCGGTAGTCCGCCGCAGGATCCCCGATCACCGTGCCCGCCGCGTCGGTGGTGCCGTCTGCGGTCTTGAAGGCCACTTCGGCCTTGCCGTCGCCGTCGAAGTCGTAGGCCAGCATCTGCGTGTAATGCGCACCTGCACGGATGTTGCGGCCCAGGTCGATGCGCCAGAGCTTGGTGCCATCCATCTTGTAGGCATCCATGTAGACGTTGCCGGTGTAGCCGGACTTGGAGTTGTCCTGCGCGTTGGTGGGGTTCCAGAGCTGGATGATTTCATAGGTGCCGTCGCCATCCAGATCGGCGACACTGGAGTCATTGGCGGTGTAGCTGTAGGTCTGCCCGGCGGGGGTGACGCCGTCGGCTGGCTTGTCCAGCTTAATGGGCAGGTAGTTCTGGGCCAGCGGACTGAATTCGGCAGTGAGTTTGTCCTGCCCGTTGCCGTTGCCCACGGTCTTGATGACGTACTTGGAGTCCCCCGTTCCCGCCGGGTCCAGGTAGGTGGTGGTATTCCGGATAGGCTCGTCGGTGATCTGGACGCCGTCCCGGATGACGTGGAAGCCAATGCTGTCCCCGTCCAGGCCCAGCATCCGCCAGCCGAGGCTGACACCCTGGTCCGTCAGCACTGCGACGGGTGCCCGGTCCAGGTTCTCCACCTGGCGCTTGGGCTGCGACTGCTGCGCCACACCGGGATTGGGTTGACCGGGGTCGGCCGCAGCGAGGGGAACACCGGTGAACACCAGTGCTGCCGCCGTCAGCGTGGCTGCGACACCGGCGGGCGCAGCCTTCCATGCCCGGCCCGCGCGGTTTCTCAAGGAACACATTGAGGGGTTTGCCAAAAGAACATCTCCTTTGATGCGGCGGCAGCTGAGTCTGCCGCACAACAGTTTGGAACGTTTCAAAGACGCGTCGGCAATTCCCTTTGATGAGTGATTGACATGGGACCGCCGCGCATAGAAAGCGCTTTCCGCCCTCTAGGTTTATCAGCGTCTGACAATCCCGGTCAAGGCTTTGACCGAAAGTGATTGGGAGAAATTGTTCACATGCGTTTGCTTGTGCGCATATTGCGGCCCGCCCTGCCGGCGCTACTTCGCCGCCACCGCCTGCAGGAGCGGCACTGTGCGCGTGGGCATCACTTCCACCAGGGACATCGCGGTACTGGTGCGGACGACGCCGGCAATCGCCAGCATCGCATTGGTCACCCGGTGCAGGTCGGCCGGGTCCTTCGCGGCCACTTTCGCGAGCAGGTCCGCGTCGCCCGTGGTGGCGTGCATTTCGATGATTTCCGGAATGTCCTGCAAGGCTGCCACGGCGGCGTCGCTGGAGGATTGACTGATGGAGATGGAGATGAAAGCGGTCAGTGGAAGGCCCAGGGCAGCGGTCCGGACGCGCTGGCTGAACGGGGCCAGGCTGCCGTCATTCACCAGGCGGCGCAGTCTCGCATGGATGGTATTCCGTGCCACGCCCAGCGAGCGTGACAGGGACAGGACCGTCGCCTGCGGGTCCCGGTCCAGTGTGAGGAGGATCTCTGCGTCAAGGGCATCGATGAGGTGCATACTGAGCATTTTGCCACCACCTCATGTCAACGCACCCGGATCTGTCCTGACGCCGAAGGCTGTGTTGCGCAAACGTCCTGCATTGCCCCAACATGCTGTGCATGACCAGCACCCTTCCCGAAACCGCCGCACCCGAGGTGCGTGCCGCCGTCGCCCAGCTCCCCCCTTACGTGGCCGGCAGGAGCGCCCGGACTGAGCTGACCGCGGCGCTGGCCTCGAACGAAAGCCACTTTCCTCCCCTGCCGTCGGTGGTGGAGGCAATCACCGCCGAGGCCGGCCGCATCCACCGCTACCCCAGCATGGGTGCCGTGGAGACACGGGAAGCAATCGCACGGCACCATGGCGTCAGCGCCGATGAAGTTGCCGCCGGACCGGGAAGCTCGGGTGTGCTGCAGCAAATCATCTCCGCAGTGTGCGGCCACGGTGACGAAGTGGTGTTCGCCTGGCGGTCCTTCGAGGCCTACCCCATCCTCGTGGCCGTGGCCGGCGCCGTCTCCGTCCGCGTGCCGCTGCTGGCCGACGAACACCACGACCTCGACGCCATGGCCGCGGCGATCACGGACCGGACGCGTCTGGTGATCCTTTGCTCGCCCAACAATCCCACGGGCGTGTCCATCAGCGGGGATGCGCTGGAGCGCTTCCTGCGGTCCGTGCCGCCGCGGGTGCTCGTGGTACTGGACGAGGCCTACATCGAATTCCAGCGCGGCCCGGGCGTGGACGCGCTGGACTTCTACCGCCGCTACCCCAACCTCTGCATCCTGCGCACCTTCTCGAAGGCCTACGGGCTGGCAGGACTGCGGGTCGGCTACGCCATCGCGCGGCCTGGCATCGCCGAGGGCCTGCGCCGTACCGCCGTGCCGTTCGGCGTCAACAGGATGGCGCAGGCTGCAGCGGTTGCGTCGCTGGCCGCCGAGGAGGAAATCCTCGAGCGGACTGATGCGGTGGCTGCGGAACGGGCCCGGGTCATCGAAGCCCTTCGCGGCTACGGCTGGGACGTGCCGGACAGCCAGGCGAACTTCTACTGGCTCCGCGCTTCCGACGGGCTTCGGGAACGGCTGCTCGCCGCCCTCGGCGAGGCCGACATCCTGGCCCGCGGCTACGCCATGGACGGTGTCCGGATCACGCTCGCCGACCCCGACACCAACAACAGGGTCCTGGCGGTCCTGGCCGACCGCGGGCGGTTTGGGCTTGAACCGGGCACAGCGCAATGAGCACCGCCGTCTCACCCGCTGGGGAAATCACGACGGCGGCAGGCGCCGTGCCGCCGTCGGCCGTCCGGCATTCCGCGGTTGAGGATGTCCTGGGCATCCTCACCGGCACGTTCGCTGCGTCGCTGGGGCTGTTCCTGCTCAAGTCCAGCGCTGCCGTCACGGGTGGAACCGCAGGCCTAGCACTGCTGCTCAGCTACACCGTCCCGCTGCCGTTCGGGGTCATCTTCTTCGCGGTGAACCTGCCGTTCTTCGGTCTGGCCATCTGGAAGAAGGGCTGGAACTTCGCCCTTCGGACCGGCGCCGCCATCGCCCTGGTCTCAGTGATGGCCAGCCTGCACCCAGCCGCGCTCGGGCCGCTGCACAGCGATCCCCTGTACGGCGTGCTGGGCGGAAACCTGCTGGCCGGCGTCGGGCTGCTGATCCTGTTCCGGCACAAATCCAGCCTCGGCGGCTTCAACATCCTTGCCCTGCTGCTCCAGGAAAAACTGAAGTGGCGGGCCGGCTACGTGCAGATGGTGCTGGATGTGGCCATCGTGCTGGCCGCGCTGGCGCTCGTTCCGCCACTGATGGTGCTGCTGTCCGCGGCCGGCGCCACCCTGCTGAACCTCATCCTCGCGCTGAACCACCGGCCCGGCCGCTATCTCGGAAAGTAGCCGTGCGAGGGCCGGTTTATTCCCAAAAGTCCCCTGAAATATCCCCGCGAAGGCCGCTGTTGGGCCCCATATGACAACAATCGGAATCATCGGTGCAGGACATATCGGAAGCCAGGTTGCCCGGAAGGCGGTTGAACTGGGCTATGACGTGGTCATCAGCAACTCCCGCGGGCCGGAAACACTGAAGGACCTGGTGGCCGAACTCGGACCCAGGGCACGTGCGGCCACCGCCGCCGATGCGGCAGCTGCAGGCGACTTCGCCGTGGTCACGGTGCCGCTGAAGAACTACAAGGATGTTCCGGTGGAGCCGCTCGCCGGCAAGATCGTTATCGACACGAACAACTACTACTGGGAGCGCGACGGCCGCATTCCCGCCCTGGACAACGGCGAAGCCACCACCTCAGGGCTGCTGCAGGAGCACCTCCCGGATTCCAAGGTGGCCAAGGGCTTCAACCACATCATGGCCAGGGACATCACCACGGACGGAAGCCCCGCCGGGACCGAGGACCGGCGCGCGCTGGCCACCGCCAGCGATTATCCGGAGGCGGCCGAACTGGTAACGCGGCTGTATGACGAGTTCGGCTTCGATACCGTCGACGTCGGCCCGCTCTCCGAGAGTTGGCGCGTGGAGCGGGACCGCCCGGCCTACGTGAAGCGGCAGACCGCGGGGGAGCTGAAGGACAACCTGGCGAAGGCGACGCGCACCATCTGACGCGGCCCGGGGCCCACGCGAACTGGCTGGCAGTCCGTACTGCCAGCCAGTTCCGCCTTAAGGTCCGGGCCGTGTTAAAGGTCGGTGTCGATTTAAAGGTCGGGGTCGTGCGCGGGAACCAGGACCACCTCGAAGGGGCTCGGCGGCTGGTTGAACTGGGCGTTCACTGCGGCCAGGGTGTTCCCGAACCGGGCAACGGTGGTGGGCACGTTGAAGTCCGGGCTCTTGATGGTATCCCTCAGGACGCCGGAGGTCAGGTCGCTGGTCAGGTCGATCCGGGCGATCTGGTTCAGCATGTTCTGGACCGCCCACACATCATCGCCATGCACCAGGATGCCGTCCACGAACGGAACGCTGACGCCCTTGATCAGCGCGCTCTTGCCGGTCTTCGGGTTTACCGTGTAAAGCGCGCCATTGTTGGAATGGGCAACGATGAGCGTCTTGCCATTTTCAGTGGCAGCGATGCCGTTGAGGTTGAACCCCTGCGTGAGTTCGGCGGCGGGGCCGGTCAGCTTGAGAGTCTGGACCTTGCCGAGTTTGCCGCCGTCCCCCACCGGCAGGAAGTAGAGTTCTGCGGCCATCGAGTTGGTGAACCACGCCCCGTCCTGGGTCAGGGTGACGTCATTGATGAACCCCGCCGCAAGTTTGATATCGGCCACGGGCTTGCCGGTATCCGTGTTGTAGACGAACGCCTTGCCGGTGGCCGCGCCCGCAACGAACAGCAGGTCGTGGCAGGTATCAGCCTTCATGCCGGCGGCGGCACGGCCTGCCGGTGCGTCAATAAAGCGGGTGGCGGTGCCTTTGCGGATGTCTCCGCGGAAGATGTCGCCGGTGGTGAGCTCCCCGGCATAGAAAGTCTTCCCCTCGCCCGCCGCGATGCCCTCGGCGGAGGTGGCGCCGTCGAGCACAATGACGCCGGAAGGCGGGTCAGCCAAGGCGGGAAGGGCCGTGGGGAGAAGCAAGGCAAAGCCGGCCACGAGTCCCGCCGCGGCCCGCCGTCCTACTGATCGGCGCATGCTGGTTCCTTAGTCTGGTGCTGATGCGCGCGGGGCCCATCTGCGGCAGCTCCGCACGATTGGTGCTGCCATTTTAAGCTCTGCAGAAAGGCCCGCGAAGGCATCGGGCTACCTAATCTGCTTACAATCGGAACCTCTGACCACTACCGAGGGACCCATGAAGAAATTCGCCACAGCCCTGTTTGCCGCCGGCCTCGTAGCTTCCGCCACGGCCTGCTCCGCTTCCCACCAACTGACCACCGCTGAGACCTGCGAGCGGATCCAGGCCGTTGTGTCGAACCCCGCCAACAACGCCGGCAAGACGGGCATGAACAACCTCGCCAACCAGATCCGGCCCATCCACGCAGTGGCCTCGGACGACCTCAAGCCCGCACTGGCGTCCATCCTTGCCTACACGGATGAACAGGCCAAGGAAAACCCGGACAAGGACAAGCTAGCGGACCTCCAGTCCGGCTACCAGGAAGCCGGCAGCACCTACACCAAGTTCTGCCAGGCCGCTGGCTAGGACCCTTCGGTGAACGGACCGGGCGCCATGCTCTTGCGGGCGCCCGGTCGCTTTGTCCTTGACCTAGAGCGCTGCCGGGTCCGTGTTGGCGCCGCACAGGATGACAGCAACACGTTCATCATCCGCCGGCACGTACGCACCTGACGTCAGCGCCGCGTAGGCTGCCGCGGCACCGTGCTCGACGACGATCCGGTAGTCGTTCCACAACGCGGAGCGCGCGGCGGTGATGTCCGCGTCGGAGACCAGGACGCTTCCGACGCCGCAGCGTACCGCGACGGAGAAGCCGATGTCGCCTACGCGGCGGGCACCCAAAGAGTCCGCCGCGACGCCCGATACAGCGACGTCCACCGGTTCCCCTGCCGCGAGCGCGGCATGCAAGGTGGGCGCCAATTCCGGCTCCACGGCCACCACTTTGGCAAAACCTTCGACGGCGGCGGCGACGCCTGCCATCAGGCCGCCACCGCCCACCGCCACCAGGACCGTGTCCACGTCCGGCACCTGCTCCAGCAGTTCCGTCCCCACGGTCCCGGCACCGGCGGCGATCTCGGACTGGTCGTAGGCATGGCAGTAAACCGCCCCGGTTTCCGCCGCGTGCGCGATGGCCGCCTCGTAGGCGGCGGCATATTCGGCGCCGCCCTGGACTACGGTGGCACCGATCGCGGTCAGCTTGGCGACTTTGACGGCGGGGGCAGCCTCAGGAACGAAAACTGTGGCTGGAACCCCGAGCTCCCTGGCTGCGTAGGCATTGGCCAGCCCCGCGTTTCCTCCGGATGCCACCACCACGCCCACGTCCGCCCGCAGCTCCCCGCGCTCCTTGCTCGCCAGGATCCGGTTGAGTGCGCCACGGGCCTTGAAGGTTCCGGTGTGCTGCATGAATTCGCATTTGAACCACACGTGTCCCGGGGCAGCGTCGCTGTCCGCCGCCAGCACGGGCGTCCTGCGGAGAAGGCCGGCGGTCCGTTGCGCGGCCTGGTCAACATCGGCGCGGGTGATCATGGTCAGACTTCGTCGTCCCAGGTTCCGGGCTCCTCCACGGCCTCTTCCGGCTTGTGCTCCTGCCCGGCCGCCCCGCCTCCCACGTACGATGCCGGCACCGTTCCGGCTGCGTGCGCCTGCTGTTCCTCCCGGATGTTCGCGGCACCGGGCTGCTCGGGGTGCAGGCCGGACTGCGGCGCTTTTGTGGCTTCGTCCTTCGCCTCGTCCGGATCGCCGGGCCCGCGGAGGTCTGCGGTGTTCTGGGGATCGTCACTGGAAACGGTCATGGTCCTGCCTTTCACCTGGGAACTGCCTTGCAGGGCCGGGTATGCACCCGGCCCGCTTTCCACCCTACGGTCTACAAGTAATCTGCTGCCCGTTCCCGGGCGATTTCCAACAGGGTTGAGTGGAAGGCGACCTCCGCCGGGGCGTACACCTTGTCCTGCCGCTGCGCCAAGAGCACCCGTCGCAAGGGGGCTGCCTCCCCCAGGCTGAGGACCCGGACGTCGGGGTGCTGGAGCGCCACTGCTGTCTTGGGGACCATGGCCACCCCCATTCCTACGCTGACCATGGCCTGCGCTTCCTGGTAGTCGTTGGCCTGGAAGGCAATAGCCGGTTCGAACCCGGCGTCGTGGGCCGACCGCTGCAGCACCTCCACCACAGGATGGGCCTCCGCACGAACGATCCACGATTCGTTGCGTAGGTCCGCCATGCTCACTTCTTCCCGGTCGGCGAGCCGGTGCCCGCGGGCCACCAGCACCACGGTGCTTTCACGGAAGACCTCGGTGACCCGGATGGCGTCGTCATGGAAGGGGTTCCAGGGGTAGTCCCACAGCAGGCACAACCCGGTCACCCCGGACTCCAGGTCAGCCACGAGCTCATCGAACCGCGCGCTCCGCAGCGACAGGCCGATGGCGGGGTAACGCTTCTTGAAGGCCCGGATGACAAGCGGCAGGAAGGACCCGGCCAGGGTGGGGAACGTACCCACGGTGAGGGATCCCCGCTTGAGGCCGGCGAGTTGGTTCAGGTCGGCCTGGGCCGCCTGCATTTGCCGCACGATCTTCCGTGCATGGGCTGCGAGCATCTGGCCCGCTTCCGTGGGCACAACACCACGGGAGCGGCGGTTGAGCAGCGGCTGGCCCACTTCCTGCTCCAGCTTGCGCAGCTGCTGCGAGACCGCGGAGGGACTGTACAGGCGCAGTTCGGCCGCCGCGGTAATAGACCCCTGTTCCACCACCTCCATCAACAGCGAGAGGCGGCGGATATCGAACAAATATTCATCGTCATCCTGAAGCACTGCTTAACCCTCCTGCTGGTTTGGTGAATGAGCTGCAGGACAGTCCCGGAGCACCGCGAAAACCGGCCAAGACCGAAGGCTTCACGAGGAACCAATGCATCCACCCGCCTTCTACTGCAAGTGATTGAAGCAATCCTACAACCCCTTGCAGGTCTTGAACATTGTCTTAATTTGTGAGCTGGCTCATTCTCGATACAGGCGCCCCAAGGAAATTCAGGCACAAGGAGATGTGGCATAACAATGAGGTTTGAAGCGGAATGGATGCGCGGCGGCACCAGCAAGTGCTGGGTGTTCGAGGCTGAGCACCTTCAGGAAGGCGGCGCCGGCCTGGACGTGTTGTTGCCCCGCCTGTTCGGGAGCCCCGACTCCCGCCAGATCGACGGGGTGGGCGGAGCGACGTCCACCACCAGCAAGGCAGTGATCCTGCACCGCCCGGCCGAGGACGGCGTGGACATCGAGTTCACCTTTGCGCAGGTGGGCATCGAGGAAGCCGCCGTGGACTGGGGCAGCAACTGCGGCAACTGTTCCGCGGTGGTGGGGCTGTATGCCATCGAGAAGGGGTGGGTGGTTCCCGCCGGCGACGTCACCCGGGTTGTCACGCGCAACACCAACACGGGCCAGATCATCGTGCAGCGCGTGGCCACGCCCGACGGCGGCCTGCCGGACTCCCCCGCCGCGGAGATGCCCGGAGTACCCTTCCCGGGCCACCTCGTGGGGCTCGGCTTCCAGGATCCGGCCGGCAAGACCACCGGGGCGCTGCTGCCCACCGGTGCAACAACTGATGTCATCACGGCCGGCGGGACGCGCTGGACGGTCTCCATGGTGGACGCCGGAGCCCCCGTGGTGATGGTCCAGGCCGCGGAACTGGGCCTCGACCTGGGCCGCTACGACGGCTGGCAGGCGGGCGTCGAGCAACAACTCGGCACCCTGGAACAGATCCGCCGGCAGGCTGCGGTCCGGATGGGACTGGCTCCCACCACTGCCGCAGCGGCACGCGCCATTCCCAAGGTCGCCATCGTTGGCCCGCGGACGGACGCGGACCCGGCATGCGATATCAACGTCATGATGCTCTCGATGGGCAAGCCCCACCCCGCCTTGGCCATCACTGGCAGCATCGCGCTCACCCTTGCCGCCCGCACACCCGGCACGGTGCTCAACGCCATGACCATTGACGCCGCTGGAAGCACACTGCGCCTCCGCACCCCGGCCGGGGTGATCGAGACCTGGAGCGAGGAGCACGCCGGAAGCCTGCTCGTCGGCGTCGACCGTACCGCCCGCACCATCGCCACCACCATCATCCATCTGCCCGAGGTGTCCGGCAGCGACGTCGCTGCTTCCCTCGCGGGCGCTACCCTTTGAGGAGACCATCATGACTAAGACCCTTCTGACCAAGGATGCGGAGCGCACCGCCGCGCCCGTAAACGACACACTGGACGACCGCCCCGGGCGGACCTCCTCCCGGCGCCGTATCCTGCTGTGGACGGTGGCCGGCGTGGCCATCCTGGCTGTGGTTGCCCTGCTCTTCGGCGGCGGCATCTTCAACCAGGCTGCCGCCACGAGTTCGGAGCCGACCATGACAGCAACCCAGATCATCCCGCTGGTGATCCTTGTGGTGATGTTCGTCGTCGCCACCAAATGGCCGCTGAACATTGGCGTGATGGGGCTGGTGGCCTCGTTCGGCGTCGGCTATTTCATGCTGGGGATGTCGGACAAGCAGATCCTCGAGGAATTCCCCGCCAGCATTGTCCTGACCATTATCGGCGTCACCTACTTCTTCAGCATGGCCCAGCGCAACGGCACCATCGACATCATCGTCAAGGGCTGCGTGCGCATGGTCCGCGGGAAAACGCTGCTGCTCCCGTGGGTGTTCTTCCTGATCGCCGCGGCACTGACCGCGCTGGGAACCTTCTCCCCGGCCGCCATCGCGCTGCTGGCTCCTGCGGCCATCGGATTCGCCTACGAGTCCCGCATCCACCCGGTGGTCATGGGCGCCTTCATCATCAACGGCGCCCACGCCGGCGGCTTCTCCCCGCTGTCCGTGGCCGGAGTGCTGGTCCACAACATTGCCCTGAAGAACGACTTCCCGATCTCCCAGAGCGGCCTGTTCCTCGCCAGCTTCGCCCTGAACCTTATCCTCTCCGTGCTGACGATCATCGTGTTCGCCCTGATCGGCAAGCTGCGTGACGGCGCCAGCGGCGTGCATGTGGATATCGACACGTCCCCCGCCGGCCGCCCGCACGGCCAGCAGATCCTGACGCTGGCACTGATTGCCGCGATCCTTGTGTGCACCCTGGGTTTCCACCTGCCGATCGGCTTTGTGGCCCTCTCCGCCGGCCTCCTCCTGGCCTTCGTCAACATCAAGGAACACAAGACCTTCATTGGCGGCATCTCCTGGTCCACCGTCCTGCTGGTGGCCGGCATGATCACTTACGTATCCCTGCTGGAGCACGTGGGCGTCATCGATACCCTCGCCGAGCAGGCCCTGGCCCTGGGTGCGCCGCTGCTGATCGCACTGGTCCTGTGCTACGTGATCGGCGTCGGTTCCGCCTTCGCGTCCTCCACGGCCCTGCTGACCGCGTTCATTCCCCTCGCCGGCCCGCTGCTGGCTACGAGCTCCCTCAGTGCCTCCGGAACCGTCGCCGCGCTGGCCATCGCAGCCACCGTCGTCGACGTCTCCCCCTTCTCCACTGACGGTGCGCTGGTGGTAGCCAACGCCCGCGACGACGACCGGCAGCGCGTGTACAAGCAGCTCATGTTCTACGCGGGTGGCGTGGTGCTGGTGGCACCGGCGCTGGCATGGGCCCTGCTGGTTCCCACCGGCATCATGTAAAGCACCTGCCCAGCAGAGCGACTCTACGGCCCGTCGGCGAAAGCCGGCGGGCCGTTGCCGTGCCCCGGCCTTTGCAGAAACTGTGAATGGCAGCTCGTCCGGGACGTTGGGGCGGTCCGCGCCGTTTAACCCATCGGCGGAAGGAGGCCGCGTGATCATTGGGGCGCGCCCTGCCGCTCAGCAACCACGCAACCAGGCGGAGCATGTCCAACCTCTCCGCCCGGCTGGGACTGACGTTGCCTGATCGACTGGCTGACGCCGTCGAAAGCTTCCTGCGGGTGGCGAACGTACTGGCCTCGCATGTACGCGCACGGCGCTTCGACGGAGTGGTGGTCATGGACCGGCACCTGCACTGCCAACTGGCGCTCCGGACCGCCAAGGGCCTGCCCCGGGGACGCTTTCTGCCGTGGATGCGTCGGCCCCTGCGGCGCAGCTCGCGGAGCAGCTGGCGGGGCTCGTTGGACTACGCTCGTCCGACACCCGGCATCCGGCGTCGAAGTAAATACAGCCCAGGTGGCACAAAGAGGGGCAGGACCACAAGGTCCTGCCCCTCCCCTTTTGCGGTGTGCGCTACCGTGAAGCGCTTGGCGACGACGTCGCTCCGCTGCCGGAGGTCATGGTCGCCGAAGCGGTGGACGAGGCCGTGGTCGAGGCGCTCGGTGAGGACGTGCCCATGGAGCCGCCGGAGGAACTGGTCGAGCTGGGGCTGGACGTCGCCCCACCCTCAGCCTTCGCCAGCACGTCGTTGATGAGGTCTTCAAGCTCCTTCTGGTCCTTGTCGCCCAGGTCCGTGCCACTCTTGGTGGCAACCACCAGCAGGCGTCCCTCGGCCGCGGAAACCTGCATCAGCTTTTGCTGGTTGTCTCCACTACGGGTGCTGACGGTGGCAAACGTCTTGTCCGCATCGGTCTCCGCCTTCAGTTCTTCGCTGGAAACGTCGTACTTCTGGCCGAGTGCAGACACCGAGAACTTCGCGCACTGGCCCATCTTGCCGCTGATGTCTTCCAGGGTCTTCACCGCATCCGGGCCGCTGCCGCCGGACTGCGCTGACAGCGTGCGCGGCTGGTTGCCCTGGGACAGCGCGACGGCGACGTCGCCGGTCTCCACCTTGTCCAGCAGGCCCGCGGTGGCAATGTCCTTGCAGTCCTTGGGATCAATGGTGGCGGTGCTCATCAGCAGGTTGGCGATGTTTCCGCCCTGGTCCACCTGTTCCTTCGAGTAGAGCTTCAGCTCGTTGCCGTCGCCATCCTTCATGCCTGAGATGAGGTTGCGGAGCTCATCCTCCGAGTAGACCTTGGCCTCAGCGGTCTTACTGGCGGAAGCGGACGCCGTCGCCGTGCCGGAGGGGCTGGCGGTGCCGCCCCCACCCCCAGAACAGCTGGCCAGCGCCAGCATCGCCGCGGTCATCAGTCCAAGCGCAGAAACTTTTCGCATCAGGTCACCCTCCGAAAATAGAAAGCATGCTTAGTGTTTCCCACTGTAAAGGGTTTTGGTCCGGAATGGGAAGACGCCACGGAAATCTCCGCACGCCCCCTGGGGCATCCGGGACGCGGGCATGCTGCAGGTGCCCGGGCCTCATCCCGCTCATGCGTTTGCCGGACCGCCCCGGGAGGGACCTGGTATGGAATAATCCGAAGAAGTGGTCCTATCCGGACCGCTCCAGACAAAGGAGGGGCTGGGATGTCCGCCACACCAGGGAGCACGGCGCAGGCGGCAACCGCGCCCATCAACAACTCACAGATCCCCAAGCACGAACAACTCCGCCTGATCATCCTCAAGCTTGCCAAGGAAGAACTGGAGCCCGGGGCCCGGCTGCCCAGCGAACGGACCCTCATGGACGCCTATGGCGTCAGCCGCATCACAGTACGGGCCGCGATCGGCCGACTGGTCAATGAGGGGCACCTGGTGCGCGTGCCCGCCAAGGGTACTTTCGTGGCAGACTCACCCGTCCAGTCCACGCTTCACCTTGCCTCGTTCACACAGGAGATGGAGGCCATGGGGCACGTTCCCAGCACCGTGGTACTGGTGGCCGAGCACGCCGAAGCCCCGGAAGACACAGCTGACGCGCTCAGCCTCGCGCCCGGGGCGGAGGCGTACCACCTGAAGCGGCTCCGCCTTGCGGACGGCCGGCCGGTCAGCGTGGACGACGCCTGGTACAACCCCCAGCACGCACCCGGACTGCTGGACATCGATCTCACAGGCTCGGTCTACAAGGCCCTGGCTGCGCAGTTTGGCCACCAGATCGACCGGGCACGCCAAAGCGTCCGGTCCGAGGGAGCCCCGGCTGACGTCGGGGCTCTCCTCGGAACGGGAACGGGGGCACCCGTGCTCGCGTTTGACCGCGTGTCCTATTCGGGCGCCTTGGCCATCGAGCATTCGCGCTCCTGGTACCGCTCGGACCGCTACTCACTGACCATGGAAGTCAGGCTGTAACCAGGCAGATTCAGCCGACCGAAAACAGCAAAGCGCCGGTTGTCACGCTTCCGGAGGCTACCAGGGTGGCGGTGTCCGGCTTGGTATCCAGGACGACGACGGGACTCACCATGGAGTAGCCCGCGGCCAGGGCAGCGGTGGGGTCGACATGCATGACAGGCTCACCAGCCGCAACAGTGTCACCTTGCGCCACCAAAAGTTTGAAGCCTTCACCCTTGAGCTTGACGGTGTCAATACCCACGTGCGTCAGGACGCCCCGGCCCGACGACTCGACCACCACGAAGGCGTGGGGCAGGAGCTTGACCACTTTCCCCGCTACGGGGGAGACGACGTCGAACGCCACACCTGCGGCAGGCTCCACCGCCGCGCCGGAACCTACCATCTGGCCGGCGAACACGGGATCCGGCACGTCGGACAGTGGAACCACGGACCCGCCGATCGGGGCATGGACCATCAAGGACTGCGCCACTAGAGGAGGTCCTCGATGTCCTCGGCAAGGGTGTCCGCCTCGGGGCCAACAATCACCTGCACGGCCGTGCCGGCCGCCAGGACGCCATGGGCTCCGGCAGCCTTGAGGGACGCTTCATTGACCAGCGACGAATCCCTGACCTCGGTGCGGAGCCGCGTGATGCACGCCTCCACTTCCACGATGTTTCCAGCCCCGCCCAGGCCTTCAATGATTTTTTCTGCTTTGGACATTGCTGCCCTTTCTGCCGGTGCCCGCACGGAGCACATCCTCCAAAACCCTGGCCGGCGGCCTTGGGTTCGACCAATGACTGCTTCATCTGCCGCTGGCGGCTTGCCTTGGAAGGATACCCCTTCCTTGACAGCGGCCGTGGGATGAATCACACTGAACTGGTCATAACCAGACAGTACCGGCTGGAACCGCTCTTCCACAAGCCCCCACCCATACCCCGCAGAGGTGCAACCATGACAACTTCCGACACCACAGCACTGGCGCCCGAGAAGAAACCAAACAGGGCCTTCGCCACGCTCCAGCGGCTGGGCCGCTGCCTGATGCTCCCCATCGCCGTCCTTCCCGCCGCCGGCATCCTGCTGCGCATCGGCCAGGCCGACCTGCTCGGCGCCATCCCCGGTTTCGAAGGCGGCGCAGCCGTCATCTCAGCGGCCGGCAACGCAGTCTTCACCTGGCTGCCGCTCATCTTCGCAGTCGGCATCGCCGTCGGCTGGGCCAAGAAGGCCGACGGCTCCACCGCGCTCGCGGCAGTAGTGGGATACATGGTGATCGACGGCGTGTTCAAGGCTATGTCGCCCCTGGTCCTGGCCGGCCAACTGGACCCCGCCGGGAAGCCGGTGATGATCAACTACGGCGTCCTCGCCGGAATCGTGGTCGGCCTGCTGTCGGCCGGACTGTGGCAGCGGTTCTACCGCACCAAGCTGCCGGACTTCCTCGGTTTCTTCAGCGGCCGGCGCCTGGTGCCCATCCTGACGTCCGTGACCAGCCTGGTGGCCGGCGTCGTCCTGGCCCTGCTGTACCCGCTCTTCAACGCTGGCCTTTCCGCGGTGGGCCAGGCCGTGGCCGGCAACGCCGTGGTGGGCGGCGGGGTCTATGGCTTCGCCAACCGCATGTTGATCCCTGCGGGCCTGCACCACATCCTGAACTCCGGCGTCTGGTTCCTCATCGGCGACTACACCGATGCGTCCGGCCACCTTGTCCGCGGCGACCTGAACCGCTTCTTCGCCGGCGACCCCAGCGCGGGCATCTTCATGGCCGGCTTCTTCCCCATCATGATGTTCGGCCTGCCCGCCGCAGCACTGGCCATCTGGCGCCACGCCAAGCCCTCGCAGAAGAAGATCGTTGGCGGCATCATGCTCTCCACCGCACTCACGGCTTTCTTCACCGGCATCACCGAACCGCTCGAGTACTCCTTCATGTTCGTTGCGTTCCCGCTCTACATCGTCCACGCCGCACTGACCGGCACCTCCATGGCCTTGGTGAACGCGCTGGGCATCCACCACGGATTCACGTTCTCTGCCGGCCTGATCGATTTCGTCCTCAACTTCGGCAAAGCTCAAAATGCGTGGCTGCTGATTCCCATCGGCCTGGGCTACGCCGTGGTCTACTACTTCCTTTTCTCATTCGTCATCAAGCGCTGGAACCTGCGCACGCCCGGCCGTGAGGACGATGAAGTCACCGTGGAAACCGAAGCCGCGAAGTAAACCGCCGGGCAACAGACCTCAAACCGAAAGCACAGCCTGCATGGAAATCATCATCCTCCCCACCCCTGACGACGTGGCGCGCGCGGCCGCGGATGCCATCGAGGAACAGGTCCGCCGCGGGCCGTCCGTCCTGGGACTGGCCACCGGATCCACTCCCCTGGGCACGTACCGGGAGCTCATCGAACGGCACCGGAAGGGGGGCCTGAGCTTCGCCGCCGCCCAGGCCTTCCTGCTGGACGAATACGTGGGCCTGCCCGCGGCGCATCCGCAGTCCTACCACTCGGTCATTCGGAAGGAGTTCACGGAAAGCGTGGATTTCGGAGACGGTGCAGTGCACGGGTTGGACGGCCTGGCCGGCGATCCCGAGGTTGAGGCTGCCCGCTACGAGGCCAGGATTGCTGCAGCGGGCGGAGTGGATATCCAGATCCTGGGCATCGGCACCGACGGCCACGTGGGCTTCAACGAGCCCATGTCCTCGCTTGCCTCCCGCACCAGGATCAAGACCCTGACCCGGCAGACCCGCCAGGACAATGCCCGCTTCTTTGCTTCGCCCGAGGACGTCCCGGACCATGTACTGACACAGGGGCTGGGAACCATCCGGGAGGCACGGCACCTGCTGCTGCTCGCCCTGGGCGAGGCCAAAGCAGAGGCGGTGGCTGCCGCCGTCGAGGGTCCTGTCGCGGCCATCTGCCCCGCGTCGGCCCTGCAACTGCACCCGCACGTTTCGGTACTCGTGGACGAGGCCGCAGCCTCCCGGCTCGCCCACCGCGGCTACTACCAGGACACTTTCGGCCGGAAGCCGGCATGGCAGGGACTCTGAGCGCCAACCGCGTGCCGGCGGCCACATTCCCGCAGCTGGAGCTTGCAGTGGAAGACAGCGACGGCGTTCGGCTGGCTGCCGCCGTTGGCGCCGCCCGCGTTGAACTGTGCGCCGCCCTGGCTGAGACGGGAGGCATCACGCCGACGTCCGGCGCCGTAGAGCAAGCGTGCAGCCTGGGCTTTCCCGTCCATGTCCTGGTGCGGCCACGGCCGGGAAACTTCACCTATTCGGCGGTCGAGCTGGACGTGATTGAGCGGGACGCCACTGCCGCTGTGCGTGCCGGCGCTGCTGGCGTGGTGGTTGGCGTGCTGGCGGCCGACGGCGGGCCGGATGTTGCGGCCATCCGGCGCCTCGTTGAGGGCGTGCGGTCGCTGCGGTGGGATGCAGAGGTCACGTTCCACCGCGCGTTTGACGCAGCCCTGGCCTCCGGCGTGGATCCGGCGGGAGCGCTGTCCCGCCTGGAGCAGGCCGGCGTGAACCGGGTCCTGACCAGCGGCGGGGGCCGCGACTGCGCTGCGGGCCTGGAGATGCTGCGCCGCCTGGTGGAAGAAGGACGCCGGCAGGCGCACGCCGTACAGATTATGGCAGGCGGGGGTGTGACCCTGGAGTTGGTACCGTCGCTGCTTGAAGCGGGTGTCCATGCCGTGCACACCTCGGCGCGCCTCCGGCAGCCCGGCGCTTCCGGCGGGGTCCGGGCTGCGGGAGCAGACCCCGGCCTGGCAGCACGAATGGCCGCCGCCGTCGCGGCTGCTGCATCGACGACGGGAGGGCGGTAGCAGTGGGCAACGAACTGGCTCTTCGGGGACGGATCGTCACCGCCTCCCTGGACATTGCGGACGGGGTCCTGGCGGTCGACGGCGGCCTGGTCACCTTCGCCGGGCCGGCGTCGGATTTTTCCGGGGTGCTTCCGGCAGACGCCCCCGCCGGCCGCATCCTTATGCCCGGACTGGTGGATCTGCACTGCCACGGTGCCTACGGTTCGGACTTCTCGGAAGGCTCAGTGGACGGGGCCACGCGGGCTGCACGATTTCTCCACAGCCGGGGCACCACCACCCTGGTGGGCAGCCTGGTCACGGGGAAGCCGTCGGACCTGGTGCGGAACCTAACGATGCTGCGGGAGCTGACGGGCCAGGGGCTGATTGCAGGATCCCATTTGGAGGGGCCGTTCCTCTCCTCGCTGAAGTGCGGCGCCCATGATCCCGGGCTCCTGCTGGAACCGGACATGGAACTGTTGACCCAACTGATGGCCGCGGCAGGCCCATCCCTGGTATCCGTGACACTGGCGGCCGAGCTTCCCGGCGCCGGCGGCTTGGTGGAACTCCTCGCTTCCCGCGGCGTGGTCCCTTCGCTGGGGCACACGGCTGCGGACCATACGACGGCGGCGGCATTCCTCGCGCGGGCAGCTGCTGGCCTGCGTGCGCCAGGACATTCCACCGGCAGGCACCGGCCCACCGTCACCCACCTGTTCAACGCGATGCCTCCCCTGCACCACCGCTCCCCCGGGCCGGTGTCGGCCAGCCTTGCCGCGGCCCGTGCCGGAACGGCGGTGGTGGAACTGATCGGCGACGGCGCCCACCTGGCACCGGAGACCGTCAAGCTCGTGTTTGACCTCGTGGGGCCGGAGAACATTGCCTTGGTCACCGATTCCATGGCTGCCACCGGCCTCGCCGACGGCAAGTACCGGCTGGGATCCCTGGCCGTGACAGTGGACCAGGGGGTTGCCCGGGTGGATGGCACCGGTGCGATCGCCGGTGGAACCGCGACCCTGCTGGACGTCGTCCGGGCCACCGTTGCCGCCGGCGTTCCGCTTCGTGACGCGGTGGTGTCCGCGACAGCAGTCCCTGCCTCCGTCCTGGGAATCGCGGGGCGGGTAGGCGACCTGCGCGAAGGGATGCAGGCCGACGTCGTGGTCCTTGACCCGGAGCTGGCCCTGGCCGGCGTCCTGCGCGCGGGGAAGTGGGCTGCTCCGCCCTCCTGACCTGATCCACGCAGGCTCCAGCTTGGAATGTCACACCCCCGTTGGATGATGTTCGTATGGAAATCAGCGGCGCTGCAGGGGCAGGGATGGAGGGTGTTCATGCCTGTGTTGCTGCCCTTGATGCGCTGTTCCTCGAGGAGGCTGCGCTTTCCTCTGCTGATGGTTCTGCCGCTGGTGCTGGTGCTGGCGCTGCTGGTATGGATGTGTTGCAGCGGCAGTATGAGATCCGGCTGGAACGGCTGGAGCTGAGGTCCCGGCTGGAAGCGCAGCTCAAGGCCGGGCAGGCCCAGGACACAGCGGACTGCATCGCGATCCAGCAGGCCATGACGCCGCCGGAGGCGTCCGTGCCGGAATGCACCTACGCCGAGATGTCCGTGGTGGAGGAGATCGCCGGGGTCCTGACCATCAGCTCCGCGGCAGCAGGGGCGTTCGTCCACCAGTCGCAGCAGGTCTGCTCGCTTCCGCCCGTCATGCACGCACTGGCTGCCGGAGCACTGTCGTGGCAGCACGCCAAGGTCATCGTGGATGAAACCGAAGGCCTGAGCCCTGCCGGGGCGGCGTCTTTGGTGGCGCACTTCTTCGACCCCGACGCCCCGAACCCGGCCCGCGGCGCGGCCCCCGGGACGCTGGTCCCGTCACGGTTCCGGGCCAAAGCCCGCGCCTGGCGCGAACGCCACCACCCCGAATCTTTGGAGAAGCGGCACGCCAAAGGCGCCGCCGACCGGCGCATGGAATACCGGCCCGACCGCGACGGCATGGCCCGGATCACACTCCACCTCCCCGGCGACACCGCCAGCGCGATCTGGAACCGCACCACCGCCATCGCCCGCGGCCTCCAAAGCCCCACCGAACCCCGCACCCTCACCCAACTCCGCCCCGACATCGCCGCCAGCGTGCTCCTCGGCGCGGGAAACGCCGTGGAGCCCGGCAACCAGGACCTCGGCAACGTGCCCACACCCCGGGCCGACGTGCTGGTGATGGTTCCGGTGTTCTCCGCCCTCGGCGTCACCGACGAACCCGCGATCCTCGACGGCCACGGACCGATCCCGGCCTCCATGGCCCGCAAACTTCTCGCCGACGGCGCCGACTCCTTCTACCGGGTCCTGGTCGACCCACGGGACGGGGCACCGCTGGAGATCGGGCGCAAGAGCTACCGGCTCCCGGAGGCCATCAAACGCTGGATCAGAATGCGGGACAGCAAGTGCACCTTCCCCGGCTGCAGCAACCGCACCCCCGACAACGACACCGACCACCTCACCGCCTGGCAACACGGCGGCACCACCGGCGCCGCCAACCTGGGACAACTCTGCCCCAAGCACCACCGCCTCAAACACAACACCGGCTGGACGCCCACCCCCGCCACCACCAACGAACCACCCGGCTGGACCTCCCCAACGGGCCGCCACTACCCAGCCGAACAACACGATCCCGAACCAACCCACTGGCCCCCGGGGATAATGCCAGGACAGCGAAGCCAGCTCGAAGAAGCGCTCCTCAAGCACCTCGCCTCGTGACAGGCCGCCTGTCGCCCTCAGCTGCGGCAATATGCTCCTACAGCTGCAGGCCCCTCTTGGCCAGCAGCCCAACGAGCCGTTCCCACGCGGCTTTGGGTGCTCCCGCCCGCTGGCCCAGTCGCTTCCGTTGCCTGCGCCTCCCCGCTGCCAGCCCTCGCAGCCGAGGGGCAACAGCTATGGACAGCGGCTGTCCATGGCCGGGCGCCAGCAGGGCGGGGCCGAGGTTGGCGAGCGCCGCAACGGACTCCATCGCCGTCTTCCAGTTCCAGGTAGTGTAGCGCGGCGGGCCCGCCAGGTCGGGTGTTCCCAGCAGGATCCCCTGGAGGGAGTTCAGGTTGACGGTCACCACCGCGTCGCCGGTCATCAGGACCCGGTCGCTGGAACGCCAGTAGGCAACGTGCCCTGGGGTGTGTCCGGGTGCGGAGACGGCGACCCACCCAGGCATTCCCGGCAGTTCGCCGCGGGGGCCCAGGGGACGCACGACGTCGGAAATGTCACCCGCAGCCTCGATCCCGCGCCGCCTCTGTGCAGGCAGCAGGCGCATCAGGGGCGCGGTGATCCACCGGTCCAACGGCATCGAAAACTCAGGAAGATACTTCCCGGCGGCCATCGGCAGCTCCGCCGGGTGGACGTAGACCGGCACTTGCCACAACCGGGACAATGCGCCGGCACCGCCGGAGTGGTCGGGATGGATGTGCGTCAGCGCTATGGCGACTGGCTTGGCATCGGGCCCGAGCAACCGCTCCACTGCCCGCCGCACCTCTTCCACGGTGGCTGCCCATCCCGTGTCCACCAGCATCCAGGCCGGGCCGGAACGCACCAGGTAGAGGTTCGAGGCCATCGGCCCCGTGCCTGCGGTGAGGAGAAAGACGCCGGTTGCGATCTCGCGTGGTTCGCTGACACGCATCATCGTGGTCCCCTTTCCCTTACGACGCCCATGGCTGGCCCTTTCCGTGGCCGCCCCTATCGGAATGCGAGGACCTGGACGGGACCAATCCTGGCCGGGCTGTTGATGGCGGACGACGCAGGAGCAACGCGGAAGCAAGCACAATCCAGATCAGCGGTGGGAAGTTGGCGATGACCACAGGCCCCCATCCAGCAGCGTTATAGAAGCCTGTGGGTTCGGCCGGACCGGCATACATCGAAGGCACGGCCGCCGCGCAGAGCAGCACTGCCCCGTAGGCCACCCATCGGGTCCATGATGGCAGGACGCGCGCAGCGACGGTTCCGTATCCCGCCGAGCCAATAAAGAGGGCGGTAATTGCGAAGGCCACGGAGCTGTTGTAAATGAGGATGTAGCCCATGGTCAACGCCCTGTTGACGGAAGGGTCCGGTTCCGGTGCCTGGGCGTCGAGAGCGAGGCCGCCTTCGAAACCGTTGGCTACCAGCGTCACCCCCAGCCAGACCGACATGGAGGCCATCACCAGCGATGAGGCCCAGCCGTGACGGGGATCCGCACGGCGGATCAGGTGCGCCAGACCTGCGGCAAAAGCCATACCCGATGCATACAGGAAAAGGTCCAGCAGCACCCGGGTGAAGATGACGTTGCGCAACCGCAGCGCCTCTGCGGAACCGGCTGCACCGTCATAGATCCCGATCGATGGATCCTGCATGAGGTAGAGCGGGAACTGGGCCAAGGAAAAGGCCACCATTCCCAGGCCTGTCCATCCTGCAAGTCTTCGAACGCCCTCGTCTGTCATGACCTCCCCCGTCCCTGCTGGTGGCCGTGCAGTCACGCCACGGGGTGGCGGATCAGGGTCCGCAGCTTCTCCGGCGCGCTGCGGCGCGGGTCGCCCAGGTAGATCTCATGGTGCTTGGGCCTGGAATCCTGCACCGCCCGCTCCAGCAACGCTTCGTCGATTGGCTCGGGCTGCACCATCATGGCCTGCCAACGCCACGATTCCCGCCCACCGGCCATGCCCGCGAAGCCCGCAGCGACGGCTTCGACCGGCTCCGCCTGCGCCGGCTCGTCAAACCACCACAGAGCCTCCAGCGGCATCATGTGCGTCACGGCGCCGGACTCCTTTTTTAAGCGGAAGTGCGCCGCGTAGCTGATGGTGAAGAGCGCCTGCAAAGCCTCGGCGAAGGCCGGCCCATTGGGATCCTCCTCGCCGCGCACCAGCGCGTAAAGGAGCAAGGGAACGTCCACGAAGTCAACCGATCCCTTGCGCGCCTTGTAGAGGTCTGCGGTGTCCTGCCGAAGATTGCTCACGGTGCATGCACTCCCTTGGACCCCGCCATAGGCCCAGTGTGGCGCGGCCGCACCATAGCGAGTAGGGCCGAACGGCCTTTCTACCCGTCCGCGCCGGGAAGGCACACCTCCACGAGGTCGCCGGTTACCCGCGTTTCGAAACGCGGCTGCCTGGACGTGGCGGGGCCGGCCTTCACTTCGCCGGTGCGCAGCGAGAAGGTGCTCCGGTGCCAGGGGCAGACGACGCACGGGTCCCCGTCGTCGTCCTTGATCTTGCCTTCGTGCAGTGGCCCGGACAGGTGGCTGCACACGTCGGACAGCACGTCCACCGTGTCTCCGTTGCGGTGCACGAGCAGCGGAATCCCGGCGACGTCGCGCTTGTGCAGTTCGCCCTGGGGCAGCTCCGACAGCGGCGCGAGAGGATGCCAGCCGGACGGGAAACGGTGCGGGATTTCCTCGCTGTGGTTCACGCCGGCGGCCTGCCGGTAGGTGAGGTGGCCGCCCAGGAAGCCGCCGGCACTCACTGTTGCAAGCCCCAGGTACGCCAGCACCTTCCCACTGCCCTGGCTTCCGCGGGCCCGCTGCACCAACGAGGCAAGATAAAGGCTGGTTGCCGTCACATTGGCCGCGGCGTGTACCAGTCCCACTCGCTGCTGCTGCGGGTGCAGCTGCGACCAGTCGGTAAAACCGGCCAGGGCGGCCGGCAATACGCTCGCGGTTCCCACGCCGATCAGCAGCCCCGCAGCCTTTCCACCTCCCGGGACGGCATCGAGCACGCCGGCGGAAACCCAGGCGCCGATCGGCACCTGGACCGCCAGCGGGTGCACGGGGTGGCCGATGGGGACGCCATGCAGGACGTCCCGTGCCCAGCGGGCCGGAACGGCCTTCCTGACGATCTTCCGGACGCTCTTGGCCAACGGGTCAAGCCATTCGGCGTCCTCGAAACGGGTGACGAGCTCCAGTGCAGGCAACGGTTTCATGTGACCTCACTTACCCCGTTTGCCGCGATCCACTCGCAGGCCGCAACAACCTGGCGCAGCGGCGAGCCCCGGACCGAAAACCCGATCGCCGCCATTCCCGCCGGACAGCAGCGGCATGGTTTCGGCAAGGGACAGTCTGCGGCAGGCCCCGACAGTCCGGCATAGGCTAGCGGGCCGCCGCCGGCGCGGCAGGTGCAGCTTCGGGTTCGGGTGCGGGTGCGGGTTCAAAAGCAACCGCATTCTCTTCGGAGCCCGCATCTTCCCCCGCAAAGGCGCGAAGCATGGCGTCACGGTCGAACTGGCCCTCCCATGTGGCCACCACGAACGTGGCCACGCAGTTGCCCAGCAGGTTCACCACCACGCGCATGGAGTCCATCAGCCGGTCGGCGCCCAGGAGCAGCGCGACGCCGGCAACCGGGAAGATGCCCAGGGCACCTGCAGTGGCGGACAGAGCGAGGAAGGCGGAACCGGGCACCCCTGCCATGCCCTTGGACGTCAGCATCAGCACGCCGAGGGCAGCGAGCTGCTGGCCCAGGTCCAGGTTGTAGCCGAAGGCCTGGGCCAGGAAGAGCAGCGAAATGGAAAGGTACAGGGCTGCGCCGTCGAGGTTGAAGGAGTACCCGGCGGGAACCACCAGGCCCGTGGTGGCGCGGGAGCAGCCGGCGTTGGTCAGCTTGGTCATGATCCGCGGCAGCACGGACTCCGTGGACGCCGTGCCGAGGGCCAGCAGGAATTCCTCCCGCGTGTACTTCATGAACTGCCACAGCGGCACCCGCGGGTACGCCCAGGCCACCACGAACAGCAGCCCGATGAACACCACCGCCGCGCCGTAGCAGGCGGCGATCAGCAGCGCGTATGTGCCCAGGGAACCTAGCCCGTATTGGCCGATGATGAACGCCATGGCGCCGAATGCGCCGACCGGCGCCACACGCATGACCCAGCCCATGATCTTGTAGAACAGTTCAAGCACGGTCTCCAGCAGGGTGATCACCGGCAGGCAGCGTTCACGTCCGACGACGACGATCGCGGCCCCGAAGAACACGGAGAAACAGAGGACCTGCAGGAGGCTGTTGCTGGCGAATGCGCCCACCACGCTGGTGGGGATGATCCCCAGCAGGAAGGCGCCGGCATCCTTGGGCGGGGCCGTGGAGGTCTTGGCGTTGAGGGCGTCCTGGGACAGGCTGGCGGGGTCGATGTTGAGGCCTGCGCCCGGCTGCACCAGGTTTCCCACCACCAGGCCGAATACCAGCGCGAACATCGTCGCGGCGGTGAAATAGGCCAAGGCCTTGATACCCACCCGGCCGACGGCCTTGACGTCGCTGACCGCCGCGATGCCGGTGACGATCACCAGGAAGATCAGCGGGGCGATGATCATCTTGATCAGCTGGATGAACCCGTCACCAAGGGGGCGAAGTCCTGCGCCGAGATCCGGCCACAGGTGGCCGATCGCGATGCCGGCCATAACCGCAGCCATGATCTGGAAGAAAAGGGACTTGTACACCGGTTTCCTGCGCGCCGCCGGGACGGATTGCGGGGAGGGTCCTGTGTCCGTGGTGTTCATGCCAGTGCCTGTTCGTTGAGGGGCTCGCGGCGCAGTGGCGCCGCAGGGTCGTGAGCAACAGTAGGAAGGCTATGTTTCCGGAAAGATAAATCCGCGATGCGGAACTATTAAGTTGGATGAGGCGGCTATGGTTCAGTACGGGCATGGACAGCGCCGGCAGGAACAAAACCGGTGCCGCAAGTCTTGAAAAATACCCGTAGGTAGGGTAGGCACCCCTCTGGCATCCCCCCAGATACAGCCGGATGATTAAACAACCGGATGCCCAAAGATGAAGAGATCCGGAGCCGAAGCCGCCCCCCTTTGCCGGGCGCGCTGTTTGAAATGGGACGGGCAGGCGGACGCCGCCGCACTGGTCTATCACAACATGCTCATCACTCGACCGCCTCAAGCCTGCCCGCAAAGGTATTCGCATCCTTTGAGGAGCAACAAAATGTCCAACACCCCAATGAACCGCTCAACCCGGGCAAAGATCACCCTGGTTCCGGTCCTGTCACTAGGTATGTTCGGAGGCTTCCTGGCACTGGCCGCGCCGGCCAACGCCGAAACAAGCCGCTACGGCTGTACGGTGGACCCGTTGGATCCAAAGGACCTCCACGGCGACGACGTCGACTTCAGTATCAAGGTCGACTGCAACGGCGAAAAGACCGTCGAGATCCGCCAGCGCGTCTACGAGGACGAGCGAGGTCATCACGACGACGACCTCATCGCCAAACGGCTGGTCACCGTTGACTTTGATCGTCACGACGACGCAAAGACCCTTCACTACCGGGTCGATGTCGGCGACCATCACCGCAAGGGTGAAGAGGTCTACCAACTCGTGTCGTTCCGGGTGCAGAACCACGGCGGACACTGGTCGGACTGGACCGCGTGGGAGAAAAGCGCCGTAGTGGAAGTGGACCATCACGGGCATTAGGCGGTTTACCCCGCGCAAAGTGGGAGCCAGGGGCAATGCCCCTGGCTCCCGCTTTGTGCTGCTTCAGTCCGCGGCGGCACCCAGGTTTCCGGCATGTACGACGGCGCCACTCGCCGTCGTATCTTCCTTCAGCATCCAGCCCACCCGCTTGACCGTCCGCAGCATCACCGCGCTCTCGACGATGTCGATCCCGGGGACCTTCTGTTGCAGTGCCAGCTCGGCGGACATGACATCCGCGAGCGTGTGCAGCCACATGATGATGACAAAGTTGGTGGGGCCCGTGGTGGAGGCGCTGAGCCGGACGTTGCTGATGGTGCGGATCCCGGCGGCCGCCGCCTCGTGCTGTCCGGCCGGCACGTTGACGAACCACTGGCAGGTCACCGGGAACGAGGAATAGCGCTGGGCTATTTCACAACGGAATGAGAGGATCCCGCTGGCGAGCACCCGGTTCAGCTGGCGCTGGACGGTGGCCGGATGGCGGCCCAGGCCGCGTGCGATCTCCGCCGCGGTGGCCCGGCCGTCCCGGGCCAGGAACGGCAGCAGGTCCAGGTGGCTCTGCGGCAGCTGGCCGGCGGCTGCCTTTGCCTCCTCCGGGACGGCCTGGGGCCCGAGGGTCCGCAATGTTGCGAGTTGGGCCCGGCTCAGGACGTTCAGCCGCCAGTCGTCCCCACTGCTGTGCAGCCGGGTGCACAGGGCCACCTGATACTTGGTCAGGCCCTCAATCGCCTTGAGCCGGGAAATGATCTTTTCGCTGAACTCCTCGAGCGAGCGCGTGATCACTGTCAGCATCAGGTCCCGGTTGCTGGCCGCCTCCTCCACGGTAACGATCTCCGGGATGGCGGCGAGCTGGGCAGTGACGCTTTCCCTGCGGTTCATCTCGCAGTCCACGGCCACATAGGCCAACAGCATCTGCTTGGGGTCGCCGGCCAGATGGGCCGTTACCCAAGCGGCCCCGCCTGCGGTGAGCCGGTCCCAGCGGGCGGCAAGGGTGGTGGCGTGAACATCCAGCACCTTCGCGGCATCGGCCCAGCCCATCCTGGGCGAGGCCTGCAGGACCTGGATCAGGGCAAGGTCCTCCTCGCTCAGTTCTGTTGCAGTAACTCGTTCCTGTTGCATAGATCCTGTCCCAGACGGCTTGAAGAAGTATATTTCCAGCGCTTCCCGTGGATGTGAACCACGCCACTTCAGAATAGTCCACAAGCCCTGATGCCGACTGCCGAGGAGTACACGTGCCCATTACCGACGACGCCAAAGACCTGCAGGAAGACCTCACCCGCCTGCGCCACGACCTGCACCGGCAGCCGGAAATCGGCCTTCACCTCCCCCGCACGCAGGAACGGGTCCTGCAGGCGCTCGACGGCCTCCCCTTCGAGATCACCCTGGGCAAGGAAACGACGTCGGTCACCGCGGTCCTGCGCGGGGGCAACCCCGGCGGCAACCCCCACGGCGACAGGAACGGCGCTGCCCCCGCCGTCCTCCTCCGCGCCGACATGGACGGGCTGCCTGTCCAGGAGAAGACCGGTGTCGACTACACGTCCCAGGCGGACGGCGCGATGCACGCCTGCGGCCACGACCTGCACACCTCCATGCTCGCCGGAGCCGCCACCCTCCTGGCCGAGAAGAGGCACCTGCTGCAGGGCGACGTCGTCCTGATGTTCCAGCCCGGCGAGGAAGGGTTCGACGGCGCCAGCTACATGCTGCGCGAAGGCGTCCTCGACGCCGCCGGACCCCGCGTCCAGGCTGCCTACGGCATGCACGTCTTCTCCTCGCTGGAACCGCACGGCACCTTCTGCACCAAGCGCGGCGTCATGCTCAGCGCCTCCGACGGGCTCGAGGTCACGGTGCTCGGGGCCGGCGGCCACGGCTCCGCGCCGCATTCGGCCAAGGACCCGGTCACCGTTGCCGCTGAAATGGTGACTGCCTTGCAGGTCATGGTCACCCGCCAGTTCAACATGTTCGACCCCGTCGTCCTGTCCGTGGGGGTGCTGCACGCGGGTACCAAACGCAATGTCATCCCGGAGTCGGCCCGGATCGAGGCCACCATCCGGACGTTCTCGGAAGCATCGCGGGTGAAGATGATGGAGGCCGTCCCGCGCCTGCTCAAGGGAATTGCCGCGGCGCACGGGGTGGAGGTAGCCGTCGACTACCTGCAGGAATACCCGCTCACCATCACCGACGAGGACGAAACGCATACCGCCGAAAAGGTGATCACGGAGCTCTTCGGCGAGCGCCGCCTCTCACGCTGGGCCACGCCGCTGAGCGGGTCCGAGGACTTTTCCCGGGTGCTGGCCGAGGTGCCCGGCACGTTCGTCGGACTCAGCGCCGTCGCCCCGGGTGGGGACCCGGCCACCTCGCCGTTCAACCACTCCCCGTACGCAACGTTCGACGACGGCGTGCTGGCTGACGGGGCAGCCCTCTACGCCGAGCTCGCCGTTTCCCGGCTGGCCGCGCTTTCGCGGACCTGCTGACCATGAACAGCGCGCCTAAGGGCAGCAGCGCCGCCGCCCGTTCCACCACAAACGAAACAACACCCAGGAAGAAGATCATGTCCGTTGCAGCAACCACGCCACAGACTGGACGCATGTCCACCGCGAAGACCATCGTCGGCACCGGCATCGGCAACGCCGTCGAATGGTACGACTGGGCCATCTACGCCACCTTCACACCGTTCATCGCCAGCCAGCTCTTCAGCAAGCAGGACCCGGCGTCCGCCGTGCTGTCCACCCTCGCGATTTTCGCCGTCGGTTTCGTGGCACGCCCCTTCGGCGGCTTCCTGTTCGGCTGGATCGGCGACCGGGTGGGCCGGAAAACGTCGATGACCCTCGCCGTCGGCCTCGCCTCGCTGGGCAGCCTGATGATCGGCATCGCGCCTACGTTCGCCAGTGTTGGTGCGTTCGCCTCGCTGATGCTGCTGGTGGCCCGGCTGATCCAGGGCCTGGCGCACGGCGGCGAGCTGCCGTCGTCGCAGACATACCTCTCCGAAATGGCACCCAAGGAGCACCGCGGGTTCTGGGCCACCCTGATCTACACCTCGGGGACGGTGGGCATCCTGTTCGGCACGCTGCTGGGCGCGGTCCTGAACATGGCCCTGAGCACCGAGGCGATGAACGCCTGGGGCTGGCGGATCCCGTTCCTGATCGGCGCCGCGATGGGGCTGTACGCGCTGATCATGCGGTCCCGCCTGCACGAGACGGACGCCTTCGAGGGTGAAGCGCTGGCGGAGAAGCGCGCTCCCATCTGGCCGCAGATTGTCCGCTACCGCAAGCAGGCGCTGCAGGTGATCGGCCTGACCGTCGGCCTGACTGTCATCTACTACATCTGGGGCGTCGTGGCACCGAGCTACGCCACCACCGCACTGAAGATCGACCGCGGCGAGGCGCTGTGGGCCGGCGTGGTCGCCAATATCGTGTTCATCGCCGCCCTGCCGGTGTGGGGCAAGCTGTCGGACCGGATCGGGCGCAAGAAGGTGCTGTGGGCCGGCGCCATCGGCTCGGCCCTATTGCACTTTCCCATGACCTGGCTGCTGAAGGACTCCGCCTGGCAACTCGCGGTCTCCATGTCCGTGATGCTGGTCTTCATCGCCGCGAGCGCCGCCATTGTGCCCGCCGTCTACGCGGAGCTTTTCCCGACGTCGATCCGCACCGTGGGCGTGGGCGTCCCCTACTCCATCTGCGTGGCACTGTTCGGCGGGACCGCGCCGTACCTGCAGCAGTGGCTTGGGTCCTCGCTGGGTGCGCCGCAGGTGTTCAACGTGTACGCAGTGCTGCTGCTGGTGGTCAGCGCGGCGTTCGTGTTCACCATTCCCGAGACCAAGGGGAAGGACCTGCAGCACTAGGTGCTCCGCATCGACGACGGGCTCCGCACCTGGTCTGGTGCGGAGCCCGTCGTCGTTGTTCTTTCTTCATTCGCGCCCGCGGCGCTGGACCGCGGCTAGGAGGCCATGTCGCCGTCGTTTTTCGCCGGCGGCTGGGCGGCGGCGTGGCTGCCACCCTCCGCATGGCCGTCCTTCGCCTTGGCCTTGTTGGACGGCAGTGCCTTGAGCAACGGCGTCACGACGGCCATGACGATACTGCCCCAGATAACGCCAAGTACTGCGGAGCACAGGGTGTTGACGAGCCAGGCAAGGAAGCCGCCCGCCACGGGGATTCCAGCAAACGGGTGCTCGAGGGCGTGGACCAGGTCGTACGGCGCGTGCCAGCCGAGATCGTGCGATCCCTGCAGCATGATGTGGCCGCCCACCCAGAGCATGGCGATCGTCCCGATGAAGGTGATGGCGCCCAGCACGGCAGGCATTCCCCGCACCAGCAGTTCGCCAAAGCGCTGGGAGCTTGCGGAGTCCTTGGCTGCGAGGTGCATGCCGACGTCGTCCATTTTCACGATGAGGGCGACGGCGCCGTAGACGGCGATGGTGATCACAATCGCCACGACGACCAGGATCAGCGCCCGGACCCACAGGGAGGCATCGGGGACCTCGTTCATGGCGATGACCATGATCTCGCAGGACAGGATGAAGTCGGTGATGATGGCGCCCTTTACTACTTTGGCTTCGGCGTCGGCGCCCCGGTCCACGGCAGGTGAGTCTTCGTCAGCCTCATGGTGCCCGCGCAGCTTGTGCCAGACCTTCTCCGCGCCTTCGTAGCAGAGGTAGGTGCCGCCCAGCATGAGGATGAACGGGATGATCCACGGGATGAAGGCGCTGATCAGCAGCAGTGCCGGCAGGATGATCAGCAGCTTGTTCCGCAACGAGCCCCAGAAGATCTTCTTGATCATTGGCAGTTCGCGGGACGGGTCGGCTCCGGACACGTACTGGGGCGTGACCGCGGCGTCATCGATCACCACGCCCGCCGCCTTGGTGCCGGCTTTGGCTGCCCCTGCGGCCACATCATCCACTGATGCGGCTGCGATGCGCGCCAAGGCGGCAATGTCGTCGAGCAACGCTACGAGGCCGCCGCTCACAGGCCCGCTCCGCCCTGCCCGGGAGTAGATGGCGTCACTTGATTGTCTCGGTCGAAGCGCATGATTGGCATGCTCGGAGTATATGTCGGCCAGCGGCCCGGCCTGCCGGTGATGGAGCGGCGGCCCCGCCCCCCTCCCCTTGACTCCCCCGCCCCACGTTCCCTACACTTTCATAAAGCAGAATCTAAATTCCACAAAGCGGAAACGGTGAAGATGCCGGAAGCAAGGGAAGATAGATCAGAACCCCTCCCCTCGGAAGGACCTACGATGACGTACACAGTGAACTGCTCCATCCTCCTCACGGAGCTGCCCCTGCTCGAACGGCCCGCCGCCGCCAAGGCAGCAGGCTTCGACGCCGTCGAGTTCTGGTGGCCCTTCGAGACCTCGGTCCCCGCAGACGGCGAAATCGCCAAGTTCGAGAACGCCATTACGGATGCCGGCGTCCAGCTCACCGGCCTGAACTTCAACGCGGGCAACATGCCCGGCGGCGACCGCGGCCTGGTCTCCTGGAAGGGCCGCTGCTCCGAGTTCAAGGACAACATCGACGTTGTGGCCGGCATCGGGGAACGCCTGGGCTGCAAGGCGTTCAACGCCCTCTACGGCAACCGGCAGGACGAGTTCACCCCCGAAGAGCAGGACGAGCTCGCCGTCAAGAACCTTGCGGCAGCTGCCGAAGGCGTCGCCCGCATCGGCGGCACCGTCCTCCTCGAACCCGTCAGCGGAGCACCCAAGTACCCGCTCCTGACCGCCGACGACGCACTCAAGGTCATCGCCCGCGTCAAGGCGGAGGCCGGCGTCGACAACGTCAAACTCCTCGCCGACTTCTACCACCTGGCAGTCAACGGCGACGACGTTGAAGCCGTCATCGAAAACCACGCCAAGGACTTCGGCCACATCCAGATCGCCGACAACCCCGGCCGCGGCGCCCCCGGCACCGGCACCCTCCCCCTCGGCGAGTGGATCGCCCGCAGCCGCGAACTCGGCTACGAGGGCTACATCGGCCTCGAATACAAGGAGCCGCAGGAAACGGCCTTCAATTGGGCCATCCGCGAGCGCATCAGCAACTAACCGGCGCATAACCGCCCGCCACCCCAAAGACTTTCCAGAAAGAAGAACCATCATGAGCAACGTTGCAGTCATCGGCCTCGGAATCATGGGCCTGCCCATGGCCATCAACCTGGTCAAGGCCGGCCACACCGTCACCGGCTTCAACCGCAGCCAGGACAAGATCGACAAGCTCGTCTCCGAGGGCGGCAAGGGCGTCTCGAGCATCGCTGACGCCGTCAAGGAAGCCGACGTCGTCATCACCATGGTGCCGGACTCCCCCGATGTCGAGGGCGTCGTCAGCGGCAAGGACGGCGTGTTCGCCAACGCCAAGCAGGGCACCCTGTGGATCGACGCCTCCAGCATCCGCCCCGACGTCGCAAAGCGCCTCTCGGACGAGGCCCGCGAAGCCGGCATCCGCCCCCTCGACGCCCCGGTCTCCGGCGGCGAACAGGGCGCCATCGACGCCGTCCTGTCCATCATGGTCGGCGGCGACAAGGCGGACTTCGACGACGCCCAGGACGTCCTGAACGCCGTCGGCAAGACCATCGTCCACGTAGGCCCCTCCGGCTCCGGCCAGACCGTCAAGGCTGCCAACCAGCTGATCGTCGCCGTCAACATCGAGGTCCTCGGCGAAGCCATCGCTTTCCTCGAGGCCTACGGCGTGGACACCGACGCCGCCCTCAAGGTCCTCGGCGGCGGCCTGGCCGGCTCCAAGGTCCTTGACCAGAAGGGCCAGAAGATGCTCGACCGCAACTTCGACCCCGGCTTCCGCCTTGCCCTGCACCACAAGGACCTGGGCATCGTGACCTCCGCCGCCCGCGAAGCCAACGTCGCCATCCCGCTCGGCGCCGTCGTCGCCCAGCTCGTCGCCGCCACCGTCAACCAGGGCGACGGCGGCCTTGACCACTCCGGTCTCTTCAAGCAGGTCCTGCAGCTCAGCGGCAGGAAATAAGGCCAGGCGCATAGGCGCCTAAGAAACACGGCAGGGCAGCCGCCGTCGTCCCTAAAGACGACGACGGTACCTTCAGCACACCCAAAAACAGACTTTCAAGCTTTCAAGGAGCACCCCATGAGCAAGATGCGTACCGTTGATGCAGCGGTGGCCATCCTGGAAAAGGAAGGCGCCATCGAGGCGTTCGGCCTGCCAGGCGCCGCGATCAACCCCTTCTACTCCGCAATGCGCGCCCACGGCGGCATCCGCCACACCCTGGCCCGCCACGTTGAAGGCGCCAGCCACATGGCCGACGGCTTCAGCCGCGCCAAGGACGGCAACATCGGCATCTGCATCGGCACCTCCGGCCCCGCCGGCACCGACATGATCACCGGGCTCTACGCCGCATGGGCAGACTCCATCCCCATGCTCTGCATCACCGGCCAGGCGCCCGTGGCCAAGCTGCACAAGGAAGATTTCCAGGCCGTGGACATCGAATCCATCGCCGCCCCCGTGACCAAGATGGCCATGACCATCCTGGAACCCGGCCAGGTTCCCGGTGCCTTCCAGAAGGCCTTCCAGCTGATGCGCTCCGGCCGCCCCGGCCCCGTGCTGCTGGACCTGCCCATCGACGTTCAGATGGCGGAGATCGAGTTCGACATCGACACCTACGAGCCCCTGCCAGTCGAGAAGCCCAAGGCCTCCCGCAAGCAGCTCGAAAAGGCCCTGGACATGCTCCTGGCCGCCAAGCACCCGCTGATCGTCGCCGGCGGCGGCATCATCAACGCCTGTGCCTCGGCGCAGCTGGTGGAACTGGCCGAGACCCTCAACGTGCCCGTCATCCCCACCCTGATGGGCTGGGGCACCATCCCCGACGACCACCAGCTGATGGCCGGCATGGTGGGGCTGCAGACCTCGCACCGCTACGGCAACGAGAACTACCTGCAGAGCGACTTCGTGATCGGCATCGGCAACCGCTGGGCCAACCGCCACACCGGCGGCCTGGAGACCTACACGGCGGGCCGCAAGTTCGTGCACATCGACATCGAGCCCACCCAGATCGGCCGTGTGTTCTCGCCGGACCTGGGCATCGCGTCCGACGCCGGCGCGGCGCTGGCAGGGCTGGTTGAGCTCGCCAAGGAGCGGGCTGCTGCCGGGTCCCTGCCGGACTACAGCGCCTGGGTTGCCGAATGCCAGGACCGCAAGGCCTCCCTGCACCGCAAGACGCACTTCGACAACATCCCCATCAAGCCGCAGCGCGTGTACGAGGAGATGAACAAGTCCTTTGGCCGCGACACCACCTACGTGTCCACCATCGGCCTGTCACAGATCGCCGGCGCGCAGATGCTGCACGTGTTCGGCCCGCGCAAGTGGATCAACGCCGGCCAGGCAGGTCCGCTGGGCTGGACCGCCCCGGCCGCGCTCGGCGTCGCGCGCTCCAACCCGGACCAGACCGTGGTGGCCCTCTCCGGCGACTACGATTTCCAGTTCATGATCGAGGAACTGGCCGTGGGCGCGCAGTTCAACCTGCCGTACATCCACGTGGTGGTGAACAACTCCTACTTGGGCCTGATCCGCCAGTCCCAGCGCGGGTTCAACATGGAACAGAACGTGTCCCTGGCCTTCGAGAACATCAACAGCACGCACCTGTCCGAGGACACCCGCGGCTACGGCGTTGACCACCTCAAGGTGGCCGAGGGCCTGGGCTGCAAGGCCGTCCGCGTGGAGGACCCCAACGACCTCGCCGCCGCGTTCGACAAGGCCAAGGCGCTGATGGGCGAGTTCCAGGTTCCCGTGGTGGTCGAAGTGATCCTGGAAAAGGTCACCAACATCTCCATGGGCGTGGAAATCAACGCCGTGAACGAGTTCGAGGAACTGGCCGAGACCGCCGCCGACGCCCCCACCGCCATCCTGGCTCTGCAGGGCTAACCATGCGGATCGTGATTGCCCCGGACAAGTTCAAGGGATCGTTGTCCGCCCCGGAGGTGTGCAGCCACCTGGAAAAGGGCCTGCAGCGGGGCGTTGGCGGAAACCTGGACGTCGTCCGGATTCCGGTGGCCGACGGCGGCGAGGGCACCCTCGACGCCGCCGTCGGCTCCGGCTTCACCCGCCGCACGGCAACGGTGAGCGGCCCCACCGGGGAGCCCGTCGACGCCGAATTCGCCGTCCGCGGCCACGAAGCCGTCATCGAGATGGCCACGGCGTCCGGGCTGGCGCTGGTGCCGGGCGTCCGGAAAGGCGGCCGGCCTGACCGCGCTGCAGCCACTACCGCCACGAGCCTGGGCACGGGCCAACTCATCCGGGCCGCGCTCGATGCGGGCTGCCGGCGGATCGTGCTCGGCGTCGGAGGCAGTGCAAACACCGACGGCGGGGCCGGGCTCCTGCAAGGACTCGGCGCCAGGTTCCTGGACGCCCGGAACAACGAACTGCCACCCGGCGGAGCGGCGCTCGCGAACCTGCACAGCATCGATTTCACCGGCTTTGAACCCCGCCTGGTGGACACCCGCTTCGTGCTGGCATCCGACGTCGACAACCCCCTGCTGGGCGCCCAGGGCGCCGCGGCGGTTTTCGGCCCGCAAAAGGGTGCCACACCACAAGACGTCGGCATGCTCGACGCCGCCCTGGCCAGGTTTGTCGAAGTCCTGGCCAGGGAAATCGGATTCCGCGCCGTCAAGGCCGCCGAGGCCCCCGCAGCCGGGGCAGCCGGCGGCGTGGGGTACGCGGCGATCGCCGTCCTGGCCGCAACGCGGCGGCCGGGCATCGACGTCGTCCTTGAGTTCACCGGGCTCGCCGAACGCCTTGCCGGCGCCGACCTGGTGATCACTGGCGAAGGCAGCCTGGACGAGCAAAGCCTGCTGGGCAAGACCCCCATGGGCGTTGCACGTGCAGCCGCCGCGCAGGGCGTCCCGGTGGTCGCCGTGTGCGGCCGGAGCACCCTCGGGCAAGGCCAGGCTGCGGCCGCCGGATTCGAGGACGTCTACGCTTTGACCGAACTCGAAAGCGATGTAAACAGATGCATAGCAGAGGCCGGACAGCTTCTGGAACAGCTCGGCACCCAGATCAGCGGGAGGTTGGCAGCCAACAGGCTGTCCCGCACCCCAAGCACCAAGGAGGACCTCCGTGTCTGAAGAACGTTTTGACCTCGTCATCCGGGGCCGGCGCATCCTGACCACCGCCGGCATCGCCCCGCGGGAAGTGGGCGTCCGCAACGGCAGGATCGTCGCCATCGAGCCGCTCGGCAACGGCCTGGCCGGCACCGAAGTGATCGAACTGGCCGACGACGAGACCCTGCTCCCCGGACTAGTGGACACCCACGTCCACGTCAACGAGCCCGGCCGCACCGAGTGGGAGGGCTTTGCCTCCGCCACCCGTGCCGCGGCAGCCGGCGGCGTCACCACCATCATCGACATGCCGCTGAACTCCGTCCCGCCCACCACCACGGTGGAGAACCTGAAGCTCAAGCGCGAGGTGGCCGAGGACCAGGCGTTCATCGACGTCGGGTTCTGGGGCGGCGCCATCCCCGGCAACAAGGCCGACCTGCGCCCGCTGCACGACGAGGGCGTCTTTGGTTTCAAGTGCTTCCTGCTGCACTCCGGCGTGGACGAGTTCCCGCACCTGGACGCGGACGAGATGGAAGAGGACATGGCCGAGCTGAAGTCCTTCGACTCGCTCATGATCGTCCATGCCGAGGACTCGCACGCCATTGACCGCGCACCGCACCCGGGTGGCGACCACTACTCCACGTTCCTGGCCTCCCGCCCCCGCGGCGCCGAGAACAAGGCGATCGCGGAGGTCATCGAACGGGCCCGCTGGACGGGCGCGCGGGCGCACATCCTGCACCTGTCGTCGTCGGACGCCCTGCCCATGATCGCCTCGGCAAAGCGCGACGGCGTCAAGCTCACCGTGGAGACCTGCCCGCACTACCTGACCCTGATGGCCGAGGAAATTCCTGACGGCGCCACCGCCTACAAGTGCTGCCCGCCTATCCGCGAGGCTTCCAACCGGGAACTGCTGTGGCAGGGCCTGCTGGACGGCACCATCGACTGCATCGTCTCGGACCATTCCCCCTCCACGCTGGACCTGAAGGACCTGGAGAACGGCGACTTTGCCGTGGCCTGGGGCGGCGTTTCCTCGCTGCAGCTGGGCCTGTCCCTGATCTGGAGCGAGGCACGGCAGCGTGGGATCCCGCTGGAGCAGGTGGTGTCCTGGATGGCGGAAAAGCCGGCCAACCTGGCCCGGCTCACCAACAAGGGACAGCTGGCCCTGGGCTACGACGCCGATTTCGCGGTCTTCGCCCCCGACGAGGCCTTCGTGGTGGATGTTTCCAAGCTCAAGCACAAGAACCCCATCACCCCGTACGACGGCAGGACCCTCTCGGGCGTGGTCCGCAAGACTTTCCTGCGCGGCGCCGTAGTGGACGGCCAGACCCCCACGGGCAAGCTGATCCGCCGCGGCGGCGTATAGGACGCGCCATGGCCGTGGAAGCCCATCACCCCGGGGGCGTGCACGGGAGTCCTGTGCTCGCCAAGCGGGCAGCCGCACGGGGCCTGGCACTGTGGGTGGTTCCGGCCGAAGGAACCAGCCCCGAGGTCCTGCGCCACGCCGCCCGCATGGTCCTTGCGAGGGCCCTCGAAACTGCTCCGGAGGCGGAAGTCCACTGGCCTGCCGCCGGAGCCCCCACGTCCGGGTCCTCTGCCACGGAAGGAGCCGCAGCCGACTCCTCTCGCGTTTCTTCCACCGCAGCGGACCCCGGCGCAACTGATGCCGACGGCGGCACCCACCTGCCGCCGTCGGCCGGCCCGGTCAGCACCATGGCCGTGGACCTGGCCGCCGAGATGGTCCTGCTCGACGGCCAGCCGGTGCCCCTGACCGGCGTCGAATACAAGGTGCTCCGCTACCTGGTGACCCACCTGTCCCGTACCGTTGCACGCGAGGAACTGCAGCAGTTCCTGGAGTCGCTGGACTTCCCCGGCGCCACCGCCCGTGCCATCGACGTCTACGTCGGCAGGATCAGGCGGAAGCTGGGCAACGCCCGCCACGCGGTGGCCACCGTGCGCGGCGGCGGCTACCAGTTTGTCCCCGGGCCCCACGCGGTGGTCCGGGGTCCGGCGGAATACTGCATATGACGCGCGAGTTGTATCTCTCAGCGGCAACCCGCTTCACTAGATGTTTGGCCATCACTGACCGAGTCTTTCAAAGGAACGCCATGAGCCCCACCCTGACCACCAAACTCCAGCCCGGCACCCCGGCTCCTGAGTTCACCCTCCGGGACGCCCAGGGCCGGGAAACCTCCTTGGCCGATTACCGCGGCAAGAACGTCATCGTGTACTTCTACCCGAAGGCCGCCACCCCCGGGTGCACCACCGAGGCCTGCGACTTCCGCGACAGCCTGGCCTCGCTGCAGGGCAAGGGCTACGAAGTTGTCGGCATCTCCCCCGACGCCCCCGAGGCCCTGGCCGGCTTCACGGGCGACTTCTCCCTGACCTTCCCGCTGCTCTCCGACCCCGAGCACGCGGTGGCCCTGGCCTACGGCGCCTGGGGCGAAAAGCTGGTCAACGGCGAAATCCACGAAGGGATCGTCCGCTCCACGGTTGTGGTGGACCCCGAAGGCAACGTCACCCTGGCCCAGTACCAGGTCCAGGCCGACGGCCACGTCGCCGCCCTGAAGGAAGCCCTGGGAGTCTAGCCACCTGTATCTTCCCTGGTGCCCCGGTTCGCGTGTGAACCGGGGCACCCGGCGTTTAACCGGCCGCCCGCGCTTCTGCCGGCGACTCCGCATACGAAGCGGACACCCGGCGGTACACCGGGGTCAGAAAGGCCAGCAGGGCGGCAGCGATCATGATGATGCCGGCTACCAGGAACACCAGGGCGATTCCGCGGGAGGTGCCCTCACCCAGCAGCGGCGCCAGGAACGCTGCTCCCTCGGCAGACCGCGCGTAGGGGATGATCCAGAACTGGGCGATCGGCGCGATGAGGAACGCCGTGACGGGTGCCGCGGCAGACTCGAATGCCATGGCGAAGCCGAACACACGGCCCTGCTGGGGCAGCGGCACAACCCGCTGGATCACGGTTTGCTCGGCCGCCTCCACGAACGGAACCAGCACCAGGTACAGCCAGATCCCGAGGATGTAGAGCCACGCCCACTCCCGCAGTGTAAAGACCGCGCCGAGGATCCCCATGGCCACCACCGCAATCAGCAGGGTGCGCAAGGGGTTGGCGCCAAGCCCGAATTTGCCGATCAGGGCACCGCCAATGATGAACCCGGTGGCTCCAAAGGCAAAGACGGCGCCCCACATTTCCACGGAAAACATTTCCAGCCCGTACGGATCCATCAGCGCCATGTAGACGCCGCCGATGAAGTTGTTGAACGTCGAAAACAGGATCAGCGCGAACAGCCCGGAAATGGCCAGTACGGCCGCAAACGATCCCCGAAGATCGAATCCGCCGTGGGCGTCCGTTGCCGCCACGCGCACTTCCTCCGGCATGCGGAGGGTGAGCAGGTGCGCGGCGGCGAGCGCGGTGAGCACCAATGCGACGACGATGGTCCACCCCATTCCCAGCAGCCCGACTGACAGTCCGGAGAGCAGGGAGGTCACGATGAACATCAGCCCCTGCACCATCCCCACCAGCCCGTTGGCGTTCGCGCGGCGGTCCGGCTCGATGAGGATGGTGACGGTAGTGGATAAAGCGATGTTGCGCAGGTTTTCCACGACGGCACCGACAAGGATGACCATGGTGAAGATCCAGAACCACGGACGCCCCAGGTCCAGCAGGGACGCCGCAGGCGTCAGCAGGAACAGAACCCCGGACAGCGCGAACATCACCAGGCTGAAGCCGGCAGCGAAGCGCATCACGGACAGCTTGCGGCACCGGTCCACGAACGTGCCGAAACTGACGCTGGAGAGGGCAATCAGCAGCATGTACGCGCCGCCCACCACCCCGGTGGCGATCACGTTGCGCGTCTCCAGGTAAAGCCAGAAAGTCAGCGCGAACCACAGGTAGCTGGTGGTGATATTCGCCAGGGCGGTGTTGACCAGGATGCCGGTGAAGGTGCGGTAGCGCTCGGCAGGGGTACGTGGCAAGGTGCCGGCAGTTTCGGGATCCGCAGCGGTCCTGCCCGGTTCCGGCTGGGTCATGCGTCCCAGTGTAGTGAGGCACACCGTGGGCCAAAAGGGTGGAAACTGGGTTGATCAGCATTCAGCTCCAGCCCGCCAGGGAAAGGACGGCCATGGATGACGAAACGTGGGAAGACGGGACGGACCCGCGCCTCCTGCTGCTGTTGACCTCTGTCTTCGGCACCGGCCCGGACGCCACAGTGGAGCTCACAGTGGTGGTTGACGGTGCCGTCATCTCAGGATCCGTGGTGTCGGAGCAAGCGTGGACCCAGCGGCAGAATGACCAGGTTCGGATTGGCAGTTGGGCCATCGCCGGGGTCCTCGACTCATGGGAATCCGGGGCCCATGAAACCGGTACCCGTGCCGGGGACCAGCCACCGTACATCCATTTCCTGGCCCCTGTCCTGCTCTCGGGCGGCGTCAGGGTCCCCCTGCAGGCGACCAGGGTTGATGTCCGCAGGGTTGCCGCCTGGAGCATCGGCCGGATCCCAGGGGACTGAGTGCACCATGGCGATTGAGGTGCGGCCGGCAACGGCCTTCGAGGACGTTGCCACGATGGTGGGCCCGAAGCGTCCCGACGCCACCGTCTGCTGGTGCCTGAGCTACCGGATCCCGTCCAGGCTGAACGTGTCCCTGCGCGGCGCGGAGCGCGGGGACCTGGTCAGGCAGCTGGTTGCGCAGGATCCCCCGCCCGGGGTTTTGGCGTACGACGGCGGCGAAGTCGTCGGGTGGGCAGCGGTCCACCCGCGGGCGGACACCAGTTTCGCCCGGAACCGCAGGATCCCCCATGTGGACGGGCAGGATGCCTGGTCCGTGTGGTGCCTGCGGGTCCGCCCGGGCCACCGCGGAAAGGGGATCTCACACCACCTGCTGTCAGGTGCCGTCGAGTTTGCCCGCTCCTACGGGGCTCCCGTCATCGAGGGTTACCCCGTGGACAACCGGGGCAGCAAGGTGGACCTCACCATGGCCTACGTGGGCACCCGCAAGCTCTTCGAGGACGCAGGCTTCACCAAGGCCGCGGACACCGAGTCCGTCTTGAATGGCTTTCCCCGCGTTCTGATGCGGCTGGACCTCCAGTAACGGCTTGGCCTGGGCTAGCATCGGACCCATGGCGATCCAACGCATGGACCACGTGGGCATCGTGGTGACTGACATGGCTGCCGCAACAGCCTTCTTCGTAGAGCTCGGCCTCTCGCCGGTGGGCAGCGGAGAAGTGGAGGGCGCCTGGGTGGACCGCATCATTGGCGTCGACGGGGTCCGGTCCGAGATCGCCATGCTGGAGACTCCGGACGGCCGGTCCCGGCTTGAGCTCAGCAGCTTCCACACGCCCCCAACCCCCGACGGCGACCCGCAGGCCCCCGCCAACGTCCCGGGCCTGCGCCACCTCTGCTTCGCCGTGGACGACATCGAGGACACCGTCACCAGGCTGAAAGCGCACGGCGGTGAGCTGGTTGGCACCCTTGAACACTATGGGGACATCTACAAGCTCTGCTACGTCCGCGGCCCGGAGGGCATCATCGTCGAACTCGCCGAAGAACTCGGCTGATCCAGCAGCAGGAGGACAGGGCTCACTTCCGGCGCCAGTACTTGCCCCAGTCAACTTCCATGGCCCACAGCGCAAGGAGCAGCGCGTCCATGGTCATCAGCCCCGCCAAAAGGTACGCCCAACCCGCCAAAGAACCCACTGCAATCTCCTGACCTGGTATCCCCCAGCCAATCGATTGCACCTAAGTGTGGCACTTAAACCGCCGGCACGGAACGCCTTCCGGCAGCAGTGTGGAAAAGATCCTCAAGCCTGTGGTGCGCCTCGGTCTCCAGCTTGAGCCGGCGGGTGAGCTTCTCCACCTGCCGTGACATTTCCTCCCCTACCGGGAGCCTGTCGCCGGGCCAACTGGACAACTCGCGCGATTCCGCAAGCGCGTGCTCCAGATCCCTGGCCGCTGCCCGGACCTTCCGCGAATGGAAATAGAGGCGAAGCAGCGCCCTGGCTCTCTCCACTCCAGTCCTCTTGAGTTGTTCCATCGGCTTCCCTGCCTTCCGCAAGCCGTGCAGCTTCCGGTGCGGTCGTCGTCGAGCCCTGCCTGGAAGCCGTTTGCTTCCTTTCGAGTGTCCCCGCAGTTCCTCAACGTCCCGGCAAGCAGGTGCAAAGATTCCCACAAGATATTCGGGGCGGTGAACGGTCGGTGCCTCTGTGTCAGGTCGCCGGCCGGGACCAGCCGGGGCCGGCCGCCTGCTGTACGCTCTTGACACGGACCAAAGCCCTGCTCTTGAATATTACGTATGCTGAAATAACAGTTCCATGATGCGGAAGCCTGCCGATGTTTTGTCAGGTCAGGCGCCGACTCTTCCGGCCTCCGCATAGCCGTCACCATGGATGCCAGCAGACCGAGGAATGAGCCAGCATGCAGCTTGCCGAATTCAACGCGGCAGATCCCGCCGCGGCCCGGGCCACCCTGCGCCCATGCATTGATGTCACCAGGTGGGTGGATGCCGTGGCAGAGGCACGGCCTTTCGCGAACCGGAACGAACTCCTGGAGTTCGCGGCCAACGCCGCCAGTCCCTTCACGCCCGCCGAGGTGGAAGCCGCCATGGCACACCATCCCCGCATTGGGGAGCGTCCGACGGCGGCAAGCACCGAGGCGTCCATGTCCCGTTCCGAGCAGGCCGGGGTGGACCCGGCAGATGCCGCGGCGGCCGACGCCCTGGCCCGGGGCAACCGGGAGTACGAGGAAAAGTTCGGCCGGGTCTTTTTGATCCGCGCCGCCGGCCGCACCGCGCCGGAGATCCTGCAGGCCCTGGATACCCGCCTCTCCAATTCCCCCGAAGACGAAGACACCATCGTGGCCCAGCAGCTGCGTGAGATTGCCGTACTGCGGCTCGAAGGACTGATCAGCGAATGAGCGTTTCACACGTCACCACCCATATCCTCGACACCGGTGCCGGGCGCCCGGCGGCGGGTGTCGCCGTCGTGCTTTCAGCAAACGACGGCGGCACCTGGCGTGAGCTGGCGGCGTCCACCACGGACTCGGACGGACGCGCGAAGGACCTGGGTCCGGAGCGGCTGGAACCAGGCCACTACAAACTGAACTTCGCCACCGGCAGCTACTACGCCGGCCTCCAGACCCGGACATTCTTCCCGGAAGTGGACCTGGTCTTCGAGGTCACCGGCCCCGAGCACTACCACGTGCCGCTGCTGTTGAGCCCCTTTGCGTACTCCACCTACCGCGGCAGTTAGCAAACGGTTCCGGCCGCTTGAAAAGTCAACCGGGTTAACGCAATGTCACCGCCGTCACAGTTCCCGGCATAGGATCAGGAAGTATGGCTCCTAAAAATGAACCGGAATCCGATACCGACAGCGAAGGCGGCCAGTCCGGGGGCGTGCAGTCCGTGGAGCGCGCCCTCACCGTCCTGGAAATCCTGGCAAGGGAGGGGCACGCCGGCGTCAGCGAAATTGCCGAGGAGATGGGGATCCACAAATCCACCGTCTCAAGGCTGATGGGGTCCCTGGTGAGCCGGGAGATGGTCCACCAGAACAGCGAGCGCGGCAAGTACCAGCTGGGATTCGGCATCCTGCGCCTGGCCAGTTCCATTCCCGGCCGGCTCAGCCTGGTCCACGAAGCCCGGCCCGTACTGGAAAGCCTGGCCGAGGAGTTCAAGGAAACCGTCAACCTGGCCGTCCTGCGCTCCAACTACGCCGTGAACGTGGACCAGGCGATGGGACCCTCCACGCTTGCCACCTACGACTGGGTGGGAAGCCTGACACCGCTGCACGCCACGTCCAGCGGAAAGGTCCTCTTGGCTGCGCTGGAGGCCGACGAACGCGACCGCATCCTGAAGGAGACCGGGCTGGCGCCCCGAACCTCCCGCACCATCACCAGCCGGAAGGAACTGGACGCCCAGCTGCTCGACGTGGCGGCCAAGGGATACGCCGTGGTGCGTGAGGAGTTCGAGATCGGCCTGAACGCCGTGGCCGTGCCCGTCTACAACCACCAGGGCACCGTGATCGGTTCGGTCAGCATCTCCGGGCCCGCATTCCGTTTCGACCCGGAAAAGATTCCGGGCCTGCTCGAATCACTGAAGGAAGCGGGGCTCAAGGTCAGCGCCAACATGGGCTACACCGTCAGGTAATAATGCAGATAACCCCCGGGCCGGGCCCGGGGGTCATCTGCGTTAACCAGTACTTCAGTTCGCTGCGGCCACTGCAGGCTCATTGCGCTCGACGGTGACGGCCCGCTCCTCCAGCGGCGGGGTGTCGGCCGTGATGCCCAGCCGGACATCGCCGGACAACGGCGCGTCGCCCACCTTCTCCTGTACCCAGTCGTGGAACGCCCCGATGTGGTGCTCGCTGGGGACCAGCACACCACCCTTGGCGTAGGTCTTCGAGGCCATTCCTGGCTGGCAGCGTTCGCAGGCGTCGAAGTCCTGCATGTTGACGCGGTGGAACAGCTCAACCGAGGCAGACACGTCCTTGCCGCTTTCGACGACAGACGGCAGGTACAGCCAGTCGCACTCGACGATGGTGTGGTCCGCCGCCAGCGGGAACATGCGGTGGATGATCACGTGGTCAGGGACCAGGTTCACGAACACGGTGGGCTTGATGGTGATGGCGTAATAGCGGCGGTCCTGGTCCTCGCCCACGCCGGGGATGATGTCCAGGCCCTCGGACCCGTCCACGGTGAAGCCCTTGATGTCCTCGCCAAACTCGGCACCGTGGCCCACGAAGTACTGTGCCGCCAGGCCGTCGGCGAACTCAGGCAGGACCTCGGTCAGTTCCGGGTGGATGGTGGCGCAGTGGTAGCACTCCATGAAGTTCTCGATGATGAGCTTCCAGTTGGCCTTCACGTCATACTTGATCCGCCGGCCCAGGCTCAGGTTGGCCACATCGTAGCCCTCGATGGCTTTGAGGTCACCGAGGCGCTCCTCGATGGCACCCATGACGTCCTCTTCGAACGACGGCGGCTCCTCGGCCAGGCACACCCATACGTAGCCCAGGTACTCGCGGACGTGGACCTTGGCCAGGCCATACTCGTCACGGTCGATGTCGGGCATCTTGGTCAGGTTCGGCGCCGCGATGAGCTTGCCCTCGAAGTCGTAGGTCCACGCGTGGTACGGGCACTGGAACGAGCGGGCGGCTTCGCCCTGTTCTTCCATGCAGAGCTTCACGCCGCGGTGGCGGCAGATGTTGTAGAAGCCGCGGATCTGGCCCTTGCGGGTGCGGCTGATCAGGACGCTTTCGCGGCCGACCTGGACGGTCCGCCAGGCCCCGGCCTTGTCCAGGTCCGAGGAACGGATGGCGCAGAACCACATCTGCTCGAAAATCCGCTCCTGCTCCGCCCGGAACAACCCCTCGTCCACGTACGTCGATCCCGGCAGCGTGGGGATCAAACTCGGCACACTCACTTCAACAGACAAAAAATTCCTCCTCAAAAACCCCATGCGCCAGTGCATGGGGACGTCTGGTATTCGAAAAAATGCATGAACCGCCGAAGCGGTATCAGGAAGCGGCGGCCAGCACCGGTGCAGGCTTCGCGGCCGGGGCCGCGAGGCTGCGGCGCCATTTGGTGAACAGGCGGGGCTGGTTCATGCCGAGGACCGCGACGGGGGTTTCACCTTTGTAGTAAACCGCCAGGAAGTTGTGTTCCTCCGGGTCGCCGGCTTCGATGACCAGCCTGTCGTGCCCTGCGGAATGGCCTGCGAACTGGATCTTCACGCCATGCTGGTCGGACCAGAAGTAGGGCGGCTTGACCGGCAACTGCGGAGCGTCGGCGTCGAGCAAAGCCTGGACCGCAACGGCGGGGCGCTCCAGTGCGCCTGTCCAATGCTCTACCCGGCGGTGCTCACCCAGGGTGAGTTCGAACCAGTTCGCGCAATCTCCGACAGCGACGATGCCGGGCGCTGTGGTGCGCCCCATGGCGTCGCACAGCACGCCGTTGCGCAGTTCGACGCCGGAGCCCTCCAGCCACTCGACGTTGGGCTGGGCACCGATCCCAACAAGGACGACGTCGGCCGGGAGGTTGCGCCCGTCGGCGAGCCGCAGGGCCGTGACATTGCCGTCCTTAATGGCGAAGGATTCGATGTCCGCACCGCAGATCAGGTTGACTTTCCTGGCGGTGTGGAGCTTTGCCACCGTGGCACCCATGTCCTCGCCCAGTTGCGGGGCGAACGGAACCCGGGCGTAGTCGACCATGGTGACGTCCATGCCGCGCGTGGCAGCCACCGAGGCAGCCTCGGCGCCGATGAATCCGGCACCGATGATGACCATCCTGTTCCCTGCGACAAGTTTTGGCGCCAGGCCTTCGGCGTCGGCGATGGTCCGCAGGTAGGAGACGTTGTCCAGCCCTTCGAGGGCCGGCAGTTTGCGGGAGCGGGCACCTGTGGCAATAACGATGCCGTCGGCGGCCAGGGTCCGCCCGTCCGAGAGCGTGATGGTGTGGCTGGCAGCATCCAGGCCCACCGCGCTGACGCCGAGGATCCATTCGGCATCGAGGGCGTCGTCAGGTGTTTCCAGGAACAGGTCCTCCGCGGTGATGGTGCCGAGGAGGAAGTCTTTGGACAAAGGGGGCCTGTCGTACGGACGGTGCTGTTCATCGCCGATGATGACCAGCCGTCCGCCGAAGCCCTGGGCGCGGGCGGCCCTGGCGGCCGAAAGACCGGCCAGGGAGGCTCCCACGATCGCAAGCGTCTGCATAGTTTCCCTTCGAAATCTCTCTTTGCGCAACACAGAGCGCAATATGCAACAGCGTGCTGGACCACCTGAGGGGTGTCAAGAGATTCTGACCGTATGACGCCCTTGACTTTCAAAGTGACGTACAGCACTCTTGTTGCTTAGCGCGAACTCTGTTGATCTTTGCGGAACACCTCCCCCATAGGGCTCACGACCCTGCCCCGCTGGCGCCACGGCCTCTCAGCAATTCATCCCCGGATTGCGCCGCCGGAAGCCCAGCATTAAACGCAAGCCCATGGACTAGCCAAAGGACCCGCTTTCATGGCCATCAATAGTGAACTGACCTCCCCGAAGCCCAAGGTGCCGCCGTCAGACGGCGTTCCCCCCGAGCCGCTGGACATCGATCAAGGCGAAGCGACGGCGGCCCTTCCCGCCGTCAACGAACACGAGCAGATCCTGGAGGAACTGCGGCTGAGTAACAGGGAACAGGCCCTTACCCAGCGCCGCAACCGGAAACTGACGCTCGACAAAGCAACATTCGGCATCACGGGTGTCATCGCCCTCGCCTTCGTGGTGTGGGGGTTCGCCGACAAGGACGGCCTGGCCACCACTTCCAAGGACGCCCTGGACTGGGTGATGGAATACACCGGCTGGCTCTTCATGGTCCTCGCCTCGCTGTTCGTCGTCTTCGTCCTGTGGCTGGCGCTGGGCAAATTTGGCAACATTCCGCTGGGCAAGGACGGCGAAAAGCCCGAATTCCGCACGGTTTCATGGATCGCCATGATGTTCGCCGCCGGAATGGGCATCGGCCTGATGTTCTACGGCGTGGCCGAGCCGCTGTACCACTTCGTCTCTCCCCCGCCGGGAACCGTCGACGGCCGCACCCCCGCAGCCATCCAAACCGCCATGGCCACGTCCATCTTCCACTGGACCCTGCACCCCTGGGCCATGTACGCCGTCGTAGGCATCGCCATGGCATACGGCACCTACCGGCTGGGCCGCAGGCAGCTGATCTCGGCCGCCTTCACGTCGTTGTTCGGAATCAGGACGGTTGAGGGGCCGGTGGGCAAGGTCATCAATATTTTGGCCATTTTCGCCACGCTCTTCGGCACCGCCGCCTCCCTGGGCCTGGGTGCCCTGCAGATCGGCAGCGGCTTCACCTCCAACGGCTGGACAGGCGAGATCGGCACCCCGGTCCTGGTGGGCATCGTTGCAATCCTGACAGCATGCTTCATCGCGTCCGCGGTGTCCGGCATCAGCCGCGGAATCCAGTGGCTTTCCAACGTCAACATGGTCCTCGCCGTCGTCCTGGCCATCATCGTCTTCGTGGCAGGGCCCACCCTCTTCATCCTCAACCTCATCCCCTCCGCGGTGGGCGACTACCTGAGGGACCTGGCGGAGATGTCCTCGCGTACGGAAGCCGTGGGTGACGAAGCGCTGCGCACCTGGATGTCGGGCTGGACCATCTTCTACTGGGCCTGGTGGATTTCATGGACGCCCTTCGTGGGCATGTTCATCGCCCGGATCAGCCGCGGCCGGACCATCCGGCAGTTCGTCACCGGCGTCCTGCTGGTCCCGAGCATCGTCAGCGTGATCTGGTTCGGCATCTTCGGCGGTACGGCCTTCCACATCCAGCAGGAAGCGGACAAGGCGGGCACACCGGGCCTGATGACCGTCACCGACGGCAAGGCCACCATCGATTTCGACGGCGCCCTGTTCAACCTGGTGAAGAACCTCCCCCTGCCCGGGTGGATGATTGCGGCCGTGATCGTCCTGGCCATGGTGCTGGTGGCAATCTTCTTCATCACCGGCGCCGACTCCGCTTCCCTGATCATGGCGTCGCTGAGCTCCAACGGCAGCTCGGACCCCAGGCGGGCCCTGGTCATCTTCTGGGGTGCCCTCACCGGCGCCGTGGCCGCCGTCATGCTCCTCGCGGGCGGCGACGAGCCCTCCGAGGCCCTGTCCGGCCTGCAACGGATCACCATCGTGGCAGCCCTGCCATTCGTCATCGTCATGCTCCTGCTCTGCTTCGCCCTTGCCAAGGACCTTCGGCGCGATCCGCTGTCCTTGCGCCGCCGGCTGGCGGATTCAGTGGTGGAGCGGGCCATCCGCACGGGAGTTGAGCAGCACCGCGGGGTCCAGTTTGACCTCGTGACAAAGCACGAGTGCGCAGAAGGATGCCCCGAGGGGGCGCCCTGCCCGGGCGCAGGCCCGGACCTGGAGAAGGCCGCCGCACGGTAGCGGAACTTTCAGGCAAAACTTTGGCCCCCGGCGCGTTTGCCGGGGGCCAAAGCCGTTAAGGGCCCCGCCTAAACCGCGGCGAGGCATTCCTGCAGCGGGTGGGGGGCAACAGATGCCGGGGACGCTGCCGCCGGCGTCCCTTTGCATGCGCGTCCGACGGCGGCGAGCACCTCCCCGAACACCGGGTCCGGGTCGAGGCGGCCGAGTTCTTCGGCGAGGCAGTCGCGCAGGCTGGGGCGGGGAAGTGAGATTCGCTGGGCCCTCTGCCCGGGCAGGCTCAGTTCCGTGACCGCCAACCCCGGGCGGACAAGCCGGATTTCGCCCTCACGCAGGATGAGCCGGACGGAGCGAAGGCCGGTGCCGCCGGGGCCCTCCACACTGGCAACGGGAACATCCAGGGCGGCGCCAAGCCATGCGGCCATGAGCAGCGGACTGGGCGAATCAGCGGCCCCTTCGACCTCGGCGGAGAGCACGGAGGACGCGTCCACCTGGTCCAGTGCGGCGGCCAGTTGGATGCGCCAGTTGGTCAGGCGTGTCCAGGCGAGGTCGGTGTCCCCGGCTTTGTAGGTCCGGTGGATGCGTTCGAGCGCGGCCTGGGGGTCGGGTTCATTCGCGGAGTCGGTGATCCGGCGGTGCGCGATCGCGCCGATGGAGGTTTCGCAGGCGTTCTGCGGGGCGCCGTGCGGCCACCAGGCCACGATGGGTGCGTCCGGGAGCAGCAGGGCAGCGACGAGGGATTCGGATTCGTACGCGAGCTGGCCGTAGCCGCGCAGCACGATCACCTCCGACGCGCCGGCGTCCCCGCCGACCCGGATCTGGGCGTCGAGCCGGTCCGCGTGGTCCTTCCCGGCGTCGGCGAGGACGATGATCCGGCAGGGGTGTTCGCGGGAGGCGTCGTTCGCGGCCTCGATCGCTTCTTCCTCCAGCCCCGACTTCGTGACCACGACCAGGGTCAGGACCCGGCCCAGGGCGATCACACCGCCCTGCTCGCGCAGGGCCATCAGTTCCTTGGAGACCTTCGACGTGGTGGTATCGGGCAGATTAACGATCATGGCGACCTTCCTGCTGCGGCTGCAGCCTATGGCTTGAGTACGCGGAACGCGCAACAGCGGCCCCACCAGTGGAGGTGGAGCCGCCGTCCCGTTGCGAGGAGGGTATGGGGATCAGTTGATGGCCGCCTGGAGTTCCTTGGCTGCCAATGCAGGATCGGAAGCCCCGTAGATGGCGCCGCCGGCCACGGCAACATCAGCTCCTGCAGCCTGGACTGCTGCGATGGTGCTGACGTTCACGCCGCCTGCCACGGAGAAGGGCACCTGCGATTCTTCGCCCGCGCGGAGGAGTCCGTTCAGGTCGAAGCCCGGCTTTGCCTGCTCGTCCAGGCCTGCGTGCATCTCCACGAACTTGGCACCCAGGGCGCGGACTTCCTTGGCGCGGGCGGCCTTGTCGGCAACGCCGATCAGGTCCACGACGATGCCCTTGCTGTGCGCCTTTGCGGCCTTGACGGCACCTGCGATCGTGGAGTCATCCGCGGATCCGAGCACGGTGACCAGGTCGGCTCCGGCCTTGAACGCGATGTCGGCTTCGAGTTCGCCGGCGTCCATGGTCTTCATGTCGGCGAAGACCAGCTTGTCCGGGTGGGCTTCCTTGACTGCGGTAATGGCTGAGAGCCCCTCGGCCTTGATCAGCGGGGTGCCCAGTTCGATGATGTCGACGTATTCGGCCACCTTGCCGGCCAGCTCGAGGGCGTCCTCAACGGTGAGGAGGTCGATGGCTACCTGGAGTTTCATGGTTCTTCTTTCTTTTGGGTTTGTCCGAAGGACGGGAAATTGATGGAAAGGCCTATTCGAGGTTGGCGTGGCGCAGCCACAACTGCTCGGCCGGGATGTCGGCGTTGTCCCACAGTGTCTGGAACACCGCTTCCGTTGCCACGAAGAGCACCTGCTCGAACAGGCTCCCGGAGTACTGGCGGGAGACGCCGGAGCCGTGGTCGGTCTTTTGCTGGGCCGGGAGCACCACGACGGCGTCAGCCAGGCCCGCAAGCACGGAGCCGGGGTTGGCGGTAAAGGCAACAATCCTTGCCTCCGCCTTTGCGGCGGTCTCGGCAGCCTTCACGACCCCCGCGGTGCCGCCGGACCCCGACGCCACGAGCAGAAGGTCGCCCTTCCGGATGGCAGGCGTGGTGGTGTCTCCGGCCACGTGGACCACAAGGCCCAGGTGCATCAGCCGCATCGCGGCCATCCTCAAAACCAGGCCGCTTCGGCCCGCCCCGGCCACGAAGACGCGGTCGGCGTTCTCAAGCATTGCGGCGGCCTGGCGCAGCCTGTCAGGGCTGATGTTGGCCGCGGTGCCCGCGATCTCCCCCAATACCAGGGAGATATTGCCCGTGATGGCTTCGCCGGTTGCTTCCACGCCGGGAGCGGTTAGAACGGTTGAGTCCATGTCTCCTCCTTGTTCGTGTTCCTGGCATCCATCGTCCCGAAACGGGCGGGTAGGTGAAACGCCAATTCGGGATGGTTTTCAACCACCCATTCGGGTAGGTAAGGTGGTGAACCGTCGCGTATCCTGTTCGGCATGACTGAGAGCACCCCGTCCGTTCGGCTGGTTCAAGAGTTCCCCGGGCCCGCCCTCCCCTGGCCCCTGCTCCGCGCCGTGGCCCGGATCGCGGATGCGCCGCTCTCCGCCATTGCCGAACGGCTGCGCGAAGCCGTCCTCCCCTATACCGGGGGCGATGCGCTGGTGATCTTTACCGAGGAGTGCACCGGGCGCCCGCAGAAGAAGGCCGGCGACGAAGAGGTGGTGGCCCGGGTATCGATCGGCGAACTCCAGCAGCTGCGCGGCCTGGTGGCCGGCGACGAGCCCTGGACGGGAACGGCACAGATCGCAGGCACGCAACGGCAGGCCTTCGCCCTGAAGTACGCGCCCAGCAATGCCCTTCTGGTCATTACCTACTCCGGGACAGCCAGCGGACGCCGGCATGCCGTGGACGTGGAGCTCATGGACCTGGCGCTCGTGTCATTTCTCTGGGACATGGCAGCACGCCGCATCCAGGAGAAGGTGAAGGATGCGCCGCCGTCCTACCTGCTGGAATCTCGGGCAGCGTCCGCCGAAAGGATTAGGGTCACCAGCGAGCTGGTGGACCTGCATTCGACAACCCTTGAAACCATCCTGGCGGCAGCACGGTCCGGCTCCCTGGATGACGCAGCAGCGCGGGCCACCGTCAGTGACGCGGCCGCCAAGGCGCTGGTGGAGCTTCGCACGCACAACGACCAGACAGCAGAACTGGTGAAGGAACCGGTGGCCACCGCTTTCGAGCGGCTGCGCGAGGACCTGCGTCCGCTGACGCGGTTCAGCGGAATCGACGTGCAGTTCATCGAGCCCCCCTTGAACGGCAGGGCGCTGCCCGGGGAAGTGGCCATCGCGGCGCGCGCCATTGTGCGCGGGCTGCTGCTGGCCATGATGGAGCAGCCGGAGGTCCGGCGGGTGCGCACGCAGTGGGACTGCGACGGCGAGAACCTGCTGATCAACGTCCGGGATGACGGGCGGGGCGGGCTCTCGGCGGACGCCCCGAACATGGAACGGCTGAAGCGAAGGGTGCAGGCACTGGATGGCCGCATGGAAGTCGACCTCATGCCGGGGTGGGGTGCGGACATTTCCGTCACGCTGCCCCTGGATCCGCCTGCTTCTCCAGTGGACGTCTCGGGTTGGAACCTCGCGGCCCGGGAACTTGAGGTGCTCCAGCTGCTCGCCAGTGGCCAGCGCAACCGGAGCATAGCCGCCGCGCTGAACATCAGCGAGAACACGGTCAAGTTCCACGTAAGGAATGTGTTCAGGAAGCTGGGCGTGGCTTCGCGGACCGAAGCCATAGCGCTGGCCCACACCCACGGACTTCGCTAGGAAGCCCCTGCGTTGCCGGCTAAGGCACGGGTTATACCCAGATCTGGTAGCCGGACGACTTGTCGAAGACGCGCCGGGTGCTGATGCCCTCGGCCGCTATCCAGAGCACGGAATCGTCCTCCGTCGCCTGGTCCACTACCCCGCTGGCCACATGCTCCCCCAGCAGCCACACCTCGACGGTGTGGCCTGGGAGACGGCCCCAGTCGGCCCGCAGACCGAGGGCCTTCTTCGCGTTGCGGCCACCTGTGCTGACCTCTCCAAGGTCGCTGGCAGCACGCGGGGCATCAAGGGTTGCCTGTGAATCCACTGATCTCTCCGTTCGCCGGCGCCATCGCCGCTCAATCCCAGCACTGATATTTGATTGATATATCAATGTGGCTTTCGAGTATGGGCCAGGTCACACTCAGTGTCAACAGCAGATGGGAAAGCGGCCGCAGCCTAGGCGTTGAAGAGCGCCCCGCGCACTGCGTGCTCGAATCCGCTCACGTGGGCCTTGGCCAGCTCCGCGGACCGCTCCTCGTCCCCATCGATGACGGCGCGAAGCAGGTCGAGGTGTTCGCGCACGTGGTGGGACAGGTCCGGCAGCCGGTCGATGACCATGCACCAGATCCGCGTGGCGAGGTTGTCGTAGCGGATCAGGATGTCCTCCAGGTGGGGGTTGGCCGCCGCGGCGTAAATGCCCTGATGCACGCGGGCGTCCAGCTGCAGCGTCTCGGTCACCGTTGCGGCCGCCACATCGAACGCCTCAACCTTCTCCAGGATGGCGCGCAGTTCCGCCCGGACCGCCGGGGACGCCACCCGGGCTGCGCGGGCGGCAGCGAGGGGCTCCAGCTGCGCCCTGATCTCTGAGATGAAGGAAAGGTCTGTGACGTCAACACGCGTGGCAAACGTCCCCCGCCGCGGGTAAGTCTTCACCAGCCGGTCCAGCTCCAGGCGCTTCAACGCTTCCCGAACCGGCGTGCGCCCCACGCCCAGGTTTTTCGCGAGGAGCTCATCGTTCAGCAGCTCACCGGGCTTGATTTCCAGCGTCAGCAGCCAGTCACGGATGCTTTCGTAGGCAACATCGGCCAGCGATTTCCTGCCGGCCTCGTCCGCTACTGCCAGAGTTTCGAATGCCATGCTGAGCCCCTTCTTCGCAAACCAGAAAAAACTATTGACCTCGCCTATGGACCAGTATACGCTGGCACCCAATCTAATATATCAGTTCGGTGCTTTCGAATATATCTAGAAGGAGGAGGGACATGACCCTCATCGAAGCAGCTTCAGCAACCACCACCCTGCCGGCGCTCAAGGAAGAGCAGGCCCAGAAGTTCGTGCTGACCCTGTCCTGCAAGGAGCAGGCAGGCATCATGCAGGCCGTGACCACGTTCCTCTTCGAACGTGGCTTCAACATCGATGAACACCAGCAGTTCGACGACAGCCTCCGCGAAACCCTGCACCTGCGCACCGCGTTCTCCGGTTCCCCCAACTACACCCCGGGCATGCTGGAAGAAGAATTCGCGTCCATCGCCAGCCGGTTCGACATGAAGTTCAGCTTCCACGACCAGACCCAGCAGCGCGTCCTGGTCATGGTCTCCAAGTTCGGCCACTGCCTCAACGACCTCATCTTCCGCTGGCGCGGCGGCACCCTCGGCGGCGAGCTGGTCGCGGTGGTGTCCAACCACGAGACCCACCGGGCGATGGCTGAGGCAGCCGGCCTGCCGTTCATCTACGTCCCCGTCACTCCAGATACCAAGGCCGACGCGGAGCGCCGGCTCCTGGAACTGGTGGAGGAGTACAGCGCGGACCTGGTTGTCCTGGCCCGTTACATGCAGGTGCTCTCGGACGATCTCTGCCGGGCGTTGGAAGGACGTGCCATCAACATCCACCACTCGTTCCTGCCAGGGTTCAAGGGAGCTCGTCCCTACCACCAGGCCTACGACCGCGGCGTCAAGCTGGTGGGCGCCACCGCCCACTACGTCACCGCGGACCTGGATGAGGGTCCGATCATCGAGCAGGAAGTCATCCGCGTGGACCACACCTACGGCCCCGCCCAGCTCTCCACTGTGGGCCAGGACGCCGAGGCACTGGCGCTCTCCCGCGCCGTCCGCTGGCACTGCCAGCACCGGGTGCTTCTGGACCAGACCAGCACCGTGGTGTTCCGGTAACCGCCCGCCCGTCCGCAGACACAACACGTAAAGCAGCAGGAGAGACCCCTATGGAATCGTCGCCACGCATTGTCATCATCGGAGCCGGGATCGTCGGTACGAACCTGGCGGACGAACTCGTCACCCGGGGCTGGAACAACATCACCGTCCTGGACCAGGGCCCGCTCAACATGCCCGGGGGCTCCACGTCCCACGCCCCGGGCCTGGTCTTCCAGACCAACCCCTCCAAGTCCATGGCACTTTTTGCCAAGTACACCGTTGAGAAGCTGCTGTCCCTGACCGAGGACGGCGTCAGCTGCTTCAACCAGGTGGGCGGCCTGGAGGTTGCCACCACCGAAACCCGCCTCGCCGACCTCAAGCGCAAGCTCGGTTACGCCTCCGCGTGGGGCATCGAGGGTTCCATCCTCTCCGCCGCGGAATGCAAGGAGCTCTACCCCCTTATTAACGAGGACGAAATCCTCGGCGGCCTGCACGTCCCCAGCGACGGACTCGCCAGCGCCGCCCGCGCCGTCCAGCTGCTGATCAAGCGCACCGAGGCCGCCGGCGTCAAGTACATCGGCAACACCGAGGTCACCGGCATCGAACAGTCCGGCCGCCGCGTCACCGGCGTCCAGACACCCGACGGCGTGATCCCGGCCGACATCGTTGTCTCCTGCGCCGGTTTCTGGGGCGCCAAGGTCGGCGAGCTGATCGGCATGTCCGTGCCGCTCCTGCCGCTCGCACACCAGTACGTCAAGACCACCCCGGTTCCGGCGCAGCAGGGCAAGAACGAGCTGCCGAACGGTGCGCAGCTGCCCATCCTCCGGCACCAGGACCAGGACCTCTACTACCGCGAGCACGGCGACCGCTACGGCATCGGCTCCTACGCCCACAAGCCCATGCCCGTGGACCTGGACGAACTCGGCAGCTTCAAGCCGAACGAGATCAGCGAGCACAACATGCCCTCCCGGCTGGACTTCACGGTGGAGGACTTCCTGCCCGCGTGGGAAGCGACCAAGCAGTTGCTCCCGGCCCTGCGCGAAAGCGAGATTGAGGACGGCTTCAACGGCATCTTCTCCTTCACCCCCGACGGCGGCTCCCTGGTTGGCGAGTCCAAGGAACTGGACGGCTTCTTCGTGGCTGAGGCAGTGTGGGTCACCCACTCCGCCGGCATCGCCCGCGCCGTCGCCGAGCTCCTCGTGGACGGCAAGTCCTCCATCGACCTGGGCGACTGCGACATCCACCGTTTCGAGGATGTCCAGCTGACCCCGGAGTACGTCAGTGAGACCTCGCAGCAGAACTTCGTGGAGATCTACGACGTCCTGCACCCGCTGCAGCCCAAGCTCTCCCCGCGAAACCTGCGCGTTTCACCCTTCCACGCCCGGCACAGGGAACTGGGCGGCTACTTCCTGGAAGGCGCCGGCTGGGAACGGCCCTACTGGTTCGAGGCGAACGCTGACCTGCTCAAGGAGATGCCGGCCGACTGGCAGCCGCCGGCCCGCGATGCCTGGTCCGGCATGTTCAGCTCCCCCATCGCCGCGGCCGAGGCATGGAAGACTCGTACCGCCGTCGCCATGTACGACATGACCCCGCTCAAGCGCCTCGAAATCTCCGGACCCGGCGCACTGAAGCTGCTGCAGGAACTCACCACCGCGGACCTGAACAAGAAGCCGGGCGCCGTGACCTACACGCTGCTGCTGGACCACGCCGGCGGTGTCCGAAGCGACATCACCGTGGCCCGCCTGGATGAGCAGACCTTCCAGCTGGGCGCCAACGGCAACATCGACACCGCCTACTTCGAACGCGCCGCCCGGCACCAGACCGAAAGCGGCAGCGCCGGAGACTGGGTCCAGGTCCGCGACACCACCGGCGGCACCTGCTGCATCGGCCTGTGGGGCCCGCTCGCCCGCGACCTCGTCAGCACTGTCAGCAGTGACGACTTCTCCAACGACGGCCTGAAGTACTTCCGTTCCAAGAAGGTGGTCATCGGCGGAGTCCCGGTCACCGCCATGCGCCTGTCCTACGTTGGCGAGCTCGGCTGGGAACTGTACACCAGCGCGGACAACGGCCAGCGCCTTTGGGATGCGCTGTGGAAGGCCGGCCAGCCGTTCGGCGTCATCGCCGCCGGCCGTGCGGCATTCAGCTCGCTCCGCCTGGAGAAGGGCTACCGCTCCTGGGGCACGGACATGACCACCGAGCACGACCCCTTCGAGGCAGGCCTGGGCTTCGCCGTCAAGATGGCCAAGGACAACTTCGTCGGAAAGGCGGCCCTGGAAGGCCGCACCGAGGAGAACTCGGCACGCCGCCTGCGCTGCCTGACGGTCGACGACGGCCGCAGCCTGGTGCTGGGCAAGGAACCGGTGTTCTACAAGGACCAGGCGGTCGGCTACGTCACCAGCGCAGCGTACGGCTACACGGTCAAGAAGCCCATCGCCTACTCCTACCTGCCCGCCGAGGTGTCCATCGGCGACTCCGTGGAGATCGAGTACTTCGGGCGCCGGATCGTGGCCACGGTCACCCAGGACCCCCTGTACGACCCCACCATGACCAGGCTCCGCGGGTAGAGGGCCATGATCAGCTCAGAAACAATCGCAAGCTACCTCGCACGGCTGGCCGCGAAGCAGCCGACGCCGGGTGGCGGAGCCGCCGCCGCACTCCATGCCGCCCAGGGCGCCGCCCTGGTGGCCATGGTGGCGCGCTACACCACAGGCGACAAGTACGAACAACACGCCCCGCTGGTGCAGCGCATCACCCAGGCCGCCGCCGACCTCGTCGTTGAGGCACTCCGCCTGGCTGACGCGGACGAACATGCCTTCCAGGCAGTCATCGATTCCTACAAGCTCCCCTCCGACACGGAGGAGCTCAAGGCCGCCCGCGCCGCGGGGATCCAGTCCGCTCTCACCCAGGCGGCGCAGACCCCGGCGGAGCTCATCACGGTGGCAGGGTCGGTGGTGGACCTCGCGACGGAACTGTTCGACGTGGCCAACGCCAACGTCATCAGCGACGTGGCAGCAGCAGCCGATGCCGCGCGCGCAGCGGCAACAACGGCACGCGTCAACATCGACATCAACGTGGTGGCCATCAAAGACCCCGAAGCCCGCAGCCTGCTGGCCGGGCAGACGGACGGCATTGAGGAAAAAGTGGTCATGGCGGCAGACGCCCTTTCGGCCCGCGTCCGGGAAAGGATCCTTGGTTGAACACCGCAGTGTTTTCCGGAAAACCCCTGGCCGGCCTGTTCCAACAGGAGGTCCAGGAGCAGGTCCGATCGCTTGAACTGGACGGCGTCCGGGCAGTCGTGGCCGTGGTCATGGCCACCGCCGACGAGTCCACGCACTGGTACGTCCGCTCCATTGAGCGGGCAGCGGAGCGCGCCGGCGTCGGGTGCCGGATCATCGACCTGGGCCACGACGCCACGGAACCGGTGCTCGCCAGCGTGCTGCGGGACCTCAGCGCCGAACCGTCAGTGAACGGCATCATCCTGCAAACCCCGCTGCCGCCGGGCGTCCGGACCGACAGCCTGGTGGGCCTCATCGCCCCGGAAAAGGACATCGACGGCGCCAATCCCCTGAGCCTGGGACGCCTCGCCGTCGGGCAGCCGGCCTTCGCGCCCGCCACCGCCCGCGCCGTCGTCGAAATCCTGGACCATTACCAGGTGCCCGTGGCGGGCAAAGGCGTGGTGGTCGTTGGCCGCTCCGCCGTGGTGGGCAAGCCGCTGTCCCTCCTGCTGCTGGGGCGCGACGCCGCGGTGACGGTCTGCCATTCCAGGTCGGGCCCCTTGGAGCGATACACGAAGGACGCCGACGTCGTGGTGGTGGCCGCCGGGCGTGCCGGGCTGCTGACCGGCAGCCACGTCTCCTCCGGGACTGTGGTGGTCGACGTCGGCACGAACGTCCTTCCCGACGGTTCACTCGTGGGTGACGTGGATGAAGCCAGCGTCACCGGCACGGCAGCAGCGCTCACGCCGGTGCCCGGCGGCGTCGGGTCCGTCACGACGGCGCTGCTGCTCCTGCACACCGTGGAGGCTGCCCGCCGCCAGTCGTCTTCCCTGCCGCTGCAGGCGCAGCCTGTGGGATCCGGTGCCCTCGAGGCCCAGGTCCTGGAAGCCGCGGGCTAGGGAAGACACAGCGTTAGCAAAACGGGTGTCCCGTTTTCCGTAAAAGGTGCTTCGATGGGCCTAAGACCTGGGGAGGTATTCCTCATCGAAGCACCGCTTACGGAAAACGGGGCCCCGCCGCCGGCATGGTGCCGGCACATCGACAAGGAGGGGGCCCGGATGCCTGCCAATGGACTGACAGCCACCGCTTCCACGAGCGCAGCCGGAGCGGATCCCGTCCCGGAACGGGGCTGCGTCCCGTGGTCCGAAGCGCGCCACATAGCCTTCGGCTCCGCCGGTCCGCTCCCGCCCGTCGCCGTCCCGCTCGCTGAAGCCCTGGGGCGGACCTTGACCCGGGACGTCACGGCCCGCCAGGACCTGCCGCACTACGCCTCGTCCGCCATGGACGGCTGGGCCGTGAACGGTCCGGGTCCCTGGCTGCTGGCGGGATCCGGCCAGCATGTGCCGCCGCCCAACGCAGCCGGCCGGTTCCTGCCCGCGAACAGTGCCGCCGGGATTGCCACCGGCGGCCTGGTGCCACACGGGGCCGACGCCGTCCTCCGGAAGGAAAGCGGCCTGGCCACACGGGACCCCAACGGCAACCACGTCCTCACGCTCCGCCCGGATGCAAAGCCCGGAGAGCCGGGCGCCGGCCAGCACATCCGCCCGGCCGGGCAGGAAGCCCGCTCCGGGGAAGTGCTCCTGCCGGCCGGGACCGTCCTCAACCCGGCCCATGTGGCCCTGGCTGCGGCGGCAGGGCACGACACCCTGCAGGTACGCGCCCGGGCCGCTGTCGCCGTCGTACTTACCGGGGCTGAAGTGGTCACACACGGCCTTCCGGTGCCCGGGCAGGTCCGCGACACGTTTGGTCCCCAGCTCGGAAACGTGGTGTCCCTGCTGGGCGGTGTGGCCGGCAGCCCGCATCGGATTGGCGACTCCTTCGGCGAGTGGCTGGACGCCCTGGACGGCCCGGCGACGTCCCCGGGAGGGCGCGCAGATGTCGTCATCACCACCGGGGGCACCGGGAAATCCGGCACCGACCACCTCCGTACGGCGGTGGACGCCCTGGGCGGACAGCTGCTTGTGGACGGCATCGCGATGCGTCCCGGCCATCCGGCGGTGCTCGCCGGGCTTCCCGACGGGCGGTTCGTGATCGGGCTCCCCGGCAATCCCTTGGCAGCCATGATGGCGATGCTCAGCCTCGGGGCACCCCTGCTGGCATCGCTTGGGGGCGGGCAGCTGCCTCCGATGCACCTGGTGATGTCCGGCTGCGACATCGAAGGGGACAAGGGACGGACACGCCTGCTCCCCTGCCGGTTCCTGTCCGGCCTTGCCTTCCCCGTCCAGCACGCCGGCCCGGGGATGATGCGGGGCCTTGCGTGGGCGGACGCCGTCATGGCCGTACCTCCGCAGGGGGTCGACTCGGGCGAACCCGTTACCGTCCTCCCGCTGCCCTGGACCGCCCAAGCAGAAACCATCAGAACGACCCCGGCGCAAGGACGGAACACCGTATGGCACGCATGACCCAACGCCGGAAGATCCACCGCTTCCGCCTCGATGACGCCGGCACCGAGTATCCGGTCCGGTTCAAGGAGGACGTACTCGCCGCGGAAGAACCCCTCGAGATCCGCCTCAACGGCAACTCCTTCGCGGTGACAATGCGCACGCCGGGGGAAGACTTCGACCTGGTCGCGGGCTTCCTGGTGTCCGAGGGAGTGGTCCGCCAGGCGCCGGAGTTGACCTCCCTGCGCTTCTGCGCCGGCACCCGGGAGGGCGAGCAGACATTCAACGTCGTCGATGCCCAGCTCCGTCCGGACGTGCCCCTCCCGGATACCAAGCGGAACGTGTACACCTCGAGTTCGTGCGGTATTTGCGGCACGGAATCCATCGACGCCGTCCGGAAGACCCAGCACTTCGACCCGTCGCAGGACGCTGTCCAGATACCGCTTGACATGCTTGCAGGGCTGCCGGAACGGCTCAGGGAGGCCCAGGCGGTGTTCGACAAGACCGGCGGCGTGCACGCGGCCGGCCTGTTCCGGGTGGACGGACCGGAACCGGAACTGTTGTGCCTGCGCGAGGACGTGGGGCGGCATAACGCCGTGGACAAGGTGGTGGGCTGGGCGCTCCGCGAGGGGCTGCTGCCGCTCCGCGGCACGGTCCTCCAGGTCTCGGGCAGGGCCTCGTTCGAGCTTGTGCAGAAGGCCGCCCTGGCCGGAATCCCTGTCCTGTCCGCGGTCAGTGCCCCCTCGAGCCTGGCGGCCGACCTCGCCGCCGAAACCGGCGTGACGCTGGTGGGATTCAACCGCGGCCACAGCCTCAATGTCTACACGGGCCGGGAACGGCTGGCCAGGCCAGGCCCGGCAGCCGCCATCCCCGCCTAAAGAAAGGTGCCAAACCCACGGAACCGCCGCGCGCAGCGACAGATTGTGGCCGTCTCCCTATCCGAACGGGTGGGGCTTCCGGCATGCCCTGGACCTGAAAGCAAGGACGCTTACATACTTCCTCGGCAGGAGGTCATGTTCTTGACTTTGGGTGTGAGCTGGCGCACGATTTTGTTGCATAAAGCGAACGCTGTTGATCATCACGGAACGAGGTTCACCCGGGAAAAGCTCCTCTCGTCCCCCCGGACTTTCGCAGTGATGATTCCCGGAACATACGAACGAATTCACCCATGGCCGAGCCGAAGGGGAGCCCTTGTTCGCGCATTGGCCGTACGGCGTTGCCAGCATGCATGCTGCGGCGTTAAATCACTAAAGGAAACTGTTTATGACAACCAAAGGTGGCAGCACCATCGATCAAAGCAGTGGGGAGCGCCGGAACCTGGGAGCGACGACGACGTCATCTCCCAACGCCCACGAGGCCTCAGAAGAGACCAGCTCCACGTTCAAACGCCGCTTCATGGTGCGGCTTGTTGCTGTCTTCATCGGCGGGATGTTCCTCGATGGTTACATCCTCGGAATCATCGGCCCCGTCACCGGATCCATGCGGTCAGATCTCCAGCTCGACGCACTATCGCTGGGCATGATCGCTGCAGGCCCGCTAGCTGGTATCTTCGTCGGCTCCCCGCTGGCCGGCTGGGCTACTGACAAGTTCGGACGCAAGCCCATGTTCCTCGTGGACATGGGCCTGTTCCTGGCCGCCTCAGCGGCCCAGTTCTTCGTAACCTCTGGAGACGGCGCCGTGATCCAGCTGGCCATCATCCGATTCATGATGGGCGTCGCGATCGGCGGTGAGTACTCAATCGGTGGGCCACTGCTGTCAGAGTTCTCCCCACCCAAGCTCCGCGGGCGGTTGCTCGGGCTGACCCTGATCGCCTGGTACGTCGGTTTCATGATGGCATTCATCATCGGCACGCTCCTGCACGACGCCGGCACCCCATGGCGCCTGGTACTCGGCACGAGCACGGTACTGGCATTCGTTCTGTTCCTCGCCCGCATGGGCCTCCCCGAATCGCCGAGCTGGCTCATTACGAAGGGACGGCACAAGGAAGCACTCGCGATCGCACGCAGATACGTCGAATCGCCCCAGATGCACGACAGCATCACCGGAGAGATGGATCTGAGGATGATCCAGGAGGCCCAAGCCGCGGAGAGTGGGACCAAGATCAAGAACGCCTCCTTCGGAATGCTGTTCTCGACGCAGTACTGGCGCGCCACCCTCTTCACTGCGGGTTTTTGGTTCTGCGCGGTCACTCCGTACTTCGCGATCGCGACCTTCGCCGACGAGGTGCTCAACCAATTCGGCTTCGGCGGCGGCTGGGCCGGTGGAGTCGGCCTGTCCGCACTTGCGGTCGCGGGCGTTATCACCAGCGTGCTTCTGATTGACAGGCTCGGCCGCCGAATCCTCACTGTGCCCGGGCAGTGGCTCTGCGCGGGCATCCTGCTGGTCATCGGAGTATGGGGGAACGCACCAGCGATCCTCGTACTCGTCCTGTTTCTCGCCTTCTCCTTCTTCAATGCCGGCTACACCACGATGACCCAGGTCTATCCGGCCGAGGTATTCCCCGGCCACCTGCGCGGCGTCGGCATGGGCTTCGCCGCGTCCTTCAGCCGCATCGGGGCCGCACTCGGCACCTTCGCCCTGCCATGGGCGATCGCCAACATCGGCATGGGCGCAACCATGGTCATAGCTGCCGCCGTTGCATTACTCGGCGCAGGCCTCTCGCAATGGCTCGCGCCCGAGACGAAGGGGCGCACCCTCGCCGAGATTTCAGCAGACTTCTCCCACTGACACCCGCAAGAACAAGAGGCCTTCGCCGCATCCAGCGGCGGAGGCCTCTTTGCTGCGCCCAGCACCCAGTGCGGCGTCCAACCACCGGGCGCCGGCACAGGATTGCCGACACAGTGCGCAGGGCGGCCGCAACAATGGAGGAAACCCTTGACATCTGATGTGAGCTACGCCACCGTGTTGCATATAGCGATGCGCGTTGCTCATAGCGAAGCAAAGCAGCATCACGGCATAGACGCACCCGCTCAGAAGACTTGAGGTACTCCCCATGCACCAGGCATGCCCGCTCAGCGAACTGGCACCAGGTGAAGCCCTGCGGCTCAACACCTCCCCGCCGATCGCGGTATTCCACACCGAAGAGGGCGAACTCTTCGCCCTCGACGACACCTGCACCCACCAGGACGCCTCCCTGGCCGATGGCTGGGTTGAGGACTGCTGGGTGGAGTGCCCCCTGCATGCATCCAAGTTCAACCTTCGGGATGGAAGTGTTGACGCACCGCCGGCCAAACTGCCGGTCCGCTCCCACGAGGTGACCGTCGTCGACGGTGTGATCATGGTCAATGAATCCACCGACGCACCCAACCTGCCGCCCGGGCTGACTGTCCACGGACACGTCTAGACCCAAAATTTCCGCACAGCCGGATCCCAGCACCCAACCAGGAGAACCAGGAATTATGAGCGCTTCACCCCGCGTCGTCATCATCGGAGCCGGCATCGTCGGCACCAACCTCGCCGACGAGCTTTCCAGCCGCGGCTGGACCAACATCACCGTGGTCGAACAGGGGCCGCTGGAACTCGCCGGCGGCTCCACCTCGCACGCGCCCGGCCTGGTGTTCCAGACCAACCCGTCCAAGACCATGACGGAGTTCGCCACCTACACCGTGAACAAGCTGCTCTCCCTCAGCGCGGAGGGCGTCTCTTGCTTCAACCAGCTTGGCGGCCTGGAACTGGCCACCACCGAGACCCGGCTCGAGGACCTGAAGCGCAAGCTGGGTTACGCCACGTCCTGGGGTGTTGAGGGGCGGCTGATCGACGCGGACGAATGCGAAAAGCTCTGGCCGCTGCTGAACCCGGGTTCCCTGGCGGACGGCCGGAGCGTCCTGGGCGGCCTCTACGTCCCTTCGGACGGCCTGGCCTCCGCGGCACGCGCGGTACAGCTCCTCATCAGCAAGGCCAAGGCAGCCGGCGTGACCTTCCGCGGCTCCACGGCGGTGACGGGCATCGAGCAGGCCGGCGGCAAGGTCACCGGTGTGCAAACGTCCGACGGCGTGATCCCGGCTGACATCGTGGTGTCCTGCGCCGGGTTCTGGGGCCGCGAGCTGGGCAAGATGATCGGGCTGAGCGTACCGCTGCTGCCGCTGGCGCACCAGTACGCCAAGACCACCCCGGTGGAAGCGCTGCGCGGCGTCAACGAACTGCCCAACGGGGCCAGCAAGCCCATCCTGCGATACCAGGACCGGGACCTGTACTTCCGTGAGCACGGCAACCGGATCGGCATCGGCAGCTACGCCCACCGCCCCCTGCCCGTGGATATGGACAGGCTGCCCCGGGTAGGCGCTGCCGAGATGTCGGACCAGAACATGCCGTCACGGCTGGACTTCACCCTGGAGGACTTCGCCCCTGCCTGGGAGGACTGCCAGGACCTGCTTTCCGCGCTGCATTCAACCCAGATCAATGACGCGTTCAACGGCATCTTCTCCTTCACCCCGGACGGTGGCCCGCTGATGGGAGAGGCACCGGACCTTGGGGGCTTCTTCGTGGCCGAGGCTGTCTGGGTGACGCACTCCGCCGGTGTTGCCAAAGCCATGGCGGAACTCCTCATCGATGGCCAGCCGCAGACCGACCTGCACGGCTGCGAGCTGACCCGCTTCGAGAAGGTGCAGACCTCCGACTCCTACGTCAGCGAAACCTCGCAGCAGAACTTCGTGGAGATCTACGACGTGATGCACCCGCTGCAGCCCAGGGAGTCCCCGCGGGACCTGCGCGTCAGCCCCTTCAATGTCCGCCAGAAGGAGCTCGGCGCGTTCTTCCTGGAATCGGCAGCCTGGGAGCGTCCGCACTGGTTCGAAGCCAACCGCGGGCTCCTGGCGGAACTGCCGGCGGAGTGGCAGGCGCCGGAGCGGGACGAGTGGTCCGCCATGTTCCACTCCCCCATTTCCGCCGCCGAAGCGTGGAAGACGCGTACCGCCGTCGGACTCTTCGACATGACGCCGCTGAAGCGGCTCTCCGTGGTGGGTCCGGGCGCGCAGGCGCTGCTGCACAGGCTCAGCACCGGCAATATCGCCAAGAAGCCCGGCGCCGTGACGTACTGCCTGCTGCTGGAGCACGACGGCGGCATCCGCAGTGACGTGACCGTGGCCAGGCTCGCGGAGGAGGAGTTCCAGCTGGGCGTCAACAGCAACGTGGACTTCGACTACCTCCGGGTGGAGGCCCGCCGGCAGTCCGCCAACGACCCCGCCCAGTGGGTCCATGTCACCGACATCACCGGCAGCACGTGCTGCATCGGCCTGTGGGGTCCGCTGGCCCGTGAGGTCATCGGCAAGGTCAGCACCGACGACCTGAGCAATGACGGCTTGAAGTACTTCCGGACCAAGGAAATCACCGTGGGCGGCATTCCTGTCACGGCCATGCGGCTCTCCTACGTGGGCGAACTCGGCTGGGAGCTGTACACCACCGCCGAGTATGGGCTGAAGCTCTGGGACCTGCTGTTCGAGGCGGGCCAGGAGCACGGCATCGTCGCCGCCGGCCGCGGCGCGTTCAACAGCATGCGGCTTGAGAAGGGCTACCGGCTGTGGGGCACGGACATGACGTCCGAGCACCACCCGTACGAGTGCGGCCTGGGCTTCTCCGTGGCCAAGGACAAGACCGGGTTCGTTGGTGCCGAGGCCCTGGTGAAGCGCAAGGAGCAGCCCGCCACGCGTGCGCTGCGCTGCCTGACGGTCGACGACGGCACATCAGTCGTGCTGGGCAAGGAACCCGTGTACGTGAACGGTTCGGCTGCCGGGTACGTGACAAGTGCCGCTTACGGCTACACCGTGCGCAAGCCGATCGCCTACGCCTGGCTGCCTGCCGCCGTCGAGATTGGGGACGCCGTGGAGATCGAGTACTTCGGGCGCCGGGTGGCGGCGACTGTCACCGCCGAACCGCTGGTCGACCCGGGCATGGAGCGCATCCGCGGCTGACCTGCCCCCGCCACTGGGTGGTTGGGCCTGCTTGAGACCGGCAGGCCCAACCACTTTTTTGTTGTGCGCGGAATGGCGACGACCTGGTGTGCAAACGGGGACGTAGACTCCCGTCAGTAACTACGCATTGGGGGAATGCATGATGTTCGGCAAGAAGCGCACGTGCGGGATGTGCGGCGAAGCAATGGCGGCTCACGATAGGGACGTCCGGTTCCGCCTCCCCGATCCGGTCTTGGAAAGCCCGGACCAGCACCGGGCTGAGGACAGTTGGCTAAGCGACCCGGATCCCGCCAAGGCCACGCTCATGCAAATCCCAAATATCAGTCCTTTCGTCCGCGCCCTTCTTCCTGTCAGGCTGCAGGGTGGCCATGAGTTCCGGTTCGGAGTTTGGATTGCCATCCACCCCAATGACCTCCAGCACGCCTGCAACGTGTGGAACGCGCCTGAGTACGCCGACCTGAAACTTACCGGGTACCTGGCTAACAGGATCCAGCCTTGGGGGCTGTTCGCGGTGCCGGTGAATTTGGCTGTCCTCAACGTGGACCATACCCCCTACTGCGTGTCCAGCCCGGACGCGGAGCTGGACGACGTGCTGACCAGGGAGTGGCCTCATGACATTCTGACGTCGCTGCCGTGATCCAGCAGCGCCCGGGCCGCCGCCCTTGGACGTTCGCCGCGGTCTGCTTGATGGTGACCTCGCTGACGCTCCTGTTGTTCGGCCCGTCCCTCGGTCCTCCTGCTCCTGCTCCTGCTCCTGCTCCTGGGTCCGTGATCCAGCTGCTGCCTTGGTATGTGGCGGCGTACCTGCTGATCGGGATGTGCATCTTCGGGCCGCCCGGAAAGGTGCCGTCCCTCCGGCAGACGGCAGCGTTCCTGCTGCCAGGCGCCCTGCTCGTGCCGCTGGCACTGTTGAACGTCGGCTTCTGGGCAGGCGGCTGGCTCCTCGGGCTTCCCGCGTGGGGGCTGCTGCTGAGCCGGTGGACGCCGGAGAAACCGCTCCGGGCTTTAAACCTGCTGAAGTTTCTGGCCCTGCTGGTGCTGGGCCTGGCCATCTTCACGTTCAACGTGATCTATCCGGTCTTCAGCCCCGGCTTGTTCCTGCTCCCGGTCATCCCCCTGGTCCGGCTGGCCTACCCTGAATACCAGGCGAGGCCGCTGCAGGCGGCCGTGGAGGTCGTCCTGGCCGTGGCTGCCGTCGTGGTTGCCTTTGCCGTCCCCACCCCCGAAGGGTCGTGGTCCTCGCCCTCGACATACGCGGGAGGGGCAGCGACGGCAGGACTCATGATTGCGTACTGGGCGTGGCGCCTCCCCCGCCGTTCCCGTCGGGTGCAGCTCCATGACGGGGCAGTCGTTTAGCTCCGATCTCCCCTGCCGGTGAAAGGTCCGGCGCTCCTCTTAATGTCAGACCCTCCCCCGATGATTAGTTCATGGGGAAAGCAGCGGTGGCCGAGGCATATGCGGATATCCTTGCTGCCCTTGCTGTGCTTCATGCCGAGGTCGAGGGGTGCGGTCCCGAGCCGTTCTCGTTGGTTGATCCGTTGGCGGGGCTCGCGGACGGCTGCCTGGACGTTCTTGCCGGGGCTCGCGAGGTGGAAGGCGGGTTCGCTGCGCTGAAGGCGAAGGCCGCAGTGAAGTACGCGGAAAGCGCCCATGCGGTTGCCGGGCCGGATGCGCCGGTGCAGGCGCAGGAGATGGCGGTCGCGGCCGAGATCGGGTGCGTGCTGGCCCTGGGGCCGCGGGCTGCGGGGTCGTTCCTGGCCGCGTCCCACGCCCTTGCCACCACGCTGCCAATGACTCTGTCGGCGCTCCAGGCCGGGGACCTGTCCTGGCAGCACGCCCTGGCCATGGTCGATGAAACAGTAAGCCTTGATGCCGCCGGAGCCTCCGCGTTGGAGGCGCATTTTCTCGACCCGGATGCCCCGGACCCTGCGAGGGGCTGCCCGGCAGGGCAGATGCCGGCGCACCGGTTCAAGGCCAAGGCCCGGACGTGGCGGGAACGCCACCACGCCGAGAGCATCGAAAAACGGCACGTCAAGTCCGTGGCGGACCGGCGGGTGGAGTTCCGGCCGGACCAGGACGGCATGGCCTGGCTCTCCGCGTATCTGCCCGCGGACCGGGCGCTGGCGGGCTGGAACCGGCTCACCGCCACCGCCCGGAGCATGCAGGGCCCGGATGAGCCCCGCACCCTGGCCCAGCTGCGCGCTGACAACTTCACTGACGCGATCCTGGGCAGCGGTACCGCGGCCGGTGCCGGTGAAGCAGCACATGTCCCATCGCCGCTGATCCGGGCCCAGGTCCTGGTCACCGTCCCGGTATGCTCGCTGACGGGAGTGACGGACGAACCGGCCATGCTGGGCGGCTACGGGCCGATCCCGGCGTCGATGGCCCGGCAACTGGTCGCTAACGGCGCCGACTCGTTCTACCGGGTGCTGGTGGATCCGCGGGACGGGGCGCCGCTGGAGATCGGGCGGACCAGCTACCGGGTCACTAAAGCGATGCGGGCCTGGCTGCGGCTGCGGGACGGCAAATGTCCGTTCCCCGGGTGCAGCAACAACTCCCTGGACAACGACGCCGACCATCTCCTCGCCTGGCACAACGGCGGCACCACCGGGATCTCCAACCTGGGACAACCCTGCCGAAAACACCACCGGCTCCGGCACACCACCGGCTGGACACCCACCCTGGCCGGCAAAAACGAACCACCCGGCTGGGCCTCACCCACCGGCCGTTACTACGCATCCGAACACCAGGACTGGGAACCACCCTGGTGGCCCCAGTGGCTCAAACGGATAGTGGGACCGCCCGGAAGGCCACCCGGCGGCACCCCGGACTTTTGTTACATCGGGCCATCGCCGGGGGAAGCAGCACTGGAGCGCTTCCTGCATGCTCCGGCATGACATCGGCGGGACCCCGGTCTGTCATGGACGTGCCCCGCGGTTGTACTGGGCGGACTGTATGCCGGAAGCATGGCCGGAACGCGGCCCACGTTTACCCCTTGCCGCCGTTATGACCCAAGTGTTTGGCTGTTGGCATGGCTGATGAAGAGGTATCCAAGAACATTCCTTCCGACGAGCACCTGCGGCAGGATGTCGCACCCGGGTCGGAGGGGGAAGCCCAGGACGCACAGGCCGGGCAGTTTGCTCCCGGTCAAACGAATGCCGGCCAGCAGGTGTCGGGGCTGGCCTCTGCCAGCGGTTATGGCAAGGAGCTGGATCCGGAAGCCGAGCCCGACGGAAACAACCCTGTTTAGGCCGTAACGACAGAAGAGCGCCCCCGCCTTCCCGCTGTCATCCAGCCGCGGACGCGGGGGCGCTCTGTCGCGCCACCCTACACGGTGGCCGGCTCCAGCTCTCCTGCAGGCTCTTCGGCCGCCGCTTCCCCGCCCTTATGCGGTTCGAACCGGACGAACATTGCCTTGAAGCCGGGGGTGTTGGACACGCGGGCCACGTTCTCCTTGTGGACCAGCGCGTTGGCTTCGGGGAAGTAAGCGGCGGCGCAGCCCTTCGCGGTCGGGTAGGCCACCAGGCGGAACTTGTCCGCGCGGCGGTCCACGCCCTGGAAGGTGCTGACCACGTCCACGAGCTCCCGGTCCTGGAAGCCGGATTCGGCCAGGTCCTCGGGGTGGATCAGGATCACCCGGCGGCCATCGGAGATGCCGCGGTAGCGGTCGTCCAGGCCGTAGAACGTGGTGTTGTACTGGTCGTGGCTGCGGATGGTCTGCAGCACCAGGTGCCCCAGCGGCGGGGTCAGGTACTCCAGCGGGCTGACCGTGAACCGGCCACGGCCGATGTCCGTGGCGAAGGACCGGGTGTCGCGGGGCGGGTTGGGCAGCACGAAGCCGTTTTTGGTCCGGACTCGGGCATTGAAGTCCTCAAAGCCGGGCAGGACGCGGGCGATGTGGTCGCGGATCACGTCGTAGTCCTCGGCCATGCCCCGCCAGTCGACGGGGTGCTCCGGGCCGAAGGTGGCCTCGGCCATCCGTGCCACGATCACGGGCTCGGCGAGCAGGTGATCGGAGACCGGGGTCAGCCGCCCCTGCGTGGAGTGGACCACCGACATGGAGTCCTCCACGGACAGGAACTGTGCGCCCTTGGGGTGTTTGTCGTCCTTGTCCGTCCGGCCCAGGGTGGGCAGGATCAGCGACGTCCGGCCGTGCACGATGTGGGACCGGTTGGGTTTGGTGCTGATGTGCACGGTCAGGCCGATCCGCTGCATCCCGGCTTCAAGGGCCTCGGTGTCCGAGCAGGCCAGCGAGAAGTTGCCGCCCATCGAGACGAACACGTCCACCTCGTCGCGTTCAAACGCCTCCATCGACTCCACCGCGTCAAACCCGTGGTGCCGCGGGGAGGTGATGCCGAATTCGTTGTCCAGGGCTGTGAGGAGCCATTCCTTGGGCTTCTCCCAGATGCCCATGGTCCGGTCGCCCTGCACGTTCGAGTGCCCGCGGACCGGGCACGCGCCGGCGCCTGGCTTGCCGAAGTTGCCCTGCAACAGCAGGACGTTAACCATTTCCTTGATGGTGTCCACCGAGTGCGGCTGCTGGGTCACGCCAAGGGCCCAGCAGAAGATCGACGCCTTGGAGGCCACCAGCATCCCGGCAACCTTCTCGATCTGTGCGCGGGTCAGGCCGGTGGCCTTCTCCGTCTCGTCCCAGTCGAGGGTGCGGCGGGCCTCCTTGTAGGCGTCGAACCCGTCCGTCTGGGCGGCAATGAAGGAATGATCGACGACGGTCCCCGGGTTTTGCTCCTCGGCTTCCAGCAGCAGGTGGCCGAGCGCCTGGAACAGCGCCAGGTCGCCGCCCACCTTGATCTGCAGGTACTCGTCGGCCAGCGGCGTTCCCCCGCCCACCACGCCGGAGAGGGTCTGGGGGTCCCGGAAGTTGAACAGCCCGGCCTCGGGCAGCGGGTTCACGGCCACCACCTTGCCGCCCTTGTCCTTGCATTCCTTCAGCGCGGACAGCATGCGCGGGTGGTTGGTGCCCGGGTTCTGTCCCACCACAAAGATCAGCTCGGCGTCGTGGATGTCATCCAGGGACACCGTGCCCTTGCCAACGCCAATGGTCGGGTTCAAGGCCGAACCGGACGACTCGTGGCACATGTTGGAGCAGTCCGGCAAGTTGTTGGTGCCCAGCGACCGGGCGAACAGCTGGTACAGGAAGGCGGTCTCGTTGGCAGTGCGGCCCGACGTGTAGAACACGCACCGGTCCGGGGTGCTGGCCCGGATGTGCTCACCTATCAGCTCGAACGCGTCATTCCAGGAAATCGGCGAATAGTGCGTCTCACCCTCCCGGATCACCACCGGCTCGGAAAGCCGGCCCTGGTTGCCCAGCCAGTACTCCGTCTTCGTGGACAGCTCCGCGATCGAGTGCCTGGCCCAGAAGTCAGCCCCCACGGTGCGCAGGGTGTTCTCCTCCGCCACCGCCTTGGCCCCGTTCTCGCAGAACTCGGCCGTCTTGCGCTTCTTGTCCGATTCCGGCCAGGCACAGCCCGGGCAGTCGAACCCGCCGCGCTGGTTGAGGCGGAGCAACGAATGGGCCGTGCGGGCCACACCCGCCTGCGCTACAGCGCGCTCCAGGGCCACCATAACGGCCTTGACGCCCGCGGCCTCGGTCTTGGGCTTGTGGACCTCGAGCTTGTCCTCGTTGATGTCCGCAACGGGTGCGGGCTGCTTACCGAACTTCATCGTTCCAACTTCCTTACGGGCACGGATTTCTTCAATCGGCAGGAAGGGCGCGCCAGGACGTCCCGGCGCGCCCTTCCTGGCACACTCTGATGCTGTGGGCTTTGGCTACTGCGGGACCTTCGCCAGCGTTTCCTGCTCCGCCGCGATGGTAGTGCTGTCTCCGTGGCCGGTGCGAACTACCGTTTCCGCAGGCAGCGTGAGCAGCCGTTCGCGGATGGATTTCAGGATGGTCGGGTAGTCGCTGTAGGACCGTCCCGTGGCACCCGGACCGCCGTTGAACAGCGTGTCCCCGGTGAAGACCGTTCCTTCGCTTTCCAGGTAGAAGCAGGTGGACCCGGGCGAGTGCCCCGGCGTATGGATGGCACGCAGCGTTGCCCCGCCCACCTCGAACACGTCGCCATCCGAGTGGTAGCGGTCCGGCTTGGCATCCGGGTAGACCTGCTCCCACAGGACCAGGTCCTCCTGGTTCAGGTAGACCGGGGCGCCCAGGGTGTCGGCGACCTCGCGTGCGGCACCGATGTGGTCGTTGTGCGCGTGCGTGAGCAGGATGGCTTTGACCTTGCGGCCCTTGGCCTGGTTGATGATCGCGGCGGCGTCGTGGGGCGCGTCGATGACCACGCATTCCTCATCGTTGCCAACGATCCAGACGTTGTTGTCCACGTCCCAGGTGCCGCCGTCGAGCGAAAACGTTCCCGAGGTGACCAGGTTCTCGATGGTGACCGCCATCAGATTTCCACCACCGAACGCAGGACCTTGCCCCCGTGCATCTTGTCGAAGGCCTCCTCCACCTGGTCGATGGTGATGCGTTCGGACACGAAGGCGTCCAGGTCCAGGTTGCCCTGCTTGTAGTGCGACACCAGCATGGGGAAGTCACGGGAGGGCAGGCAGTCGCCGTACCAGGAGGACTTCAGCGATCCGCCCCTGCCGAAGACGTCCAGCAGCGGCAGTTCCAGCTTCATTTCCGGCGTGGGAACGCCCACCAGGACCACGCGGCCGGCAAGGTCACGGGCGTAGAAGGCCTGCTGGTACGTTTCGGGACGGCCGACGGCGTCAATCACGACGTCCGCGCCGTGGCCTCCGGTGAGGGCGCGGATGGCCTCGACGGCGTCTTCCTGCTTGGAGTTCACGCCGTGGGTGGCGCCGAGGGACTTGGCCATGTCGATCTTGTTGTCGTCGATGTCAACGGCGATGACCGTCGTCGCGCCCGCCAGCTTGGCCCCTGCGATCGCGGCGATGCCCACGCCGCCGCAGCCGATCACGGCCACGGACTCGCCACGCTTGACTTCACCGGTGTTGATCGCGGCGCCGATGCCGGCCATGATGCCGCAGCCCAGGAGGCCAACGGCGGCGGCGTCAGCTTCGGGGTCCACCTTGGTGCACTGCCCGGCGGCCACCAGGGTCTTCTCCGCGAACGCGCCGATGCCCAGCGCCGGGGAGAGTTCGGTGCCGTCCTCGAGGGTCATCTTCTGGGTGGCGTTGTGGGTGTTGAAGCAGTACTGGGGCTGGCCCTTGGCACACGCGCGGCACTGCCCGCACACCGCGCGCCAGTTCAGGATCACGCGGTCGCCGGGCGCCACGGAGGTGACATCCGGGCCGACGGCGCTGACAACGCCGGTGGCCTCGTGGCCCAGCAGGTAGGGGAAGTCATCGCCGATGCCGCCCTGCTTGTAATGCAGGTCCGTGTGGCAGACACCGCAGGTCAGGATGTCCACCAAGGCCTCCCCCGGGCCCGGATCCGGGACCAGGATGGTCTCCAGCGTTACCGGGGCGTCTTTCTCCCGGACGATGACTGCTTGAACCTTATGGACCATTGTTCTGCGTTCCTTTCCTGGACCTGGCATTCCCGTGAGCAGGCAGGCCGGTGAGTCGGCGGCTTGTGCCAATCTAGCTGACGCACCTGTTCGAGGATGCCGGCGCCCGGACACGACGACCCGGCACGATTGCGTAATACACAACAAGGCGCACATACTGCTACAAGAAATATGTCAGCGGCCATACTTCCTGTCAATAGATATATCAGTTGCAGAACAGAGCCGCATCAGTCTCACCGTCCTGCCCGGTGGCAGTAGGCTGGATGGCATGGCTTTTGAAGAACACGCCGCCGAACGGCGCGAGGTGAGCGTCCGCCGGGCGCCGAAATACGTCCCGTTTTTGGTCCTCGGGGCCCTGGTAGGTGTGGCCGCTGCCGCCGTGGTGGCCTACGCGTTGCCGGGTGACGCAAGCTTCGACCCCGGCGCAGTCTTCGGTTTCTTCATGGTGATGTTTGGCGCTGCCGGGGCAATCCTGGGCGCCGTGCTTGCCCTGGCCTTGGACCGCCGCAGCGTCAAGCGGCAGCAGCGAGCCGTGGTGGAAGCGGTTCCCGATTCGGAGCCGGACACCGATCCCCAGCCGTAGCGGGTCACAAACCGGCGGCCGCAAAAGTCATACCGCATGTCATGAGATAATCGACCAGTGGCACGCGGCGATGGAAAACTTTCCCATGATCTTCTCCCCGGCGAAAAAGGCCCGCAGGACGCTTGCGGCGTCTTCGGCGTCTGGGCACCAGGCGAAGAAGTAGCAAAACTTACCTATTACGGGCTGTACGCTCTGCAGCACCGTGGCCAGGAGTCGGCTGGTATAGCCACCAGCGACGGCAAGCGGATCAATGTCTACAAGGACATGGGACTCGTATCCCAGGTCTTCGACGAGACCACGCTGAACACCCTGACCGGGCACCTGGCCGTAGGCCACTGCCGGTATTCCACCACCGGCGCCAGCCACTGGGCCAACGCCCAGCCCACGCTGGGCGCCACCGCCACCGGGACCGTGGCGCTGGCCCACAATGGCAACCTCACCAATACCGTCGAACTGAACGCGATGATCCAGGAGCGCAACGGCGGCAACCTGACCGGTGAGATGAAGCAGGGCAACACCTCGGACACAGCCCTGGTCACCGCACTGCTGGAGGGCGAGCCGGGCAAGACCCTCGAAGAGACCGCCACCGAACTGCTGCCCAAGATCAAGGGCGGGTTCTGCTTCGTCTTCATGGACGAAGGCACCCTCTACGCCGCACGTGACACTTTCGGCATCCGCCCGCTGGTCCTGGGCCGGCTGGAGCGGGGCTGGGTTGTCGCCTCGGAGCAGTCCGCACTCGCCACCGTCGGCGCCAGCTTCATCCGCGAGATCGAGCCCGGCGAATTCATTGCCATCGATGAAGAGGGCGTTCGCTCCAAGCGCTTCGCGGACCCGACACCTGCCGGCTGCGTCTTTGAGTACGTCTACCTGGCGCGCCCGGACGCAGCCATTGCGGGCCGCTCCGTATACGAGTCCCGCGTGGAGATGGGCCGGCAGTTGGCCCGGGAAAACACCCAGGCGGCAGACATCGTCATTCCCGTGCCGGAGTCCGGCACCCCAGCAGCGGTGGGGTATGCCGAGGAATCCGGCATCCCCTTCGCCCATGGCTTCGTCAAGAACTCGTACGTGGGCCGCACGTTCATCCAGCCCTCGCAGACCCTGCGCCAGCTGGGCATCCGGCTCAAGCTCAACGCGCTCGAGTCCGTGATCCGTGGCAAGCGCGTGGTGGTGGTCGATGATTCCATCGTCCGCGGCAACACCCAGCGCGCCATCGTCCGGATGCTTCGCGAGGCGGGCGCCGCCGCCGTCCACGTAAAGATTTCCTCCCCGCCCGTCCAGTGGCCGTGCTTTTACGGCATCGACTTCGCCTCCCGGGCTGAGCTCATCGCCAACGGTGCCACCATCGAGGAGATCTCCCAGGCCATCGGCGCCGATTCGCTGGCCTACATCTCCGAGGACGGCATGATCGGTGCCACCCGGCAGCCGCGGGAACGCCTCTGCACGGCCTGCTTCACGGGCAAGTACCCCATCAAGCTCCCGGACGCCGACAAGCTGGGCAAGAACCTGCTGGAGCGGACCGACCTGGGCGGCCTGAAGCCCTCGCCCTCAGCGCTGCCCGGCGAGACCGCCGCCCTGGCCGTTGACGCCACCGAGGATCCTGCCGAGAAGGCCGGTGCCACGGGCTGCGACCCCGGGCCGGACTCCGAATTCGAGAACCTGCTGACCGAAGCCGACCTCGTGCCCGACGTACACGCCGCCACCAGCGCCGACAAGAAGGACTCCGTATGACTTCCGCTACCCCCGCCGCAGAGAACTCCGGCATCACCTACGCCTCCGCAGGCGTGGACGTTGAAGCCGGGGACCGCGCCGTCGAGCTCATGAAGGATGCTGTCAAGGCAACCCACAACTCCTCGGTGATCGGCGGGGTGGGCGGCTTCGCCGGCCTCTACGACGTCTCCAAGCTGCTGACGTACAAGAAGCCCCTGCTGGCCACGTCCACGGACGGCGTGGGCACCAAGGTGGCCATTGCCCAGGCCATGGACATCCACGACACGATCGGGTTCGACCTGGTGGGGATGGTGGTGGACGACATCGTGGTGGTGGGTGCCGAGCCGCTGTACATGACTGACTACATTGCCTGCGGCAAGGTGGTGCCCGAGCGCATCGCCGGTATTGTCCGCGGCATCGCCTCGGCCTGCTCCGTCGCCGGCACGGCACTGGTCGGCGGCGAAACCGCCGAGCACCCCGGGCTGCTGGGCGAGCACGAATACGACGTTGCCGGTGCCGCCACCGGCGTCGTGGAAGCCGACGCCCTGCTGGGACCGGACCGCGTCCGCGCCGGCGACGTGGTGATCGGCATGGCCTCCTCCGGCCTGCACTCCAACGGCTACTCCCTGGTCCGCCGCGTGATCAACCACGCCGGGTGGGCACTGGACCGCCAGGTCTCCGAGCTGGGCCGCACCCTGGGTGAGGAACTCCTGGAGCCCACCCGCGTCTACGCCGCCGACTGCCTGGACCTCGCCCGCACCTTCCCGGTGAACTCCGGCGCTGCTGTCCACGGCTTCAGCCACGTCACCGGCGGCGGGCTGGCCGCCAACCTGGCACGCGTCCTCCCGCAGGGGCTGGTGGCAACCGTGGACCGCGCCACCTGGGAACTGCCGGCCATCTTCAAGCTGGTGTCCGAACTGGGCAACGTTCCGCTGGCGGACCTCGAACGCACCCTGAACCTGGGCGTGGGCATGGTGGCCATCGTGTCCCCCGAAGCCGCCGATGCCGCCGTCGCGCGTTTGAACGAACGCGGGCTGCCGTCCTGGATCATGGGCACGGTCACCGAGGATTCGGACTCCATCCTGAAGTCCGGCCCGGATTACGTGCAGGGCGCCAAGGGTGTGGACGGAGGCGCGGTGCGCCTGGTCAACGCCTACGCGTAGAGCCTTAAATAGGTCGGGTCCCCGCCGTTTGGCGGGGACCCGACCTATTTAAGCGACCTGGATGAGGCTGAGCACACCGCCTTGGGGATCCCTGATGGTGGCCAATGAGCCGTCGGCGGGCTGCTCGTCCGGCTCCACGATGACTTCGCCCCCGGCCTGGATGGCGGCGTCAGCTGCGCGGCGTACGTCGGCAACGCCGAAGTAGATCTGCCAGCCGGCCTCGTCGCCCGCTCCGGCAGGAACAACGCCGGCCACCTCGCCACCGTTGATGAGCAGCGTGCTGTAGCTGCCGCCGTCGTCCTGCGGGTATTCGGTGACCTCGTGCCCGAACAGCTGCTGGAAGAAGCCGACGGCGGCCTGCGGCTCGGGCGTCAAAAGTTCCGCCCACGCCAGCGCACCGGGCTCGTTGAAGAGCTGGCTTCCACGGTGCGTTCCGGCCTGCCAGATTCCTGTGGTCCCGCCCCCGGGCGGGCTGAGGAAGGCCAGCGTGCCCGTGTCGCCCACCTGCTCCGGCCCGAACTGGACCTCGCCGCCGGCGTGAACGGCATCCTCCAGCAGGGCCGCGGCGTCCGTGGCCGCGAAGTAGACGTTCCACTGGGCAGGGGTGCCAGCCCGCTGCAGGGGACCCTGGGGAGCGATGGTGGCAACCAGCCGGCCATCCATGAAGGCCTGCGCATAGCTGCGGCCGTCCGGGGTGGGAAAGTCCTCATACGTCCAGCCGAACAGCCGGCCATAAAAGTCTTTCGCTGCGGCAACGTCGGGAGCCTGCAGGTCAGCCCAGCACGGCTCGCCATGACGGTATCCCTCAACTTTTGCCATGGCACAACGCTACACGGCCTTGAGCAGCAACTGGTGTGGGGGCACAATGGCGACAGACGGACCCGCTGCCCCCCACCGGCAGGTGGCCCGTCACCAACGGTTGCACCTCACCGGGAGAGCACATGGCTAGCCTCAGGGACATAGACGGACATCCGACCTGGGTTGAAGACCGGGGTGGTCGGGGCGCTCCGCTGCTCCTGCTGCACGGCGGCCTCAGCAACAGTGATGCGCTTCTCGACAGCATCGGGCCAGGGCTTTCTGACCACTACAGGGTTATCGCCTTCGACCGTCGCGGCCACGGTTACACCGCAGACTCGGAGGCGGAATTTCATTATGACGACATGGCCCGCCAAGCGGTTCGCGTCCTTGAGCAAGTGTCCGGTGTCCCCGCACATCTCGTCGGATGGAGCGATGGCGGCATTGTCGCCCTCCTAATGGCCCTCGCACGGCCGGAGCTCGTGGCAAAACTGGTCGTCATCGGCACGAACTTCCATGTGGACGGCATGGCGCCGGTTGAGATGGATCCAGGGGCTCCAGCGCTGCAGGAGCTTGGGAGGGCCTATGCCGAACGTTCCCCCGACGGGCCAGGGCACTTCGAGGAAGTAGTGCGTAAGTCCCTGCGACTCATGAGCAGCGAACCCACGCTGACCCCTGCCGACATAGCGCGCATCCGGCAGCCGGTGCTTGTGGTGGCAGGCGACGACGATCTGGTGACACTGCAGCACACGATCTCGTTGTATCAGGCATTACCTCAGGGTCAGCTGGCTGTGGTCCCGGGTGCATCCCATGGACTGCCGCTGGAACAACCGGCCATGGTGAGCAGTATTATCCTTCAGTTCCTGGCAGCCGAAGGACCACCGCGGACCCTCATGCCGATCCGGCGGGCCCATGGCACGGGGAAGGAGGGCCCGTAAGCGGCACGGCGAAGAAGCCCGTAAAAAGGGTTTGACGAAGACATCGGGCCCGGCTCGATGCGGTTCCCGGTCAACGACTAACCGATGCGACGGTGGTCTACCTCGTCGTCATCGTCATCCAAATCATCCGCGTACTTGTCCACGTAAGCCGAATAGTCCGGTTCAACCGGTTCATTCGAGTAACGGCTCGTTGAACGACTGCCTGGGCCCGTCAGCTCACGCTGAAGTGCCGAGTAGTCAGTGTTCGGGGAGTAGTACTTAATATCCCGAGCCTGCTTGGTAGCTTTTGCCTTTTGACGGCCGCGCCCCATGGCGTGACCCCCTTTTGTACTTGGACCGGAGGTGGTCACCTTGGCGATCGGTGAGGCCCCGGAATGTTTGGTCAATTTGTCGTACACCTAGATTACATGCTTTCGGCGGCCCCCGCTTGCCAGCACGGGGCCCGGACGGCGTTGTGGGGTACCATGACGCACCTCCACCCGCGGGATTCCGGCTTTTTTCTTCGGTAGAGTCGCTTAAGAACTGCCGATTTTGGCCGGCTTCCCGGCGAGCCGCGGAACGAAACCCAGGAGATCCACGCCCGTGAACCACCAGGACATCCCGCCAAAGCCTGCATCCCCGCCAACGGGAGGGATACCCCGGGTCCACGGCGCGGGCCACGGACCGGTACCCGCGCCCGCGTCGGTCACCTGGTCCCAGGCGCACCCCGAACCCGGGCAGCCGCAGCCCGCACACAGGGGGCCCGCACTCTGGAAGGCGCTGTTCGCCGTCGTCATCCTGGCCGTTGTTGCCGGACTGGTGTGGCTGGCCCTGTGGCTGAACTCGGACTCCGGCCAGGACTCGGCGGCGCAGGAGGCGCCCGGCGTGCTGCAGACCACGGCCACCCCTGCCGCCACTCCCCTGCCCCTGCCGCGGGACGGCGTGGCGCCTGCGCAGTACGCCCTGGGCGATTGCTTCAAGGACTTCGATCCCGAAGCCCTGACTTCCTCCCTGGTACCGTGCGACACGGGACACTCGGCGCAGCTTGTGGCAGTGTTCCACTACTCCGCGGAGGCTGAGTATCCCGGGGCGGAAGCCTTGAAGGCGAAGGCTCTGGAGGCCTGCCAGGCGGCAAAGCTGGGCCCAGCGGCCAACCAGTACCAACTCAATTTCCAGCGCAGTTTCCCCAGCAGCACCAGCTGGGAATCAGGCGACCGCCGCGTGGACTGTTACGTCACAGCCGACGGCGGCAACGTCATTAACGCAAGCGTGCTGCCCTGACGGCTATCCCGCCGGGGCAGCACTCCTGCACTATGTGACGCGTTAGTCCTTCCGCCGCACCGACAGGCCCGAGGTGGGGGTACCCGTCAGGGCGTCGACGTTGCCCTTGGTCAGCTCGTCCAGGTCGGCGGCGGTATCAACCAGGACGGTGTCGCCGTCGCTGATCTCCCCGGCCAGGATGCCCTTGGCCAGCCGGTCACCGATCTCGCGCTGCACCAGGCGGCGCAGCGGCCGTGCACCGTAGGCGGGGTCGTAACCGGACAGGGCCAGCCACGCCTTTGCCCCGTCCGTGACCTCCAGGGTGAGGCGCCGTTCGCGCAGCCGCCGGCCCAGTTCGGCCACGTGCAGCTCCACAATGTGCCCCAGCTCCTCCATCGACAGCGCATCGAACAGCACGACCTCGTCGAGCCGGTTGAGGAACTCCGGTTTGAAGGACGCGTTGACGGTGGCCATGACGGCGGTGCGCTTGGCCTCGGCATCCAGGGTCTGGTCCACCAGGAACTGGCTGCCCAGGTTCGAGGTGAGCACCAGGATCACGTTCCGGAAGTCCACGGTGCGGCCCTGCCCGTCGGTGAGCCGGCCGTCGTCGAGCACCTGCAGGAGGATGTCGAATACCTCGGGGTGGGCCTTTTCCACCTCGTCCAGCAGCACCACGGAGTACGGGCGGCGGCGGACGGCCTCGGTCAGCTGGCCGCCTTCCTCGTACCCGACGTAACCGGGAGGCGCCCCGACCAGCCGTGCCACGGAGTGCTTTTCGCCGTATTCGGACATGTCGATGCGCACCATGGCGCGTTCGTCGTCGAACAGGAAATCCGCCAGCGCCTTGGCCAGCTCGGTCTTGCCGACGCCGGTGGGGCCCAGGAACAGGAAGGAACCGGTAGGCCTGTTGGGGTCGCTGATGCCGGCCCGGGCGCGGCGGACGGCGTCGGAGACGGCAGCCACGGCCTTGGACTGGCCGATGAGCCGCCTGCCCAGCTCCTCCTCCATGTGCAGCAGCTTCTGGCTTTCGCCCTGCAGCATGCGGCCGGCCGGGATGCCGGTCCATGCGGAAATGACCTCGGCGATATCCTCCGCCGTCACTTCCTCGGCCACCATCTGGGCCGGCTTCTCCCCCACCGCCGCCTCGGCTTCGGCGGCGGCGTTCAGCTCACGTTCGAGGGCGGGGATTTCTCCGTAGAGGATCCGCGAGGCGGTCTCGAGGTCGCCTTCACGCTGGGCCTTGTCTGCGGCGGAGCGCAGCTCGTCAAGCTTCGCTTTCAGGTCGCCCACCCGGTTGAGGCCTGCCTTTTCGGCCTCCCAGCGCGCGTTCAGCGCCGAGAGCTCCTCTTCCTTGTCAGCCTTGTCGGCACGCAGTGCAGCAAGCCGCTCCACGGAGGCGGGGTCGGATTCGCCGGACAGTGCCAGCTCCTCCATGGTGAGCCGGTCCACCTGGCGCCGCAGCTGGTCGATTTCCTCGGGGGCGGAGTCGATTTCCATGCGCAGCCGGGAGGCGGCCTCGTCCACCAGGTCGATGGCCTTGTCCGGCAGCTGGCGGCCGGAAATGTACCGGTTGGAGAGAGTTGCGGCGGCCACCAGGGCGGAGTCCGCGATGGACACCTTGTGGTGCGCCTCGTAGCGCTCCTTCAGGCCGCGAAGGATACCGATGGTGTCCTCCACGCTGGGCTCGCCGACGTAGACCTGCTGGAAGCGGCGTTCCAGGGCCGCGTCCTTTTCGATGTTTTCGCGGTATTCGTCCAGGGTGGTGGCACCGATCAGCCGGAGCTCGCCGCGGGCCAGCATGGGCTTGAGCATGTTGCCGGCATCCATGGACGAGTCCCCGGTGGCACCGGCACCGACCACGGTGTGGATCTCGTCGATGAAGGTGACGATCTGGCCTTCAGAGCCCTTGATCTCCTCGAGGACCGCTTTCAGCCGCTCCTCGAACTCACCGCGGTACTTCGCACCTGCAACCATGGACCCAAGGTCCAGGGAGATCAGCGTCTTGCCGCGCAGGCTTTCGGGGACGTCGCCCGCCACCATCCGCTGCGCGAGCCCTTCCACCACGGCGGTCTTGCCCACACCCGGTTCGCCGATGAGCACCGGATTGTTCTTGGTGCGCCGGGACAGGACCTGGACGACGCGCCGGATTTCGGAGTCACGGCCTATCACGGGGTCGAGCTTGCCGGACCGTGCCATCGCGGTGAGGTCCGTGCCGTACTTCTCAAGCGCCTGGAAGGTGTTCTCGGGGTCGGGACTGTCCACCTTGCGGTCACCACGGACACCGGGCAGCGCGGCGAGCAGCGCTTCGCGGGATGCGCCCGCGTCGCGCAGCAGGCGTGCAGCGGCCTCGTTGCCGTCCGAGAGGCCGATGAGGAGCACTTCGGTGGACACGAAGCTGTCCCCCAGCCGGTCCGCCTCTTCCTTCGCGTGCTGGATGGCCTGGAGGGCCGGGCGGGACAGCTGTGCCTGCTGGCTTGAGCCGCCGGACGTGGCAGGAAGGGCCTTAATGGCACTGCTGGCCTGGACGCTGACCGCGTCGGGATCGGCCCCGGTGGCGCGGAGCAGTGCGACGGCGACGCCCTCCCGCTGGTCCATCAAGGCCTTGAGGAGGTGGGCCGGTTCCACCTGCGGGTTGCCGGCCGTCGAAGCGTTCATCGCCGCGGCGGAAAGAGCCTCCTGGCTCTTGGTGGTGAATTTGACGTCCAAAGAGAGCTCCTTTCGGGGGCTTGTTGACTAAGTTGAGTGTACTACGCTCAACTTTGCCGGACGAGGTTCACTAGCCATGTTTGCCTACGGCGAAACAACTGTCCAGAGCCGGAAGTCCCGCCGGGATCCCCGCACCTGCATGGATGCCGCGCCGCCAGCTTCGCCTACGACCCGTACACGGACACGGCGGCCGCCTTGACCACGAAGTGCACGGTCATGCCCGGGACCAGCGCGAGGTCCGCGGACGCGGCAGGCGTGATGTCGGCCGCGAGGCCCCCGCCCCGGACGCGGACCTGGTCGCCGTGCGGCTCCAGGTCGGTAATGGTTACCGGGAAGGAATTGCGCGGGCTGCCGTGCGCGTCGTCAAGGAAGACGGAAACGGCCGACGGCGGGAAGACGGCGACGCCGGGGCTGCCCGGCGTTGGGGCCGTTTCCCCGGCGCCGGGTTCCAAGGGGGCAGATTCCACTGGGCGGTCCGGGTCTTCGGCGTGCCCGGCAATCTCCAGGCCCCCGGCGGTCCGCACCCCGGCAGCATCCAGGACGCCGGGCACGAAGTTCAGTCCGGCCAGACCGGCGGCGAAACGGCTGCGGGGGCGCTCCAGCACCTCCCGGGTGGGGCCCTCCTCGGCGATTTTCCCGTCTTCCAGGATGACCACCCTGTCGGCGAGCATCAGCGCGTCCAGGACGTCATGGGTGACGATGATGGCCTGCCTCCCCTCGAGGACCCGCTTGAAGAGGCGGCGCAGCAGCGGGGCCGAGTGGATGTCCAATGCAGCGAGGGGTTCATCGAGCAGGAGGAGTGCAGGGTCTGCGGCGAGCGCCCGGGCCACAGCCACGCGCTGGGCCTGGCCGCCGGAGAGTTCGGCAGGGCGCCGTGCGGCAAGGTTTTCGACGCCCACCTCGGCCAGCCAGCGCAGTGCCATCTCTTGGGCCGCACGCTTGCCGGCGCCGGCGCTGCGCGGCCCAAACGCCACGTTGTCCGCGGCGCTCAAGTGCGGAAACAGCAACGGCTCCTGGGCCAGCAGGGCCGTGCCGCGTAAGTGCGGGGGCGTCCAGGCCTGCTTTTCGCCGCCTGCCTGTCCGCCAAGATGGAACAGGGTCCTGCCGTTGAGTTCGGCCCGGCCGCTGTCCGGCCGCAGCAGGCCGGCGATGCTGGACAACAGGGTGGACTTGCCGGCGCCGTTGGGCCCCATGACCGCCACGGTTTCCCCCGGCCGCACCTCCAGCGCCACGTCGAAACCCCGTTCGGCCACGACTGCCTGGTAGGACAAGGTCACGCGACGTTCCTTCCTGCCGGTGCCGCCGTCGTCGTCCGTCCCAAGCCGGTGCGGGCAACGGCCGGGCGGCGGTAAGCGAGGGCAACCACCGCGACGGCGACGGCCACCAGCACCAGGGACAGCGCGACGGCGGCGTCCGGGTCTGTTTCACGCTGCAGGTAGATCTCCAGCGGCAAGGTCCTGGTCACCCCCTGGAGGCTGCCGGCGAAGGTCAGCGTAGCGCCGAACTCGCCGAGGCTGCGGGCGAAGGCAAGCACCGCGCCGGAAGCCAGGCCCGGCAGGACAAGCGGAAGCGTGACGCGCCGGAACACGGTGCCCGGCGGCGCGCCCAAGGTGGCTGCCACCGCCTCATAGCGGGATCCCGCCGTCCGCAGCGCCCCTTCCAGGCTGACCACCAGGAACGGCAGCGCAACAAAGGTCTGCGCCAGCACAACCGCGGCGGTGGAGAAGGCGATCTGCAGGCCGAGCACCTCCAGGGTCCGGCCCAGCAGCCCCTGCCGTCCGAACGTGTAGAGCAGTGCGATGCCGCCCACCACCGGCGGAAGCACCAGCGGCAGGAGCACCAGCGAGCGCAGCAGGCCCTGCAGCCGGAAGGTGTCCCGGGCGAGGACCACGGCCAGCGGCACGCCGAGCACGATGCACAGGACGGTGCTGGCCGCGGAGGTCCGCAGGCTCAGCGAAAGGGCCGTCAACGACGACTCGGACGTCACGAGCGGGACGAAGTGCGTCCAGTCCACGTGCAGGACCATGGCCAGCAGTGGGAGGACCACCACGACGGCGGCAACGACCGCCAAAGCCCGGACCCAGCCCGGGACCCCTGTGTATGCCTGCCGACCCACCTCGTGCCGTCCTGTCCTGCGCCCTTTGCCTGGCGCGTTGCGATTCCCTGGAATTCAGTGGCCCTCGAGTACCTGTTTGAGCCTGGCCAGCTGGGCCACCTCCGACTCCATGGTCCTGGTGACCAGGGAATCCAGGACGCGCATCAGGACCGGCAGTTTGGCATCAAGGCTGAAGTTCACGGTGGTGCCGCCGCCGGCCTCCGTGAGCGTGTAGGTGCCAAGGGGCCGGGCGGGGCCTACGACCACTTCAAAGGCCAGCAAGCGTCCTGGCTGGGCTTCGGTAATCCGGTAGTCGCCCTGGAGGGGACGACCTTTCGGTCCGGTCAGGGTCTGGCTGTACACGGCTCCGCGTTCCCCGGCGTTGCCTTCCCTGAGCGAGATGGACTGCACGCCCTGGCGCCACACCGTGTTGTTTAGGCCGTCTGCGAGGAAGTCGTACACCTCGCGGGCAGGCCGATTAATGGTGATGGTGTTCTCTGCGTGTGCCATGCACTTTCCTTCCCGTCCTGAAGCGGCTGTGACTTAAGCTACTGGCTGCCCGGGCCGAATCCGGCCGCCGCCAGGACTTTCTGGCCTTCCGCGCCGGTGACCAGGTCCAGGAAGGCCTGCGCCGTTGCCTTGTTCCGGCCCGTGGTGGTCGCCACGATGGGGTAAGTGTTGACGGCGCCCTGCGACTCCGGGAAGTTGATACCGGCGACCTTGGTTCCTGCCGCAGTGATGTCCGTGGTGTAGACCAGGCCGGCGTCTGCCTCGGCGGAGGCGACCTTGCCCAGCACATCCGCGACGGAATTCTCCTCGCTCACCGGCCTGAGTTCCAGGCCGGCCGCTTCGGCCACGCGGGCCGCCGCGGCCCCGCAGGGAACCTGCCTGGCGCAGGTGACCAGCTTGACGCCCGGGCGCACCAGGTCCTTCAGCGATGCGATACCGGCCGGGTTGCCGGGTGGTACTGCGATGGCGAGGGTATTGGTGGCGAAGTTCCGCGGCGCGCCGTCGGCAAGGCCGGTGTCCCGCAGCTTCTGCATATTGGCTGCATCGGCCGACGCGAAGACGTCCGCGGGGGCACCCTGGTTAATCTGGCCCACGAGATCGGAGGACCCGGCAAAGCTCAAGGTGACGGAGGTTCCCGGGTTGGCCGTTTCGAACGTGTGCGCGAGTTCGGTAAAGGTGCCCTTGAGGGAAGCGGCCGCAAAGACGGTGATGGTGCCGGCCGGCCGTGCGCCCGCGCTTTCATCCGCCGTGGTGCTGGCCGCCGGGGCGCACCCGGTGAGCACGGCGGGCAGGAGGACGCCGGCCGCAAGGGCAGCATGGAGGCCCCGCCTGGCGGCTGTGAGCGGGCGCATCATGCCCGGCCGCATTATGCCCGGCCCCTGGGGGATTCGATAATGACCGTTGTCGCCTTGACCACGGCGGTGGCCACTGAGCCCGGTTCCAGCCCAAGCTCGCGCACCGCCTCGCTGCTCATCAGCGAGACAACGCGGAAGGGACCGCACTGCAGCTCCACCTGCGCCATGACTTTGTCGGCGACGACGTTGGTGACAAGGCCCACGAACCGGTTGCGTGCCGAGCTGCCGCCACGTTGCGGATCCTCCGGCAATTGGGAGAGCTTCCGGGCATGGGTGGCCAGCTCAAGGCCGTCCACGGCCAGCCTTCCGGACTCGTCGCGCCGGGGGGCCAGGACTCCCTGGTCCGTCCAGCGGCGCACGGTGTCGTCGCTGACGCCCAGGAAACGGGCTGCTTCGGAAACGCGGATGAGGGCCACTATGTGATCCTAACCCGCAGATGCGGAAAGGAACAGGCGTTGTGAGTCGTAAACGAGGAACTGCAGTTCCATCCGGGGATTGGGCCGTGTACGGCATAGACTTCCTTCCGTGGCCATCTACATCGATCCCCCGCTGTGGCCCGCCCACGGAACGCACTTTTCCCACATGGTCTCGGACAGCTCCCTCGAGGAGCTGCACGCCTTCGCCGCGGCCGCGGGAATTCCTGAGCGGGCATTCGACGGCGACCATTACGACGTACCGGAACGGCGCCTTGGCGAACTGGTGGCTTCCGGGGCAATCGCCGTGGAAGGCAGGGTCCTGGTCCGCAAACTGATCTCAAGCGGACTGCGGATCCCGGCCCGGCGGCGGAACAAGTCACTGAAGGTTCCCCTGCTGAACCGCTGGGAGGCCCTTCTGCCCGGCCACGATGCCCTGTTCCTGGACCTGCTGGACCGGTGGAGCGAACCGCACCGCCACTACCACGGCTGCACGCACCTGCTCTCGGTGCTGGAGGCACTGGACCTGCTCACCGAACCCGCCGAGCCGCCGCGCGCCGTGCTGCTGGCGGCATGGTTCCACGACGCCGTGTACCGGGGGGCCGCCGGCCAGGACGAGGAGGAGTCTGCCCGCCTGGCGGAAGAACGCCTGGAACAGGCCGGTTTGCCCGAGGCGGAGGTGGCCGAAGTGGCCCGGCTGGTCCGCCTCACCTCCGACCACCGGCCGGAAGCGGGTGACGACGACGGCGCCCTCCTCTGCGACGCGGACCTTTCCGTCCTTGGCGGGGAACCGGAGGAGTACGCCCGCTACGTTGCGGCCGTCCGGAAGGACTACGCGCACATCGGCGACGCCGACTTCGCTGCCGGCCGCGCCGCCGTCGTCCGCCACCTGCTGGAACTGGACCCGCTCTTCCATCATCCGCGTGCCAAGGATCTCTGGCATGACGCGGCCCGCCGCAACCTGGAAAGCGAACTGTCGTGAACGCACCCCGGTCCAACCCGCGCCACACGTATTCCGCGAACGCCGCGCACCGGCAACTGCCCTTCGAGGTCCGGCTGGACTGGGGGCTGGAGGGTGCCCGGACCGTGGCACCGGGTGCGGACATCGCGGTGGTGGTGGATGTCCTGTCCTTCGGCACCTGTGTCAGCGTGGCCCTCGACCGGGGAGCCGAGGTCTTCCCCTACCCGTGGAGGGATACCACCGCAGAGGATTTCGCCGCGCACCATCAGGCGCAACTTGCCGGGCCGCGGGACGGCGGCGGGCTGAGCCTCTCGCCGGCGAGCATCCGGAGCGCCGCACCGCTGGAACGGCTGGTCCTGCCCTCCCCGAACGGGGCGGAGCTGTGCCACGCGCTGGCAGACGACGTGCCGCTGGTGGCCGTGGCCTGCCTGCGCAATGCTGCCGCAACGGCGGACTGGGTGGCGGCGAACCTCCCCGGCGACGCCGTGGTGGCGGTGGTTGCCGCCGGGGAGCGGTGGCCGGACGGCACCCTGCGCCCTGCCGTCGAAGACCAGATCGGGGCGGGTGCGTTCATCGCCGGGCTGGTGGCCGCGGGCAAGGGCGGCTATGAGGCTGAGGACGGCAGGCACGGGTACGCCCCTGAAGCGGTGGCGGCCCTGGCTGTTTTTGAGGCCTCAGAGCCGAGGTTGCGTGAACTGCTGCACCACTGTTCCAGCGGCAGGGAACTGTCGGGCGGGGGTTACACCGCGGACGTGGACATCGCCGCCGAACTTGATGACAGCGATTCCGTGGCCATCCTGCGCAGCGGCGCCTTCCGTCCAGAGGCTTTCGCTTCCGGGACGGAGCCGGGCGGGTCCTAGCGGTAGGTCCTGGCCGGGTAGTTGCTGGCAAACGGGGTGCTGGTGGGCACGATCTGCTTGCCCAGCGGCATCAGGGACACCGGAATCAGCTTCAGGTTGGCGATGGCGAGCGGGATCCCGATGATGGTCACGGCCATGGCGAAGGCCGTCAGCACATGCCCCACGGCGATCCAGATACCGGCCACCAGCAGCCAGATGACGTTGCCCAGCAGCGAGAAAACGCCGCTGCCGCCGGGCTTGTCCACCACCATCCGGCCGAAGGGCCACAGCGTGTAGGCAGCGATCCGGAACGAGGCGATGCCCCACGGAATGGTCACGATCAGCAGGCAGCAGACCACGCCCGCGAGGAAATAGCCCAGGGCCAGCCAGAAGCCGCCGAAAACCAGCCAGATGATGTTCAGGAGTGTCTTCATGCAGCCATTCTGCCCCCAGACACTGACAAAACACGCCCCCTGGCCAAAAGATGGGGGACTCCCCTGATCCAGCCCTGAAAAGGGCGCCTATACGGTTGCTGCCGCCTTCGCTGCTTCCACGAACGCCCGGACCTTTGCCAGGTCCTTGACCCCGCGGGAAGCCTCCACGCCGGAGGAGACATCCACTCCCCAGGCGTGGGCCGCTGCCGACGCCTGGTGTACGTTCCCCGGCTCCAAGCCGCCCGCGAGCAGCCACTTCCGGCCCTGGAGGACCGGCAGGGAGGCCACGGAAGCGTAGTCCCAGGATTCCCCGGACCCCGGCACCGCCGCGTCAATCAGGAGCAGGTCCTCGCCCCAGTCCTCGAACTCTTCCGCAGCGGCACCCATGGTGACTGCCCTGACCAGCTTCATCCCGGCGTCGTGCACTGTTGCCACGTCCGTCCGGGACCGTTGCCCGTGCAGCTGGATCCACTCCAGGCCAGCGGCGCGGGCGATGGCGACGGCGTCGGCCACCGGCTCGTCGCGGAACACGCCAATCGGCGAAACACCTTCAGGCACCCCGGCCAGCAGGGCGGCGGCCTGCGACGGCGAAACCACGCGCGGGCTGGCGGTGAGGACGAACCCCACGGCATCCGCTCCGGCGTCCACCGCTTCGCGGACTGATTCGGGCGTGCTGAGACCACACACTTTGACGAACATTCCCGGCTCCTTCAGGCTGTTTTCGTGTTGACCCCCCGCAGGAGAGTAGCAGGGAGCGGGCTGAACCTGCGACGCCGGACACAGCCGGGGAACTAGGCTGGCCAGATGCAGATCATCCGTTTCGCACAGCTCAAGGCCGAACCGTGGCGCAACGGCGGGGGCGTGACCAGGGAGATCGCCCGGCAGGGTTCGGCGGACGGCGGCTGGGACTGGCGGGTGAGCATCGCGGATGTGACGAAGGCGGGCGACTTCTCGACTTTTCCCGGCATGGAGCGCGTCCTGACCGTCATCGAGGGCGAGCTGCTGCTGCTTACGGTGGACGGTTCCGAGCAACCGCTGGAGAAATACCGTCCGTTGAGGTTCGACGGCGGGGCGTCCACCTCGGCGAAGCTGCCCACCGGAGACATCCGCGACCTTAACGTCATCACCAGGGCGGGAGCCTTCAGGGGCTACGCATCCATCATCGAACTGTCCAGGAAACGGGCCCACCCGGTTTTTGCGGGGCAGCTGGCGGTGCTGCTGCAGGGCCAGGCGCAGGTCCGCGAAGGGGACGCGGACCCCGTGGAGCTGGAGCGGTACGACTCCGTGGCGGGTTCGGATGAGCGCTCCCCCGAAATAGTGGGCCGGGGCTTCCTGGCCGTGGTGTCCATCGACGCGGTCACCCCGGAGGACTGAAAGGCCGCACCGCCACCACGGCGCCGCTTCGGCGTGCTTCCTCGGCTGCGAACACAACGGCGTGGCTGACGAGGGATTCCTCCAGACCGGAGACGACACCGGACCACTCCCCGGTTCCCAGGGCAGCCACCCAGGCCTCCACGAGGCCCCGGTCCCCGCCTTCGTGCCTCTCGCCCTTGACGCTGGGCTCAGTTGCCGGCACCTTGTGCACGGCAGTTGTCCCGGTCAGGAAGTCGTGGACGGAGATGGTCCCCGCCTCGATGGAGATCTCGCCGTGGCTGCCGAAGATCCTGGTGCGGCGCGGCCCGGCGGCGGTGAACGCGGTGGCAGTCAAGGCGGCCGTCGTCCCGTCCTCGTATTCGATGTTCACCACCTGGTGGTCCACCACGTCGTTGTCCGAGGAGTAGACACAGCGGCCGTAAGGACCCGTGGCCAGCGCCTGCCATAGCGAGTCCCGGTTCCCCCCGGGGTCCACCACCTCGGCAAAATATGCGCGTGCCGGATCGGCTTCGGCGTTGCCTTCGGGACGGCCCGGGCCGTAGATCCTGAGGGCCGAGTAGGGGCAGCTGGGTTCGGCCGCACAGTCGGTACAGCGCGCGGACGCGCCCGCCGGCGCCTCGCCGGGCCGGAAGTGGGTCAGCCGGCCGAACGAGGACACCCGGGCCGGCCTGCTGCCGATGATGAACGACAGCCAGTCGACGTCGTGCGTGCATTTTGCCAGCAGGAAGGGGCTGGAGTGGTCCTCCCGGCGCCAGTTCCCCCGGACATAGGAATGCGCGAAGTGCCAGAACCCCACCGGTTCCAGGTGCTGGACAGAGATGATCCGGCCCACCGCGCCCCCGGAAAGAAGCTGCCGCAGCAGCCCAGTCAGCCGCGTGTACCGCAGGACGTGGCAGACCACGGCGCTGGTCCCGGACGCGCGGGCCAGCCGTTCCAGCTCCTCGCAGCCCGCGGGGTCCACGGCGACGGGTTTCTCAAGGAGGATCGGGTAACCGTGGGCGGCGGCGGCCGCGAACGGCCCCGTGTGCTCGCGGTCCGGCGTGGCGATGATGATGCCGTCAGCGGGAACGCCGGCGGCCAGCATCGCCTGCCAGTGCTCGAAGGTCCCGTCCACCGGAACCCCGAGCTCGGCGGCGAGGCCCTCCCGCAGCGGGCGGCGCGGCTCGGCAAGCCCCACCACCACGGCTCGGCCGGTTGCGGCGGCGAGACGTGCGTATGCAGAACCCCGCGCTCCCGCGCCGGCGATAAGGAGCCGCACGGGAGGTCCGGAGGCAGTGGGCGGCGGCAACCCACCCACCGGCCTAGCCGTTCCCGGAATCAGCGAGCCATTCCAGTGCGACGGCCGCGGTCCAGGACTGGTCCATGCTGCCAAGCGGCTCACCGGTGAAGGGCTCGTAGTATTCGGCGTAGTGGCCTTCCATCAGCTGCGCCAGGGAGGCCTCCCGCAGCCGGTGGTACCGCTCCTCGTCGCCGCGCCGCCGCAGGCAGCTGGCAAGGTACCAGTTCATGACGGGCCACACGGGTCCGCGCCAGTACTGCCGGGGCTTCAGCCCTTCATAGGTGGTGGACGTGGAGGCCGGCAGCGGGAAGGCAAGGCGCGGGTCCCCGGTCCAGTCAGGGCCCTCGAAAAGCTCCAGCTGCCGCTCCAGCAGGGGGCCGCTGGCAGTGGAGATGAGCGGTGCAAACCCTGCCATGGTGGGCAGCCCGATCCATTCCCCCGTCAGCACGTCCCGGTCACGCGCCAGCCCGGTGCGGGGGTCCACGGTGGAGTCCACTCCTTCGCGGAACTCCTTGGCCCACTGCCGCAACCGGGATGCCTCCCCGGGGTGTCCGAATTGCTCCGCCAGCACCGCAAGGTCCTCGTTGGCGGCGGCGAAGATGGCGGACATGAAGACGTCCTTGACCTGGAATGCCATGACTTCGGGAAGCCGGGCATCGTCGAACCGCACCTCGGCCATTTGCTGGACCAGCCAGAGATACCGGCTGTATTCCTCGTCGCTGGGCCGCTGGCTGGTGTCGGTGACCTTGAGGGTATCCGTTCGGACGAAGGGCTCCATCTCCCCCGGTTTCACCCGGGAGTAGGGGCCGTCGAAGCGCGGTGAGTTGTCCATCCCGGATTCCCAGCCGTGGTAGATGGTCAGCAGGCCCGAGCCGTCGCCGCCGCGGCTGCTCCGCAGCCAGGCGTGCCACCGGATCCAGTGGGGAAGGGTCCGCCGCACGAAGCCTTCCGCAAGCCGGGCGTCTTCGCCGCCCGCCGCCGTCGCGCGTTCCACGATGCGCCGCAGCATGGTGGCGTGCACGGGCGGCTGGCAGATGCCGCTTGACTGCACCCCTTCCGGCGAGGCGCCCCGCGTTCCCCAGCGTTCGACGTCGGGAAAGTAGCCGGGGACGTCGGAGAACACGATATGCGGGATCATCCCGCTCTCCCATTGCGCGGCAAGGAGGTAATCGAGTTCCTGCAGCGCCCGGGCCACACTCACGGTGGACAGGCCAGCGGCCACGAAGGCGGCGTCCCAGCTCCACATGTGGGGGTAGAGGTTGGGCGCTGCGGTAACCATCGTGCCGAGGTCATTGGCGGCGAGCACGTCCCTGGCCCTGCGGCCCAGGTCCTCAAGGTCCGGAACCGGGTAGGGCTCTCCACCGGCCGGGGTCATGCGGTCAGCCCCAGCTGCGTCTCCGTGTCGAAGAAGCGGACCGCGGCAGGATCGAACCGCAGCCCCACCTTGTCCCCGGAGGAAACCCGCACCGTCGACGGGACCTGCACCTTGACGGTCTGCCCGCCCAGGTCCACTGTCAGCAATGTTGCGTGCCCGAGCGGTTCCACTACCTCCACCACGGCGTCCAGGGAACCATCGGAGCCCCGTTCGGCAATCGCAATGTTCTCCGCCCGGATGCCCACCATCACCGGGCTCCCGCCGGTTCGGGCCGCCGCCCGCGCCAGGAATTCCGGGGCTTCCGTGTTCTGGCCGGCCACTTCCAGGGCGCCCTGCTGCGTGATCCGGCCGTCCAGGAAGTTCATGGGCGGTGACCCGATGAACCCGCCCACGAACCGGTCTGCCGGCTCTTCGTAGACCGTAAGCGGGCTGCCCAGCTGGGCGATCTGCCCCTTCTTCATCACGGCGACCCGGTCCGAGAGGCTCATGGCCTCCACCTGGTCGTGGGTGACGTACAGCGTGGTGGAACCCAGCTGCTGGACGATCTTCTTCAGCTCGGCCCTGAAGTCCAGGCGCAGGAGGGCATCCAGGTTGGACAGGGGCTCGTCCATGAGCAGCACGTCGGCGTCCATGACGATGGCCCTGGCCACGGCGACGCGCTGCCGCTGCCCGCCCGAAAGCTGCGCCGGGTAGCGGTCCAGGTAGGGGCTCAGCTGCAGGAGGTCCGCTGCCCACCTCACCTTCCGCTCTATCTCCTCCCGCGGAACCTTCTTCATCATCAGCCCGAAGGCGATGTTGGTCCGGACCATGCGGTGCGGAAACACGGCATACGACTGGAACACCATGGAAAGGTTCCGGTCCTGCGGGGGAAGGTAGGTCACGTCCCTGCCCCCGATGGAGATGCTGCCCTCGTCCGGGAAATCAAGCCCGGCCACCATGCGAAGGAGTGTGGTCTTCCCGCAGCCCGAAGGCCCCAGCAGCACCATGAACTCGCCCTCCGCCACGTCGAGGGAGACATTGTTCGTGGCCAGCTCAGTACTGCCCGGATAGGTCTTGTGCAGGCCCTTGATGGAGATGTCAGCCATGGGACAGCCTCTCTTGGAAAGCGGTCAGCGGATGGTGGAGCCCCACATGTTGGTGAGGTAGCGGCGCATGAAGAAGATGAAGATGAGCGCCGGAAGCACCAGCAGGAAACCGCCGGCGAAGCGGTAGGCCAGCGGCGATTCGGCCAGCGAACTGAGGACCTGGGCCGGCAAGGTGCGCTGGTTCAGGGTCAGGATGGAGGCGCCCAGGACCTCGTTCCAGGACATCACGAACGTGAAGATGGACGCTGCGGCAATGCCCGGGACGGCCATCGGCATCACCACCTTGAGGAATGCCTGCAGGGGGCTGCAGCCGAAGATACGTGCCGCTTCCTCGACGTCCCGCGGCACTCCCAGGAACACCGAGGCGGTGATCAGGATGGTGGTGGGCAGGGCCAGGGCCGTGTGGAGCAGGACGACGGCGAGGACGCTGTCGTACAGCCCCGTCTGCAGGAACAGCTGCGCCAGCGGGACTGACAGCACCACGATGGGCAGGGCCCGGGTGAAGAGCAGGAAAAGCTGGTAGGGGTCCCTGCCGCGGAAGGCGAAGCGCGCCACCGCGTATCCGGCCGGGACGCCGACGATCAGCGACAGCACCAGGGTGAACACACCCACCTGGACCGAGTTGATCAGGCCGCCCAGGATGCCGGTGGACTGCAGGAACGTCTGCATCGTCTCGGTGGAAAAGTTGTCCGGAATGAAGCTGAGCGGGAACTTCTGCAGTGACTGCCGGCTGGACATGGCGGCCAGCGCGATGAGGTAGATCGGCAGCGCCATGAACAGGGTGATCAGGATGCAGGCCACCTGCAGCAGGATCCTGTTGCGGCGCCGGCGTGCCAGGGGCCGGCGGTCCACCTCCGGCCCGGGGCGTGCGGCCGGCTCCGTGGCCCGGGACGTCGTTGCGTGGCTCATCGCGGCGCCTCCGACTGGTCACGGAGAAGTTTCAGGTAGCCCACCGCGGTCACCATCGACACGGCCATGACCACCAGCGCCAGCGCCGACGCCACGTTGGGATCCTGCAGTCCCGTGTACCAGCGGTACGTTTCGCCAACCACCAGCGGGAAGTTCTGGCCGGTGAGGGCCAGCGCGACGGCGAAGGTCTGGAAAGCAAGGATGGTGCGCAGGATCAGGGCTGTCTGGAGGCTGGGGCGCAGCAGAGGCAGGGTCACGTGCCAAAGCCGGCTCCAGAAGTTGGCACCGAACACGCCTGCCGCCTCCTCATAATCCTTGGGGATGGACTGCAGCCCCGCCACCACGATCACGAACACCAGCGAGGTGGCACGCCAGACCTCCGCGATCAGCACCGCGCCGAACATCGACGGGTAGTTGTCGTAGGCGAGCCAGGAAACCGGGTCCAGCCCGAACGAGGCCAGAAGGGAGTTGAGGTAGCCCCGGTCGGTGAACACCGTCAGCCACACCAGGCCGGCGGCAAGGTCGCTGACGGCCAGGGGGATGGCCCAGATGTAGAAGTAGGCCGAGGATCCCCGCGGCTTGGCCCGGATGAGCAGGGCCATGGCGAGCGCCAGGACGAACTGGATGGGGATCATCACCACGATCAGCAGCAGCGTGTTTCCCACGGAGGACCAGAAGTAGGGGTCCTGCGCCATCCGGGAGAAGTTCGCCGTGGTCAGTCCCTCCGGACCGCCGAAGGCCTGGAGGATGCCGCTGACCATGGGCCAGCCGAAGAGGAGCGTCATGAACACGATGGACGGGGCAATCAGCAGCAGCGCCGCGGAGTTTCCACTTCTCCGGGGCGGCCGGCCTTTGGGACGGGCAGGGGGGAGCTGAGGCCTGGCGGCCGCGGGGGCGTCAGGGGCGGCCATCACGCGACCTTACATTGCGCCGCTTTGGGGTCTGGCGGCCAGCAGGGGACGTTGAGGGAGTCCATGATCTTCGCCAGTTCCGCACCTTGGCGATCCAGGGTTGCCTTGACGTCGGCGTTGTTCAGGCAGATCTCCTGGAAGCAGTTCTTGAACAGCTGGGATACCTGGGGGTCCTTGTCTCCGAGGCCCACCGGCGGCAGGGCCAGCAGTGCATCGGAGGCCTCTTCCTGCGCCTTGACGGCCTTTGCCTCCAGGGCGATGCCGCCGGGGAGGTCGCTGCCGATGTCTGCCTTCACCACCGGGAAGAACGCATTGGACTTCAGGGTTTCGATCTGTGCCTCGGGCTTGGACAGGGCCTTGATCAGCTGGAACGCCTTGTCCTTTTCCGGGGAGCCCTGCGGGACGGCCATGCCGCCGACAATCAGCAGGTAGCCCTTGCCCTTGGGCCCGGACGGCGCCGGAACCATCTGCCAGTCATCCGGTTTGTCCTTGACCGCTGTGATCAGGCGTGCCACGTGGTCCCACGCCACCATGACCTCGCCGTTGGCCAGGGGTTCCTGCATGAAGTCGTAGTTGGTGGAGGCCGGGTTGGTGTTGGCCCACAGCTCACGCATGTAGGTCCACGCAGTGACCGCATCCGCGTTGCGGAACGTGGTGACCTGCCCGCCGGTGAAGCTGGGCAGGAGGAATCCCTGGTAGAAGCGGTGGTGGAGGCCCTTGGGCCCCGCGGGGATACCGAACACAGGCCGGCCGTTGGCGGCTTTGGCAGCTTTGGCCCACTCCAGGTACTGGTCGTAGGTGAGCTTGTTGACGTCCGCTCCGGAGGGCAGCCAGGCGAGGGCCTTCTTGTTGATGGCCAGCACGTAGGTTGCCTGGATCCAGGGGATGTACCGGGGGACATCGGTGCCGAGCTTGGCCAGTTCCTTGACGTCGTCCGAATAGCCTGCGGAGGAGAGGTCATTCATCAGCGAACTGAGGTCCTCCAGTTGCGAGGCGAAGGGGACCAGGTCGCCGTGGAGGCCGCCGGCGATGCCCACTTCGACTTTCCCGGCGGAAAGCTGGGACTTGAGGGTGGTGTTGAAAACGCCCGTATCAACAGGGTTGTACGCGACGCTGATGTCGCCGGCGAACTTCTTCAGCGTTGCCTCGTACTTTTGCCGCTCCTCCACCGGAGAGAACTGGGTGGAGAGGAAGCTGACCGAGCCGGCTCCCCCGCTCCCGCTGGTGTTCACGCCGCAGGCTGCAAGCAGGGGTCCCGCCGCAAGGGCAGTGAGGCCTCCCTTCAGCACGGCCCGCCGGGTGACGCCGTCAAACGCAAGATCGGACATGGTGCCTCCTGCTGGCAAGGGCTGTAATGTTTTTGTCTGATGATCGATCATAATTGTGTGATCTGGAACACGTCAATGATCCGGCTCCGCAGCGGACCGCCTGAAGCCGGAAGGGAGCCGCCGGCATGACCGAGCAGAGAACACTGGTGGGCGGCTCAGGCCAGCCCCCTGCAGGTCTCGCGACCAGGGCCGGCGACCTGCTCCAGTTGCTGCGGTCCAACGCGGCAGGCTACAGCCGCGCGGACCTCCTCGAGTTCACCGGCATGGCGCGGTCCACCCTCTATGAGCGGCTGGACGCGCTTTTCGCCGCAGGCCTCGTCTACGAATCCACCCCGCTGCGCTCCCAGCGGGGCAGGCCGCCCCGGGCCCTGCGCTTCGACGACCGCAACAAGCTGGTGGTGTGCATCGAAATAGGGCACACCCATGCCGGCATCCATCTGCTGTCGCTCGGCCGGGAGATCGTTGCCGCCGCCCGGGTGCCCGTGGACATCAGGGAATCCCAGGAGGCCGTGGCCGGCCAGGCCATCGAGGTGGCCCTTCGCCTGCTCGACGGCCGGCAGGCGGTAGGAGCCGGGGTGGGCCTGCCCGCGCCCGTGGACCCCCTGCACCGCCTGGGACTTGAGCGCACCGTCCTGGCCCACTGGGACCTGCAGCGATTGCAGGAAGCCATGGAAGGGATGCTCGACTGCCCTGTCCTCCTGGAAAACGATGCGCGCTCCATGGCCGTCGGGGAGGTCCGGGACCCCCTCGAATCCCTTGTTGCCGTGAAGGTCAGCACCGGCATCGGTTCCGGGATCATCGTCGGGGGTGCCCTGGTCCGGGGCGCCCACGGCGCCGCAGGGGATATCGGCCATGTCCGCATTCCGGAAGCGTCCGGGCACCGCTGCCGCTGCGGCAGGGACGGCTGCCTCGCCGCAGTGGCATCAGGACGGGCACTGCTGGCAGCCCCGCAGCTGGCGAAATACCGAACGCTGCGGCAGCTCGTTGACGCCTGCGGCGATGATCCCGCCGTGGGAGCTGCCGTGGCCGAAGCTGGACGGGTGCTGGGCCGTGCGCTCGCGGCCACGGTGGGCACCCTGAACCCTGGACGGCTGGCCATTGGCGGCCTCGTGGGAGTACTGCCGGACTTCCTGGCCGCGTGCCGGCGGCAAATCCTGGACGACGCTTTCGAACCCTCCCTGGTGGACCTTGAGATCGTCCCGGCAGACAGCCGGACCTCCACTGCTGTTGGGCTCTGCCGGCTTGTGGAGGAAAGCCTGTACGCACCCGAGCGGATTGAACAGTTGTTGTCCCAGCGGAGCGGCTGAATGGCGGCAACTCCCCGGTGGAGCCCCTGGTGAGCTTCGGCACCACCGGTGGCCGCCCGCCGTCGTGCGTTGCTACGCTGGAATCCAAGGCTCCGCACCCGAGCCTCCGGACGACGGTTCAGTACCCGGCATGCGACAAGACTGGCCAAAGGAACTTGCCATGCCGTGGATCATCCTCCTTCTTTCCGGGGCGCTGGAAGCCGTCTGGGCTGCAGCACTGCACCGGGCCGCCCAGGTTTCGGGCCGCCGCAGGCTCGCGCCCGCAGCCCTGTTCCTCGTGGCGGTCGCCGCGAGCACCGGCGGCCTCGCCTTCGCCATGCAGGCTATTCCCACCGGGACGGCGTACGCCGTGTGGGTGGGGGTTGGCGTGGTCCTGACCTCCGCCTACGCGATGGCCACCAGGGTGGAACGCCCGACGGCGGCACGGCTGCTGTTGCTGTCCGGCATCGCCGTGTGCGTGGTTGGCCTTAAGGTGGTGGCGTGATGCGAGCGGTTTCCTGGCTGGTACTGCTGGCCTCGGCCGTCCTCGAGGCGGTCTGGGCCACGGCCCTGGGCCTGTCCGACGGCCTAGCGAGGCCCCTGCCCACCGCAGTGTTTGCCGTCACGGCAGCGCTGAGCATGCTGGGCCTGGGCCTGGCCATCCGCAGCATCCCCCTGGGCACGGCCTACGCCGTATGGGTGGGTATCGGCGCCGCGCTGACCGTCGGGTGGGCCATGGCCACCGGCACCGAACCCTTCAGCGTGGTCAAACTGCTGTTCATCGCCGGAATCGTGGGCTGCGCCGCAGGGCTGAAGGCGCTCCCCGCGGGACATGCCGGCGGGCAGCCGGCCACGGCACCGGATACGGCGCGGACCGGCACACACTAGGCTTTTGCCATGGACTCCCCCGAGATCACCCAAGCGATGGCCGCGCTCCGGAGCAGGGTGACGCCCGGGACCCGCACCATCCTGGGAATCGCCGGGGCCCCCGGGTCCGGCAAGTCCACGTTCGCGGCCTGGATCCGGCAGCAGTTCACCCCGGGCACTTCCGTGGTGGTCCCGATGGACGGCTTCCACCTGGGCAACGCGGTCATCGAGGGCACCCCCCTGCGGGAACGCAAAGGCGCCATCGACACGTTCGACGGCGGCGGGTACCTTTCGCTGCTGCGGAGGCTGGCGGCGCGGGACGAGGCGGTGGTGTACGCGCCCGAGTTCCGGCGCACCCTGGACGAACCGGTGGCGGCCTCCATCGCCGTCCCGGCCGACGTGCAGCTGGTGATCACGGAGGGCAACTACCTGCTGGCCGACCAGGAGCCATGGAAAGAGGTGCGGGCGCAGCTGGATGAAGTGTGGTTCCTCGAGACCCCGCCCGCGCTCCGCCTGCAGCGGCTGGTGGACCGGCACGTATCCTTCGGCATGGCCCGGGAGGCTGCCCAGGCCTGGGCCACTGGCCCCGACGAAGCCAACGCCGTGCTGATCCAGGCCACGCGCCCCGGCGCGGACCGGGTCATCCCCTGGCGGTAATTTGGTCATCAGGAAACGAACAGGAGCACCTATGGCAAACGCACCAACCGACCACGGCAACACTGTCCAGCTCGGTGACGGGCTGGCAGTCAGCCCCCTGGGCTTCGGCGGCATGGCCCTCACCCCTGTCTACGGCGAGGTGGACCCCGCGGAGGCGCTCCGGACGCTGCACCACGCCGTCGACGCCGGTGTCAGCTTCATTGACACGGCCGACATCTACGGCGGGGGCAGCAATGAGGAACTGATCTCCCAGCTCCTCAAGCAGCGCCGCGGCGAGGTCCAGCTGGCCACCAAGTTCGCGCTGGTGGGCACGCCGACGGACGGCTACACGGACATCCGCGGCGACGCCGCCTACGTGCACCAGGCCGTGGAGCGCAGCCTGAAGCGGTTGGGGACGGACGTGATCGATCTCTACTACATGCACCGCCGCGACGTCCGCGTGCCCATCGAGGAAACCGTGGGCGCCATGGCAGAGCTGGTGGAGCAGGGAAAGGTCAAGCACCTGGGCCTCTCCGAAGTGACCGCACAGGAACTGCAGGACGCCTCGGCGGTCCACCCGATCGCCGCGGTCCAAAGCGAATGGTCCATCTGGAGCCGGGACGTGGAACGCAATGTAGTTCCCGCGGCGGAAAGCCTTGGCGTGGGATTTGTCCCGTACTCCCCCCTGGGGCGCGGCTTCCTCACCGGCACCGTTGACACCGCAAGCCTGGGTGAGAAGGACTTCCGGCGGAACATCCCCCGCTTCGCCCCGGATGCCGCCAGCGCCAACCAGGCGGTGGTGGACGCGGTCCGGTCCGTCGCGGACCAGCTGCAGGCGACGCCCGCGCAGGTGGCCCTGGCGTGGCTGCTGGCCCAGGGCAAACGGCTGGGCCTGCCGGTGGTTCCCATCCCCGGCACCCGCAAAGCCTCCCGGATCGACGAAAACCTGGGCGCGCTGGCCTTGCACCTGGCCCCGGGGCACCTGGAGGCCCTTGACGCAGCCTCGGACGCCGTCGTCGGCTCCCGCTCCGCCGACCCCAACTGGGTGTCGCAGGGCCGGGAATAAACCTTCTCTTCACAACCCCACCCCTCAACCACGCTAAGGAGCCCCATGCCTGCCATCGTCCACTTCGAAGTCCAGATCGACCCCGCCCGCAGCGAGGACGCCGCCAAATACCTGTCCGAAACCCTCGCGGCCACCAGGGCCTGGCCAGGAAACCAGGGCATCGAAGCCCTGGTGGATGACGCCGACCCCTGCCACATCCTGGTGGTGGAAACCTGGGCCACCACCCAGGACCATGACGATTACGCTGCCTGGCGGGCCACGCCGGAAGGCAAGAGCGCGCTGCGTGAAATCCTGGCCACGCCGCCGTCCAAGCAGGTTTACTCGACCACCATGCCGCTCGACCTGCAGCCATCCCAGGACTGAAGCCCATGGACTCGCTTCTCTACGACCTGCCGGCACTGACCATCCGCAGCATCTCCGTCAGCGACATGGACAACAACGTGTACCTGCTGACGGCCAAAGCCAGCGGCGGGCAACTGCTGATCGACGCCGCCGACGATTTCCCGGCCATCCGGCAATTGCTCGCGGACGGGGCCGGCGACACCGGCGCGCAGGCGCACCTCACCCTGGTTGCCACCACCCACCAGCACTGGGACCACGTGCGGGCCCTGAAGGAACTGGTGGCAGCAACCGGGGCGCGGACCGCTGCCGGGGCGGACGACGCCGACGCGCTGCCCGTTCCGGTGGACATGCCGCTTGGGCACGGGGACAAGGTAGCCGTGGACGGCTTCGAGCTCGCGGCAGTCCACCTCCGCGGCCACACACCGGGATCCATCGCGTTCGTGTACCAGGACCCGGAAGGGCCCGCCCACATCTTCTCCGGGGACTCGCTGTTCCCGGGCGGAGTGGGCAACACCCAGAAGGATCCGGAGCGGTTCAACCAGCTGCTGTCCGACGTCACGGAGCGGCTGTTCGGCACTTACCCGGACACCGCCGTCGTCCATCCGGGGCACGGCAAGCCAACCACCCTCGGTGCCGAACGCCCGCACCTGGAGGAGTGGCGCGCCCGCGGCTGGTAGGGCTGCAAGCACCAAAAAGGCGGGTTCAACCGTGTGGTTGAGCCCGCCTTTTCATTGATCAGCGTCCGCGGCGTTCGTTGGACGCCGGTGCGGATGCGCGGCGCGGGCCACTGCGGGCCGGGCGGCCGGAGCCGCCGTTGCCGGAACCGCCGTTGCCCGAGCCGTACGAGCCACCTGAGGTTCCGCCGGTGTTGGAGGACCAGACAGCCTTGGAACCGCCGGTGGCACCTGCAGCTGCACGCTGCCCGGTTGCCGGGCGCCCGCTGCGCTGGCTCCCGCCGGAGGCGGGGCGGCCGCTCGATGCGGGACGGCCGGTTCCCCCGCGGGGGGCGCCGCTGCGGGTGATCCGGGAATCGCCGCGGCCCTCAGCTGCACGTCCGTCCGATCCGCGGCCGGCCGATGCCCGGCCACCTGCTGCGGGGACGTCGTTGCGGTGGGTGCCTGCGGCCGTTCCCCGGCCGCGGGCGTTGCGGCGGGCGGCAGCTGCTGCCACTGCACGGTCCTCGTTCTGCTCACGCACAGCGTCTACAGCGGCACGGGCCTCGGTGCGGCCCTCGAAGGCAGTGGCCCGGCGCTCGGCGCGGGTGGCGTCGGAGCGATCGGCCGCAACCTTGCCACGGCCGCCACGGCCACCGCGTCCGCCCGCAGTCGGGGAGGCCTGGCGGCGGGCCCGCTTGCGCTCGGCGTTGGCGCCGGTGGAGGTGCCGCCGCCCTGCTTGGGAGCCTTGGCGGCCAGCAGCGCCGCACGGGTACGGGGGTCGACCTTTTCGGCAATGTCACCGACGAGCTCGGCCACGATGGGCGAGCTGGCCGTGACGCGTTCGAAACTGACATCCACGCCGGCGGCCTTCATCAGCTTCTTCACGTCGGCCTGCTGCTCGGGCAGGGTCAGCGTCACCACGGTGCCGTCGGAGCCGGCACGGGCCGTGCGGCCGGAACGGTGCAGGTAGGCCTTGTGCTCGGTGGGCGGGTCCACGTGGATGACCAGTTCGACATCGTCAACGTGCACACCGCGGGCGGCGACGTCGGTGGCCACCAGGACGCGCACGTCGCCGTTGGAGAACTCGGCGAGGTTGCGGTCGCGGGCGTTCTGCGACAGGTTGCCATGCAGGTCGACGGCGGGGATGCCGGCGTCGGTCAGCGTCTTGGCCAGCTTGCGGGCGTGGTGCTTGGTCCGCATGAAGAGGACGCGCCGGCCGGCACCGGAGGCCAGCTCCACGATCAGCTGCTTCTTGACGGTCTGGTCGTTCACCACCAGCACGTGGTGTTCCATGGTGGTCACCGCGGCCTGCGGGTCATCCACGGAGTGCGTGAGCGGGTTGGAGAGGTAGCGCTGGACGATCTTGTCCACGCCGTTGTCCAGGGTGGCGGAGAAGAGCAGGCGCTGGCCCTGGCTGGGGGTCATGTCCATGAGCTTCTTGACCACGGGCAGGAAGCCGAGGTCCGCCATGTGGTCTGCCTCGTCGAGGACGGTGATCTCCACGGCCTCCAGGGTGAGGATGCGCTGGCGGATGAGGTCCTCCAGCCGGCCGGGGCAGGCAATGACGATGTCGACGCCGGCACGCAGCGCCTTTTCCTGACGGGCCTGGGAGATGCCGCCGTAGATCACGGTGGTGTTCAGGCCGGCGGCCTTGGCCAGCGGCTCGATGGTGGCGTTGATCTGCGTGGCCAGCTCACGGGTGGGTGCCAGGACCAGGCCCATGGGGCGGCCTGGCTTGCGGAAGTACTTGGCTTCCCGCTCAGCGAGTCTTGCTACAAGCGGGATAGCGAAAGCGATGGTCTTACCGGATCCGGTCCGGCCGCGGCCCAGGACGTCACGACCGGAGAGCGTGTCCGGAAGGGTCTTCACCTGGATGGGAAACGGTTCAACGATTCCCTGCGCGGAAAGGGTGTCTGCAAGGGCCTTGGGAGTACCGAGGGCAGCAAAAGTAGTCATGTAGTTTTTACGGTCTTTCTGGCGGTATCCGGGCGGATATCGGCCCCCGATGCCGGTTGGACCAGGGGTTTCGCCGAAGAAAAGTCAGGTGATCAACCGGGCGCTGTAAATAAGGACAGCCGGCCGGGACCAAATGGAACGCGTTCATCGACGCAGGATGTGCCTCTCACATGAAGAAAGCCCGCTCCCTGGAAGGAACCTCCAGATCCGGAGCAGGCGGCATCACTGCACATCAAGTTCCTCCAGTCTAGCATCCCGGCGCCGCGCCCCTTTTCCTTCGGGTCCCGCCGTTGCCTTCGGCGGTGGCGCGGGGCAGGCTGGAGGCATGAGCGAAGATGCGGCGCACCAGCATGCCAGGCACGACGACGGCCCCTCACCTGCCGGAGGAAACGGCAGCATCAGCGCCGCTTCGGTCTGGGACGAGCGGTACCGCACCAAGCCCAGGCTGTGGAGCGGGAAACCGAACCCGCAGCTGGTGCGGGAGGCCGGCGGCCTGAGGCCGGGCAAGGCGCTGGAACTTGGCTGCGGCGAAGGGGCGGACGCGATCTGGCTGGCGCAGCAGGGCTGGACGGTGACCGCCGTCGACGTTTCCGCCGTGGCGCTGGACCGGGCCCGGTCCCATGAGCTGGCCGAGCTGGCGCGCGAGAGCGTACAGGCGTCGGAGGACAACATCGAAAGCCGGATCTCCTGGCAGCAGGCCGACCTGGAGCAGTGGCACCCCGAGGGGTCCTATGAGCTGGTGACCTCGCAGTTCCTGCACTCACAGGAGCTCGACTGGCGGGTTCCGCTGCGGATTGCAGCTGCCGCGGTCAAGCCGGGCGGCACCCTGCTGGTGGTGGGCCACCATCCGGACCGGCTCCCGCCGTGGGGCGCCGGGCACATGCATGCGGACATGTTCTATACGGGGGATGACCTGGTCCGGGAGCTGGGGCTGGGGGGTCCCGAATGGCAGCTGGAAGTCCTCACCACCCGTGAACGTCCCGTAACGGGTCCCGAAGGGCAGGAAGCCACCATCGCCGACGTCGTGCTGCGGGCCACGCGGCTTCCCTAGCTCCGGGTGGTGACCCTCGGCGCAACCAGCGCCGCGGCGGCGCCGATCACCGCGGTCAGCCCGAAGACGCCCGCGAAGGACTGGACCGTCGTCGTGAATGCCGCGAAGACGATGCCGGTGGTGGCCAGTGAAAGCGCCCCGCCGAGGGAGTCGGAGATGGACATCGCGGAGCTGTTGAAGCCTTCGTCCTCCTTGCTGGAGAGCGCCAGCGTCATCACGCTCAGGCGCGGGTAGAGCAGCCCCATCCCGCCGCCGGCGAGGGCCCAGCCGGCGATCGCGACTGCGGCCGGCCAGTGCAGCGCCGTGGTGGCCAGGGCCAGCAGGACGGCGGCCAGGACCATCGCGGATCCGGTCCGGACCGCAGAATGGTGCGGGAGCCTGGTGCCCAGCCGTCCTTGCACCGCGGCGGCGCCGGCCCAGGCCAGTGCCCCGCCCGTGAGGGTCAGGCCTGCCAGGGACGGCGGAAATGCGTACTGGTCGATCAGCAGGTAGGGCAGGTAGACCTCCGCGCCGAAGAAGGACGCCGACGCCAGCCCGCGGGCCAGGATCACGCTCGGCAGTCCGCGCCGGGCCGCGAGGGTCCCGGCGGGCACCAGCGGGCGGACAGCCAGCAGGGCCAGGACGACGGCGGCGACGGCCAGGACCGCGGTCGCGGCCGGGACTCCCGGCACGCGCACCTCGGCCGAGAGGTTCAGGCCCAGGACGGCGAGCGCTGCCAGGGCGGCCCAGCCGAGCCGGTCCAGGGCCCACGGGACCGCGGGCCCGCCGGCCCGCTCCATCCCGCGCAGCAGCGGCACAATCATGGCCAGTGCGGGGACCACCAGGCCCACGACGCCCAGGAACACCCAGTGCCAGCTGAAGACCTGGGCCACCAGGCCGGCGGCGAACGGTCCCACCAGCGACGGAACCACCCAGGCGGCCGAGAAGGCGGCGAAGATTTTGGGATGCAGCGGCCCTGGATAGAACCGCGCCACCAGCACGTACAGCGCCACGGTGAGGGCGCCGCCGCCGAGCCCCTGCACCAGCCGGCCGGCGACGAGCACGGGCATGGAGACAGCGGTGCCGGCAATCAGCAGGCCCAGCGCGAAGAGGCCCACCGAGACGTACAGCGGCAGGGCCGGCCCCCGGCGGTCGGACCAGTTGCCGGCCCCCACCATGCCGATCACGCCGGTGGCCAGTGGGCCCGCGAAGGCGAGCGCATAGAGGCTGGCGCCGTTCAGCTCCCGGCTGACCAGCGGCATGATGGTGGTAACGGCGAGGGATTCAAAGGCGGCCAGGAACACCAGGGCGCAGGTGCCAATGGTCACCCAGAGGTACGGCGCCCGGAAGATCCCTGCTGCGGGATGGGTGGCTGGAAGGGTGGAGTCCCGCACTCCGGCTCCTAGCCCACGTAGCGGTCGCGGCCGGAGCGGTAGCCGAACACCGCAGCGAGCAGGCCCACCACCATGAACAGGATGCCAGCTGGTACGAATGATCCGGTGGCCTGGTGCAACTGCCCCACCATCAGGGTCCCCGTGGATCCCACCCCGTAGCCGACGCCCTGCATCATGCCGGACAGGTGGGCGGCGGTATGGCCGTCACGGGTGCGCAGCATGATCAGCGTCAGGGCCGCGGCGGTGAGGCTTCCCTGGCCCAGCCCCAGCAGCCCGGCCCACACCCACACCAGGTCCAGCGGTCCCAGGATGCTCAGCACGAAACCGCTGCCGGTCATCAGCGCCACCACCGTGTTGATGGCCCGCTGGTCCCGGAACCTGGCCGCGAGCGCCGGGGCGAACAGTGAGCCCAGCATCTGGAGCACGATGCAGACGGCCACGATGAGCCCCGCCGTCGCCCCGTCCACGCCGCGCTCGCGCAGGATCGGCGCCAGCCAGGCGAAACCGCTGAACGACATCATGGCCTGCAGCACCATGAATATGGTCACCTGCCAGGCCACGGAGGACCGCCACACGTTCACGCCGTCCCTGACTGCCTGGTGCCGGACGCTTCCCTGCCGCACGGCCACGGGCAGGAACAGCAAAAATACGACGCCGGCAGGAACCGCCCAGATCCAAAGCGCCGCCGTCCACTCCCCCGTCGCCGTGTAGACCGGGTAGGTGAAGCCGGCACCCAGCGCCGCAGACGCACAGATGGCCGTCGTGTACAAGCCGCCCATCAGGCCGAGCCGGTGGGGGAAGTCGCGCTTCACCAGGCCCGGGAGGAGGACGTTGCACAGGGCGATGGCGGCACCGCAGGCTGCCGTGCCCGCGAGCAGCGCAGGCAGGTGGCCGGTCCCGCCGCCCGCTGCCCCGGTGTCCACCGGACGCAGCAGCAGTCCCGATGTCAGCAATGCCATGGCGCCCAGCAGCACCCGCTCTGCGCCGAACCGGCGGGCCAGGACCGGGGCCAGCGGGGCGAACACACCCAGGAGCGTGACGGGCACGGTGGTCAGCACCACCACGGCCCACCCCGGCAGCCCGGCCTGGGAGGTCACCTCCGGCAGGACAGCGGAGAAACTGGAGAAGACGCTGCGCAGGTTCAGCCCGATCAGGACCAGGCAGACACCCAGGTAAACCAGGGCACGCCGGCTGCCGACGCGGGTGGGCCCGGCGGGGGGAAGCTCATCAATTTCGGCATCCACCAGCGTGCTGAGCTCCACCACGCTGCTGCCCGTCCGGGCCCGGCTCCGGAGGTCTTCGGAGTCAGCCCCCCGCCGTTGCTTCCCGGCCTCGGCATTCGTTGCGTCCATCATCCGCCCATTCTCGCAGGAGAGTGCTGGCAGGTTTTCCACATACGGCAGGACGCACCTTCTGGTGCTTGGCGGGGCTCCCTAAGTTGGAACCAGCCGCGGCGGCCAGGACAGCCGCACCGATCGAAGGAGCGCCATGGAAACCACCCCACCCCACGACCCCCGCCCCGCATCCATGGAGAGCGCGCCTCCGGCGGGGACCAGTCCACCTCCTGACACCATTGGAGCCAGCAGCAAGGCCACCAACAGCCTGGTCCTGGCGATCCTTGCTCCGGTCAGCATGTTCCTTACCGGGCCTGCCTCCATGTTCGCCATGTTGCTCACCTACCCCAGCCAGGGCCCTTCCCCGAGGCCGTGGGTGACCCCTCGTGCTGTTCAGCCTGCCTCTCCTTTTCGCCTCGCTCGGCCTGCGCCAGGCACTCCCAGCCCTCAAACAGCTGCCACGGGGGTCAGGAAGTTGGTCCGCGGCGGCAGCTGCCCTCTGTCTTTGCGGATTGGTGTTCGTCCTGGCCCTCGGTCCGGCGCTGGACCTCCTGGGCGTGTTCTGACCGCAAGCGTTTCTGGGCAGAAAGAGTCTGGGCCGTTCCCGCGGCGCTATTCTGGAAGGGATGAGCGAATCCCCTGAAAACCCCCAGCAGCCGCATGTCCCCAGGCCCGTCACGCCCGGAACCCAGGCTTCCTTCGGCACTTACGGCGGGCGCCCGGTCAGCTTCGTGCGCCGCGGCACCCGGTTGCAGGGACGCCGGCAGGCAGCCTGGGCAGAGCACGCCGAGCGGTGGGCGGTTGACGTTCCACGGCACGTGGCCAACACCTCGGTCCACCCTGACTACACGTTCGACGCTGCGGCCGAGTTTGGGCGCGAGGCACCCCTCGTCGTGGAGATCGGTTCCGGCCTCGGCGACGCCATCTGCCACGCCGCCGAGCAGAACCCCGGCACCAACTTCCTGGCCGTCGAGGTGTACACCCCGGGACTGGCCAACACCATCATCAAAATCAACAGCCGGGGCCTGGAGAACGTGCGGGTCGTCGAGGCCAACGCCCCCGAAGTTCTTGCCACCATGCTCCCGGAAGGCTCGGTCAGCGAACTCTGGGTGTTTTTCCCGGACCCCTGGCACAAGTCACGGCACCACAAGCGCCGCCTCATCCAGCCCGAGTTCGTGCAGCTCGCCGCGCGTGTGCTGAAACCGGGCGGACTGTTCAGGATCGCCACGGACTGGTCCAATTACGCCATCCACGTCCGCGACGTCATGACCGGCTCCGCGGAGTTTGAGAACCTGCACACCGGCGAGCGCCGCGGCCCGGAAAGCCCGCTCACCCACGTGTGGCAGTCGGGCGTGGAATCGGTCGTGGGCGGTGCGCCGGTACGCGAGGGCCGCGCGCCGGTCAGCACCGGACATACAGGACCCAACGAAGGCGTGGACGAGACCGGCGGCTGGGCGCCCCGGTTCGAGGGCAGGATCCGGACGAGCTTCGAGGCCAAGGCCCACGAAGCCGGACGCCTGATCTTCGACCTCTGCTACCGCCGACGCTGACTGCGCCGTCCACCGGGATCGGCGTGAACCGCTGCCAGCCGTTCAGGCAGCGGTTCGGTTGAGGAGGGGCCGGGAGGCTGTTCAGCCGACGCTGATGCCCGCCACGATCTCCTTGAGCATGTCCAGCCGCGGCTCGGCGTCGGCGTCCAGGTACGGCCAGATGACCACCACGCCGATGAAGCGCCCGCTTTCCCACACACCAACGGTGGCCGCCACCTTCGCGGGCCCGTCGCCATCGCCGTATCCCACCACGACGGCGTACGCGGCTTTGCCGGGCAGGTTCAGCTCCCCCTCGGCCAGGAGGGTGCCGGCGCGCTCCTCCAAGTAAAAGCCGGACATCAGGTGCGCCCAGCCGTTGGCCTGCGGCGCATCCCGCACGGAGGTGTCGTCCTTGATGACGGTGACCAGGACACCGCCCAGCAGCCCGTACTGCTCGCTGTTGGGCCCGGCGGTGGAGTCTTCCAGGACCTGCGTGTGCTCAGGGAAGTCGGCGGTGAAGCCCAGCGGGGATTCGATGTGCACTGACATTGGTTCAGAGCCTCTCGAGCTTGGTGTCGTTGGGGACTTTATAGTACGTGGACACGTTGGTGGTGGCCTGGTTCTCGGTCTTGACGTCCACCTCGCCCACCTTCACGTCGAACCCGGCCTCATTGGTGGCGGTCACCACTGAATTGACCTGGACGGTGGCGGACCCTGCCTCGTACAGCCTGGCCGCATCCCGGGCGGCGCCGGCTTCGTCCCCCAGTGCAACGTTGCGCAGGTAGCTGTCGATGATCGGCTGGTTCCCGGGCGAATAGTCAATGTCGATCTTGACCGTGCCCCGGGTCCCGGCCGTAACCGTGGAATCGAACTTGGCGGCCTCGGTCTTCACGCCGGACGTGACGCCCTGGGCCACCGTCCCGTCCATGGACACGGAGACGGATTCGATGTTGTTGCCCTTGTCCAGGTTGACCTGCAGCCCGCCCTTGCCGGAAGCCTCGAAGACCCGGCCGTCGAGGTTGAGCTTGCCCTGGGCGGAGACCTCGCCGCTGGCGGTGGACGTGCCGTCCGTCAGGTTCCGTTCGTAGGCCAGGTCAAGCTTCGCCGAGCCGGACGCCGTCCCGGCCTCGCCGGAGGCTTCCAGCGAGAAGGTTCCCTTGGCCTTGTCGGTCTGCCCGGTGGCGCCGTTGTCGTTCGCGGCGTCATTGATGGTGTCCAGGATGTACCCGGGCGGATTGCCGGCCACGTCCTTGATCTCGCCGATGCTGTCCGGCGGAAGGTCCCGGTACATCTGCTCCCGGGCAGCCATGGCTTCCTCCACGCTGGCGAACTGGTACTCGCGCGAGACCTCTCCGGTGAGGGTGGCGCCCGCCGTCCCCGTGGTGTCGTTGACGCCCAGGCCCATGTTTCCGTACACCTTCATGGTTGCGGAGCCGTCAGCGTTTTCCACCACCTCCGTTCCCACTTCGGCCCCGCCGTGGACCCAGGCCACCCGGGCTTCGATGGATGCTTTGCCGGTCTCGGAATAGACCGGGATGTCTGCCCGGGCCAACTCCTGCAGGTGCTCTTTGGCGAGCCGCTGCGCGGCGGCGGGAATGCCGCCGTCCATCCGCATGAGGTCTTCGGCGAAGGGGCCGTCGCTGCCCTCGCCCTCAATCAGGTACTTCCGGTCCGCGGCGGACAGGCTGTCCCACCATGTGGCCTGCTCTTCCGGGCTGGCCTGCAGCATCCGGTCCAGCCCGGTTTCCAGTTCCCGCCGGTGCTCGGCGGCTGCCTGCGCGGCCTCGGCCTTCTCCTGCAGCCACTCCCTGGCCTGGGACGCCAGCGAGGCGAGCCGGTCCCAGGTGCTGCTTCCCGAACCACCCGAACCGGCGGTGGAGGCCTTCTCCTGCTCGTCTGCGTGCTTGAGCAGGATCTTCGAGTTCTGCCGCAGGCTGGCCACCACCTTGTCGAGGCTGGGCCGGTGGCTTCCGCTCCATTCCTGCCGGAAGAGGTCGCCGTCGCGTCCCTTCCACGGGGCGGACTGGATGTGGCTCTGCAGCGAATTTGCACGGCTGCTCAGCAGGGACGCTGCCTGGTCGGCCGCCTTGGCCAGTGCCCTCAACTGGCTGGTGTCGGCGCCGTAAAAAGTCATGGTTCCCCCCGGAGAAGTGTGCAGGTGCGTTCCGACCGCTGGTCCCCATGCTTGCACAGGCACCGTCTGGCGGCGATGGGGATGCCTCCCCATACTGTCCCGGCGCAGGCACCCGTGGCACGATTACCTGTATAACAAGGGCACGCACCACAGCGCAGCACAGGCCAGGTCCAAAGGAACGACGATCAAAAAAGAATTGAAGCAGGTTGCTGAAACGGCAGAGGAACTTACGAATTCACGCACCCTCGAGGTCCTGGCCAGGACCGGTTTTGCGGTCAGCGGCATCCTGCACCTGCTGATGGGCGCCATCGCGGTCCGGCTTGCCATGGGTGGCACCGGCAGGGCGGACTTCAGCGGGGCAGTGGCCGAACTCGCCACCATGCAGGTGGGGCCGTTCCTGCTGTGGGGAAGCTTTGGCGCCTGCGCAGCGCTGTCCCTCTGGCAGGCAGGCGATGCCATCTTCGACTTCAACCACCAGCCCACCAAGAAGAAGGCCAAGAACAAGGCCAAGGCCGCCCTCCAGGCGATCGTGTACGCCGCCCTGGCCCTGACTGTGCTGCATTTCGCCACGGGAACGGGCACGGGCGAGGACAACCGCAAGGCCACCAGCGACTTCACCGTCTCCATGATGGAAGCGCCCGGCGGGGTGACGCTGCTGGTCCTGATCGGCCTTGCCGTCGCCGTCACCGGCGTGGCCTACGGCATGCGGGGGCCCAGGAAATCATTCGAGAAGCACCTGCGGATGCCGGAGCGCGGCGCAGCCCGGATCGCGGTGACGAGCCTTGGCGTGGCCGGCTACCTGGCGAAAGGCATGGTCCTGCTGCTCACCGGCCTGCTCATCGTCATCGCCACGATCAAGGAGCATCCGGAGGATTCCACGGGACTGGACGGGGGCCTTCGAGCCCTCCGCGACCAGCCGTTGGGCCCCTACCTCCTGGCAGCAGTGGGGGCCGGCCTCGTCTGTTACGGCGCCTACATGATCATGCGCGCCCGGCTGGCCAGGATGACCAAGTAGACCTGCGGGGTGGCTAGGGTGGGAGCATGCCCCAGGTACGCGCCGAACGCCTCATCCGGACCGACCCGGAGACGGCCTTCGCCCTTTCCCAGACCACAGGCGGGTTCCGGCTCAAGTGGGACCCCTTCATCTCGGCCCAGGGCTTCCTGGACGGGGCGGAAGCAGCGGGCAAGGGCGTCCGCACCCGGACCAGGTCGCGGCTGGGCCTGGTCATGGTCAGCGAATACGTTTCCTACGCCCCGCCACGGAATGTGGGCATGACCATGGTGGCCGGCCCGTGGTTCTTCGCCACTTTCGGCGGCGGCTGGCGTTTTACGGCGGTCGACGGCGGCACCCGGGCCGTCTGGAAGTACACCTTTTCGTGCCGGCCGGCTGGGCTGCGGCCGGCGATGGAGTGGATCGGTGCCCGGCTGCTGGGTCATGAGATCGAACGGCGCATCGAGGCCTTCGCCCGCGCCTGCGAGGACGACGCCCTGCTGGCGGAATTCCGGGCCCTCCAGCCTTAGGGAACGACCTGCAGTTATCCACGGCCTGAAGCTAGGGGACGGCGATGACGGCCACCGCGCGCTGGGTTCCGTCCCGCAGTTCCACGCTTGAGATGCTGCCGAGCTGGATGGGCGTTGCCCCGGTGATCTTGACCTTTCCGCTGGGGGTGGCTGTCCAGGCGCAGGCACGGTCCTCGCCGCCGGCCCGGTCCCGGACCCACAGCGACAACGTGCCCTGGGACGGCAGGCTGCTCCCGCTGACCGCCAGTTCGGTGCCCCAGGTCTTCCTGGCCATGTCGATATTGACCTGCAGCCCGCTCCCGGCGGCCACGGAGTAGGTGGCGTCCGGCTGCGGCGGCCGGACGAGCATCGGGCCCACGGCAAGGCCCACAGCCAGGCACGCAGCGGCGACGGCCCCCGCCAGCGCCGCCCACCGCCGTCGTACTTTCCGGCGCCGGCGCGCCAGTTCGTCGAAAAGGGGCACCGGCACGTTGGCCGGGGCTGCCCCGCTGCCTCCGGAAGCGGCGGTAAGGGCCACGGCGTCCGGCACGGGCAGCGCGTCCAGCAGCATGGGAACTTTCTCCAGCACCGCCAGTTCCTTCCGGCAGGCAGCACACCCCAGCAGGTGGGATTCGAACAGGGCGGCGTCTGCCGCGTCCAGGCCGCCCAGCACATAGGCGCCCATCAGGTAGTGCGGATCCGCCGTGGTCACCGTTCCACCCCCATTTCGTCCAGGACGGTGCGCAGTGCCCGCAGGGCGTAGAACGCCCGGGACTTGACCGTACCGGCGGGAATGTTGAGCTGGACCGCGGCCTCGTTGACGGTGAAGCGGCGGTAGTGCAGGGCCACCAGGACCTCGCGGTGCTCCCTGCTCAAACGCAGCAGTGCCTCCTCCATCAGGACCCGGTTGAGCAGTTCATCGGCGCGCTCCACCACATCGGCGGGGTCGGTAAGGCCGCTTTCCAGCGCCTCGTGCGGGCGGCGCTGGCTCCGCCGGTAATTGTCGATCATGATGTTCCTGGCCGTTCGGTACAGATAGCTGCGGAAGCTGCCGGTGACGTCCGGGGCGTGCTGCCAGACCCGGAGCACGGTTTCCTGCACCACGTCCTCGGCTACCTGGGGGTCGCGGGTGGCGCTCAGCACAAAGCGGCGCAGGGCATCGCCGTGCTCGCGGTAGATGGCCTCCACCACGTTTTCGTCGAGCGGCATGCCACTCCTCCCGTAACCGCGCCTGCTTCCTGTGCTGTTAGACGCCGGGCAGCCCGAAATGGTTCAGCGTCGCAGGTTTCCGTTGAGCGGGGCCCCACTGAACCATTCTTCACCCGGAAGCGTCGTACGGGTTAGCGTCCGGCGATCCGACGCCGGGCCCCAGCCCAGGAGCACACCATGAAGAAACCCATCGGGGCAGGACTTGCCGTCCTGGCCCTGGCATCGGCCCTGGCCGCCTGCGGCAGCAACAGCGGAACCACCACGGCCAGCAGCCCGGCCACCAGTACCGCGGCCGCCAGCAGCGCTGCCTCTTCAACGGCCGCGGCAACCGGATCCACGCAACCCAGCGCAGCCGCGGAGCTGATGACGGCGTCCTCGTCGGCGGGCACCATCGTGGTGGATGCGAAGGGTATGAGCGTCTACTTCTTCACGAAGGATACGAAGGGCTCCGGAACGAGTGCCTGCACGGGGGCCTGCCTGGTGCAGTGGCCACCGGTGACCACCACGTCCGCAACGCCCGCCGCTTCGGGAGTCACCGGAGCCTTGGGCACCATCACGACCCCTGACGGCAAGAAGCAGGTGACCCTCAACGGCATGCCGCTTTACTACTTCGCCAAGGACACCAAAGCCGGCGACGTCCTGGGCCAGGGCGTCAACAACGTCTGGTACCTCGCCAATCCTTCCGGTGACATGATCAAGCCGGGAGGCGGCCAGACCTACTGACCCTGCCTCCTGGCAGCGGCTTTACCGGAGCGGAACGTCAGGGACTTTGCCCGGCAGCGGCATCTCCGTCGGCGCGGGAACGGGCAGCTTCGAGGCCTCGTCAAGGCCCTTCCTGACGTCCTCCGCCACGGAGCCCGGCGTTGCCGGCTGGGCCGGGTTCTTCTCGGCGGATTGTCCGTGCGTGGGCGCGTTGCCCGGCCGGGCAGGGGCGGTCGACGGCGTGCCGGCAGCCGGTGCCGGAGCGGATGCGGGCGCGGTGGGGACTGCCTCCGGGCTGGTTGCCGTCCCGGGAGCGGACGGCCGGGGAGCCGGCACGTCGCCTCCGGTGTTTCCCGCGGGCGTTGCAGAAGTACCTGTCACGAACGAGGTGACGGCCTGGTTCAGCTGGGCGACGGAGTCACGGAAACCCTGGTCGGAGGCGACGGCGACGGCACCGCCGGCGGCGAGCGAGGCAGCCACCGACAACGTGGTCAGGGTGATGCGGCGCTTCGCCCTGCGGCGGGCGGCCAGTTCGTCGGCCGGGCGCTCAGCATGGCGCATGGCAGCGGGTTCGGCGGATTGAAGCGCGGCGGTGGCCGGTTCAACAACCTGCAGGTCGACGGCGGTCAATGGTGTCGTTGCCGGGGCGGCGTCGCGGGCAGGGCCGGCACCCGCCATCAGCGCGGCGACGTCGGCAGACGGCGCGGGCGTCTCCGCCGCCAGCGCACGCAGCTGGAGCAGGGCGGGGCGGAGCTGGTTGTCATTATCCAGCTCCGCTTCGAGCAGGAGCTGGTCAACGAACCGGTCGTTGCGGGAGCCTGCGGTGTCACTCATTGTTCGCCTGGTTTCTTTTGAGCGTTTGTGCCTTGAGGTTTTGGAGGGCCCGGCGCTGGAGCTGCTTGATGGCCCCGGCACTCTTGCCCATGATGGCGGCCACCTGGTCGATGGACAGGTCAGCCACGACGCGAAGGGCCAGGACCTCCTGGTGTTCCTCGCTGAGTCCTTCCAGCATGGCTTCCGCACCGCTGGCCAGTTCGACGGCGTGGTCCTCCGCCGAGGGCGTGGTCCGGCCGTCCGTCAGGGGGTCGTACGGGGTCAGCTGCGGCCGGCGTTCCAGCCGGCGGTAGTGATCCACCATGCGGGCGTGCGCAATCGAGAAGAGCAGCGACTTGGCGCCCTGCGCTCCGCCGGTGAGGCTGCCGATCCTGGGGTAAAAAGCCAGGAAGACATCCTGGGTGACTGCCTCGGGATCATCGAGTCCGCGCGCCTTGAGGTAGCCATGCACCGGGCCGGCGAAAGTGCGGTAGGCAGCGTCGAACAACACGGCCGGATCCGTCCCGGCCGGGTCCTCGAATATGTCAATCTCGTCCTGGGCCAAAGTGTCCAGCACCAGCGGCTCCTCCATCGCGGGTAGCGGCGCATGCCACCCCCGGTTTCCGGCGCGGACTGCCAGCCCCCATGGTTTTCCGACTGCCTCGTTGCGGGTCTTTCCGGGCTGCTGCCCGGCTGCCTGGACTGCGGCTGCAGCCGCAGTCCAGACTAGCCAACTGTCTTAGCGGGCAGAAACCGACGGAGCGTGGACCGCGCTGCCTTCGGCCGGAACAGCAGGCACGGCAGGAACGGCGGTGTCGCCGTCGACACCCGGAACGGCCGGAACAGCCGGAACCGCGGGGGCGGACGGGACGGCCGGAACCTCGGGACGCTCAACCTTTGCGGAGGCGGAGCCCTTAGCTTCGGCGCTGCCCTTGGCGGCGGCCTCAGCCTTGGCCACGACGTCGGTGCAGTAGCTCTCGATGTTCGCGTCGCCCTTGGCGGCGATGGACAGCGAGGAGAACGCCTTCGAGGAGGCGTCCAGGCCGCCGTGGGTGTAGGCGGTGCAGAGGCCGAGGGCGGCGGGACCGGCAGCGTCCACGGCGGTGTTGGCGTCAGCGGAGGCCGAGGCGCTGGCGGTGGCCCCGCCTTCGGCAGCGTCTGCCGTGGCGTCGGTCTCTGCAACAGCCGCCGCGGTAGACGTGGCGGTGGCGGTTGCAGTTGCGGTCGCGTCGGCTGCGGCCTCGGCTGCCAGCTTCGGGGCCGGTGCACCAAAGAGTTCGTGGGCGGTCTGCTGGGCTTCGGTGGGGAGGACACCCGAGACAGCGGCGGCGCCGGTGCCTCCTACGGCCAAGGTTCCAGCTGCCAGGACTCCAGCGGCAACTTTGCTGGTGGCGAGAACGGTGAACACAGACATATTTACTTCTCCAAACCTTGACGACACGTCTACTGGATCCGGCCGGCGGACCCATCACGTGCTATATCGCCCCGGACCCTGCAAAGGTTACGGCCGGCAGGGATTCAGTCGGTGAACGCGTCCTCCAGCAGGTCCGCAACCACCCTTGCCCGGCGCTCCTCCAGGTCCGGGATCCGGGCGGCCAGGTGCTGGATGTAGGCGCCCACCTCTTCGTCGTCGAGGACCAGCAGGTCCGCCTGCCGGCACAGCCACGCCGCGTTGAGCGCGGTGATGTTTTCACGTTCCAGCAGTTCCTCAAACTCACCGTCGAGTTCCTCCATCTGGAGGACGCCGTCGGGAACGTCTCCCTGCTCGTCCGGGGTGCCGTCCAGGTAGTGCACCGCATCTTCGTCGGACAGGCTGTCGTACGCCTCGACCGTGCGGTTGAAGAGGTCCAGGTGGGCGGCCGCCCCCATGCCCGCCATGCCCTCCCGGATCAGGGTGTCTGTCTCCGCGCGGTCCCCGGCCGTGAAGACGTATTGGGCGAACCCGCCCTCCAGTGCCTGGCTGAGGTAGAAATCCACGTAGTAGCTACGGACTGCCGCCGGGGACATCTCCTCCAGGTTCAGGAGCGCGGCGTGCATGGCGTCCACCACGCCGACGTTGGCCGCGACCGCTTCCTCACAGCCGGCTTCGACGCTGCTGCTGGTCAGGACGACTGGTTGCTGGCTGGTGATCATGGGAATCCTTACTGCTGGTGCTGGTGGCGCTGCGGACGCATTCACGGTACGGCCGCCAGTTCACGCCAGTACTGGAGAAAAAATGAACGCCAGGCGAAGTTTCCGGGTCTGTTGGGGAACCTCCGGCGGCAGACTGCCCCGGCCATGGGCTGCCGCCCGGCGAACTAAGATGGATCAGATAACCACCCACCGGACCCGGCCCCGCCGTGGCCTGCTGAAAGTAGCGCTCCATGCCAACCCAACCGGACGAAAGTGCGGCCCTGGCAATACAGACTCCCGCCATCAACGACCGCTCCCTCGCGGCCGGGCTGGCCTATGCCATGGCCAGCCGCGTCTCGGGGATGTCGTTCGATGCCGGGACCGGGCTGATGCTGGGAAAGGTCCGGGGAGGTGCGGAAGTTCCATACTCCACCACGGCCAAGCTGGTCCGGCGCGGGGGCGGGTGGAGCTGCACCGTGGGCGTTTGCAGCTGCCCGGTCCGCAAGGACTGCAAACACGTGGCGGCACTGCTCTTCGCGGCGGAGGACAACCCGGCCATCCGCGTCCAGCTGCTGGCACCGTCGGCGTCCACCCAGGTGTCCCATGCACCCTCCGCCGCTCTTGCGGACTGGGAACAGGCACTGAGTCCGCTGATCTCCCAACCCGGTTCCACGCCGTCAGCCACCGGGGTTCCCTTGGCCCTGCAGTTCGAGATTGAAGAACCGCCGCCGCACTTTTCCTACACCGGCCGCCGCGATCCCGTCCGCGGCGTCCGCCAGCTCAAGGTCCGGCCCGTCATTATGGGCGCCAAGGGCAAGTGGATCCGCGGCGACGTTTCCTGGAACACCCTGAGCTACCTGAATTTCCGGCGCGAATCGAACCAGGCACATGTGGAATGGCTGCAGGAGTTCCTGGCCGGCCATTCCTCCTCCGCCAGCCGGATGCACAACTCCGCCGGACTGTGGCTGGGCCTGAACTCCTACGCGGGGAAGAACCTCTGGGGCCTGCTGTCCGATGCCAGAAAGATCGGGCTCGCCCTGGTCCACTCGCGCGGCAGCGAACCGGTCCGGATTGCGGAGGCCGCCGCCGCCGTCGGGCTTTCCCTGAGCCGGTACGGCGCGCCCGTGGCCGAACCGGCCAGCGCGGAAGGCGGGGCCGCAGCGTCCGGCGGCGGGCTGGAGCTGGCACCGACCATCACCGTTGAGGGGGAAGACGTTGATCCGGCTGCGGTGGGCACCATCGGCCGCCCAGCCCACGGCATCTTTTTCACCACCGGGGAGGCCTCGCTGCCCGGCGTACCCGACCCGAACGGCACCATCACCCTGGCACCGTTGGAAAACGGGCTCAGCGCGGAGCTGCTGGCATTCGTCACGGCCGGAAGCCACCTGCACATTCCGGCCAAGGACGAGACGCGCTTCCTCACGAACTTCTATCCCAAGCTCAAGCAGACGGCCCGGGTCAGCGCGCGGGACGAGTCCGTGGAGCTGCCGGAACTGGCCGTCCCCACCCTGTCCCTGCTGGCCAACTACGGGGCTGACCACCGGGTCCGGCTGCACTGGGAATGGCACTACAGGACCGGCAAGCTGGTCACGGCGCAGCCGCTGTGGCGGCATCCGGGCGATGCCGGCTACCGCGACGACATCGCAGAATCCCGCATCCTGGAAGGCCTCGGCCAGCCGTGGGACGTGGTGGCCGCGCTGGGCGAATCCGCCACCGGCGGCTGGGGCACGCCCCGGCTGGCAGCGTCAGCCGAGCTCACCGGCCTGGACACCCTGGCCTTCACCGAGGAAGTGCTCCCCCGGCTGCGCGAGGCCCCTGACGTCGAAGTGGAAACCGTGGGCGACATCGCCGACTACCGCGAGGCCGAGGAAGCCCCGGTCGTCTCCATCTCCACCAAGGCCACCGAGCAGCGGGACTGGTTCGATTTGGGCATCCAGATTTCCCTGGAAGGCCAGCCGGTCTCCTTCGCCGCGGTGTTTTCCGCGCTCGCCGCCGGCCAGACCAAGATGCTGCTGCCCAGCGGCGCCTACTTCTCGCTGGACCTGCCGGAACTGCACCAGCTGCGGGCCCTGATCGAGGAAGCCCGCTCGCTGCAGGACAACAAGGACGCGCCACTGCAGATCAGCCGCTTCCAGGCAGGGCTGTGGGACGAGCTGGCGCAGTTGGGCATTGTGGACCAGCAGGCCGCGGCCTGGCGTTCGGCGGTCGGCGGGCTTCTGGAGGGCGGCACCGACGGGCTGCCGCTGCCTGCATCGCTGAACGCGGAGCTGCGGCCCTACCAGCTGGAGGGCTACAACTGGCTCTCCTTCCTCTACAAGCACGGGCTGGGCGGCGTCCTCGCCGACGACATGGGCCTCGGCAAGACCGTCCAGGCGCTGGCACTGATGTGCGCGGCAAAGGAACTGGCTGTTGACACTGCCGCGGCGGCTGCGTCACGGGATCACTCGTCCGAAGACCGTACCGACGGCGGTGCTGCCGCTGCCTCCGGAGCCCGGCCGGCCGCCGTCGCGCCCTTCCTGGTGGTGGCCCCCACCAGCGTGGTGGGCAACTGGGCCCTCGAAGCCGCCCGGTTCGCGCCGGGCCTCACCGTCCGCACGGTCGGTGAGACGTTCGGAAAGAGCGGCCTGGACCCGGTGGAATCCCTGGCCGGCGCCGACGTCGTCATCACCTCCTACGCCCTGTTCCGCATCGACTACGAGTCCTACGCCTCGCTTGCCTGGTCCGGGCTGGTCCTGGACGAGGCGCAGTTCGTGAAGAACCACCAGTCCAAGGCGTACCGGTGCGCACGGAAGCTGCCGGCCGCGTTCAAGCTGGCCATCACCGGCACGCCGCTGGAGAACAACCTCATGGAGTTCTGGGCCCTCACGTCGATTGTGGCTCCTGGCCTGTTCTCCAGCCCCAAGCGCTTCGCGGAGTACTACCAGAAGCCGGTGGAGAAGAACGGCGACAAGGGGCAGCTGGAGAAGCTCCGGCGCCGGGTCCGGCCGCTGATGATGCGCCGCACCAAGGACCAGGTGATCAAGGACCTGCCGCCCAAGCAGGAACAGGTCTTGGAAGTGGTGCTCAACCCGCGCCACCAGAAGGTCTACCAGACGCACCTGCAGCGCGAGCGGCAAAAGATCCTGGGCCTGATCGATGACGTCAACAAGAACCGGTTCACGATTTTCCAGTCGCTGACGCTGCTGCGGCAGCTCAGCCTGGACGTGTCCCTGGTGGACCCGGCACTGTCCGCCGTCCGGTCCAGCAAGCTGGACGTCCTGTTCGAACAGCTTGAGGACCTCGTGGCCGAGGGGCACCGCGCGCTGATCTTCAGCCAGTTCACCGGGTTCCTGGGGAAGGTGCGCGAGCGGCTGGACGAGGAGGAGATCGAGTACTGCTACCTCGACGGCGGCACCCGGAACCGCGCCGACGTGGTGAGCGAGTTCAAGAACGGCAGCGCGCCGGTGTTCCTGATCTCGCTGAAGGCCGGCGGGTTCGGGCTCAACCTGACGGAGGCCGACTACGTCTTCCTGCTCGATCCGTGGTGGAATCCCGCGTCCGAGGCACAGGCCGTGGACCGCACGCACCGGATCGGCCAGGCACGGAACGTGATGGTGTACCGGCTCGTGGCCAAGGACACCATCGAGGAAAAGGTCATGGCGCTGAAAACCCGGAAGTCGCAGCTGTTCGCGGACGTCATGGAGGGCGATGCCCTGGCCGGTGGAGCCATCACGGCCGAGGACCTGGCGGGGCTGTTCAAGGAGTAGGGCTCAGCGGCGTCGAATGGGTGCACGGGACCGGCATCGGCGTCGCGAGATCGTCCGACGGCGGCGCAAGCTGGCGCTACCAGGGCACCGTGGACGGACTCGTCCCGCCCGGGACGGAACTGCCGGCAACCCCGCTGCTGGTGTACTTCACCCACCCCTACTGGGGCGGCGAGGACATCGGCACGATGGCGCCGGATCCGCGGACTCATCTCAGCCACGTCCGCGCGGCGGTGCTGGAGGTGCGGGACGGCGCCCTGGTGTGCGTCGAGCACTGAGAACCGTGGACAGAACTTTGGGCACAGCGAAAGGGCCAAACCCTGGAACTATAAGCCGGCAGCTGCCGGCACCGGTCCAAGGTCTGGCCCTGACTCGTGCGCTGGGACCTGCTGTGCACCCGGGTGCATGCACCGGGCGCCGCCCCCAGCAGGCGGGCGCCCGGCAGCTTAGACAGGATCCGCCCGGCTAGACCCGCTGCGGTGAGCCCAGCTCCACGGGTTCTTCGTCCGTCAGGTAGGCGAGCTCGGAGTGCGCTGCGAGGTCGATGCCGCGCAGTTCGTCCTCGGGCTTGATGCGCAGTCCGATGGTCTTGTCCAGGATCTTGGCCAGGACCCAGGTGATGCCGAAGGAGTAAACCAGCACCGTGACCGCTGCCAGCGCCTGCACGCCCAGCAGCTCGAAGCCGCCGCCGTAGAACAGGCCGCTGACGGCATTGGGTGCTGCGTCGGTGGCGAAGAGGCCGATCAGCAGGGTGCCGAGGATGCCGCCCACCAGGTGAACGCCAACGACGTCGAGTGAGTCGTCAAAGCCGAGCCGGAACTTCAGCTCGATGGCGAGGGAGCAGACGGCCCCGGCGATGGCACCGATGGCCAGGGCGCCGAGCGGGCTGACGGCGCCACAGGCGGGGGTAATGGCCACCAGGGCGGAGATCAGGCCGGATGCTGCGCCCATGCTGGTGGCTGCGCCGTGGCGCACCCGCTCCACGAGGGCCCAGGCAAGGAGGCCTGCGGAAGCGGCCACCGCGGTGTTCAGGAAAACCACCGACGCGGACTGGCCGGCGGAGAGCGCGGAGCCGGCGTTGAACCCGAACCAGCCAACCCACAGCAGGCCCGCGCCCACCAGCACCAGCGGCCGGCTGTGCGGCTTGGCGTGCTCCACCTTGGGCCAGCCGGAGCTCTTGCCCAGGACCAGCGCCAGGGCCAGGGCCGCGGCGCCGGCGTTCATGTGCACCGCCGTGCCGCCGGCGAAGTCGATGGCCTTGATGCCGTTGGCGATCCAGCCGCCCACCGAGCTGCCGTCCGCCGAGTTGAAGGCGAACACCCAGTGCGCGATGGGGAAGTAGACAATGGTGGCCCAGATGCCCGCGAACAGCATCCAGGCGCCGAACTTCATGCGTCCGGCAGCGGCTCCGGCAACCAGCGCCGTGGTGACGCAGGCGAAGAACAGCTGGAACGCCGCAAACAGAATGACCGGAATGGACGCCCCCTCGTCCGCGGCCAGCAGCTGCCCCATGCCGGGGAATTCGGTGACGTCACCGATAAGTCCCAGGCCGCCCACGGAGTTGCCGAAGGCCATGGAGTACCCGAACAGTGCCCACAGCACTGCCACCAGGCTGGCGCCGCCAAAGCACATCATCATCATGTTGAGAATGCGGCGCGAGCCCACCATGCCCCCGTAAAACAGGGCCAGGGCGGGGATCATCATGCAGACCAGCGCCGAGCTGGCCAAAATCCAAGCGACATTTCCCGAATCCATGGGAAACCCCTTTCAAGATGCGAAGAGAAAACGGTGAGTTGCCGCCGGGGCCGCTCCGTGGAGGCACGTGGACGGAGGGGCCACGTTCAGCGGAGGGGCGGCTGTTGCCGTCTGGTTCCAACTGTATGGCGGCCATTTTGGAGTGGGTTTCCGCTGTGTTAAATGGTGGTTTCAGTCATCCACACGCCAGTTTCAGGTGCCCCGTGAAACCCAGCAGGTACTGAAAACAGCTGGTTGACGGAGATCTGCGGTGGGGCCAAAGGACGGTCCGCGAGAGGCCACACTCTTTGCCCAGCGGACGGCCGCTAAGCTGAAACCGCCCAGCGAAACGGGGCAGCTACGGCCACCGGCCGCGGAAGGATAAAGGGAAATGGCGCGAGCGACAGTCCAGGATGTTGCCAGAACGGCAGGCGTGTCCGTGGGCACCGTCTCCCGGGTCCTGAACGGCAGCCCGGCAGTCAGTGCGTCAAGCAAGGAAAAAGTCACCGCGGCCGTCCGGCAGCTCAACTACCGCCCCCTGGCCTCGGCGCGGGACCTGCGCCGCGACCGCACCATGCGCATCCTGGCGCTTGCCAAGAACCTGAACTCGCCGGTCATCAGCGAAGCATTCCGGGGGGTCAGCGACGCTGCCGCGCTGTCCGGGTATGTCAGTCTCATCGCCCCTACCGCCGGGGACCTGGAACGTGAGCAGCAACTGGTGGACATGCTTCGGAACGGCTCCGTGGATGGCCTGGTGATGTTCTCCCCCACGATGCCGGACGATGACATCGCGGACATGGCCGAACAGCAGAGCGTCGTCCAGGTCTGCGAGATTGCTGATGCCGACGCCGCCTTTGGGGTTGCCATCGACGACCGGCAGGCGGCCGTGGACATCACCCGGCATCTGATCCGGACCGGCGCCCGGCGCCTGGCAATGATCGGCAACCGGGCAGCCCGCTCCGGCCGGCTGCGTGAGGAAGGCTTCCGGCAGGCGGCCGCGGAGGCAGGCCTGCCGCCCGACCAGATCCTGTTTTTCGAAGGAGACTTCGACTTCCGCACCGGCCGGGCCAAGGCCACAGAGCTGCTGAAGGCGGACCCGCTTCCCGACGCCGTGTTCTGCGGCAGCGATACAGTGGCCGCGGGCTGCGTGCGGGCAATTACCGATGCCGGGCTGCGGGTTCCGGACGACATCGCCGTTGTGGGGTTTGATGATTCCGTGCAGGCGGAAATGTGCGTGCCGGAACTGACCACCATCAGGCAACCGGCCTACGAGATGGGCCGCCTCGCCTTCGAGGCACTCCTCGCCCGGATGACCACGCCGGGACCGCACCGCAGGGGCAGGATGTTCCTCCCCCATCAACTGGTGATCAGGGACTCCACCAACAGCTGATGCAGGGTTGACAGCCCGACGTGGCGCCTGTCACACTTCTGTGGAATCGATTCCAAAGTTATCCCGATGGTTTTGGGATTCTATTTTGGAATCGATTCCACCGTCATCGAAAGAAGCCAGCCAGGCAAAGAAGCCGCGCTTAGGGCCGGCAGCCAGTACCGCAAGCTGCCGCGTCCTTGCGCTTCCCCACAGACCCCCAAAGGAGCCACTTGTGGATTTGATTCGACGTTCTTCCGCATTCCAGGAGGACACCGCACCGCTTGCAACCGGGACTGCTCCCGGCCCCGGTAAACACCGACGCGCACGCACCACCGGTGCCTTGGCGGCCGCCGTTGCTGTGGGCCTGCTGCTGAGCGGATGCGGCGGCGGCGCGGCCCCGCAGGGGGCGGACCAGCCTGCGGCCGCCGATCCGGCGTCTGCGGACAGCGCCGCCGGGAACCTCACCGTGTGCGGCGGCAAGGACGCCTCCGGCATTTACAAGGGCACCACGGAGGCGTTCACCACGGCGAACGGCAAGGTCACCGCGAAGTACACCGAGATCGGGGCGACCACCGACGAAGCCCGTACCCAGGCCGTGCAGAGGCTCGAGGGCAAATCCACCGAATGCGATATTTTCCTCACCGATGTCATTTGGACGTCCGAGTTCGCGTCCCAGGGCTGGCTCCTGGACCAGACCAAACTCGTCGAGGCCAACAAGGACCGCCTCATTCCGTCCACGGTCGAGACCACCAAGTACGAGGACAAGTACTGGGCTTCGCCGTTCTTCACCAACGCAGGGCTCATCTACTACCGGAAGGACAAGGTAGCCAAGCCCGAAACCTGGCAGCAGCTCTACGGCGAGGCAGCCAAGGCACCAGGCAACAGCTTCGTCTACCAGGGCAAGCAGTACGAGGGCCTCACCGTGAACTTCCTCGAGATGCTCTACAGCGCGGGCGGGGAAGTGCTGGACGACAAGGGAGAAGTCCGGATCGACTCGCCGGAAAGCCGGGAGGTGCTGGACTTCATGGCGAAGGGCCTCAAGGACGGCTCGGCAGACCGCGCGGTGCTGACGTACAACGAGGACGCGGGACGCCTGGCCTACGAGTCCGGCAACTTCGGCTACCAGCGCAACTGGCCCCACGTCTACCGGCTGCTCAACGCCACCCCGCTGGCCGGAACCTTCGGCGTGGCTCCGCTTCCGGCCTGGGAAGGCGGCAAGGCGTCCGGCGTCCTTGGCGGCTGGAACCTCGCCATCTCGGCGCACTCCACCAACAAGGCCGCAGCGGTTGCCTTCATCGACTTCGCCACCACCCCGGACTGGCAGAAGCACGTTGCCATGGACTTCTCCCAGGCCCCGGTCAACGAGGACGCCTACGCCGACGCGGACGTCCTGGCGAAGATGCCGTTCGCCACCGAACTGCTGGCCTCGGTCAAGGGTGCCAAGCCGCGCCCCATCTCCCCGGTTTACCCGCAGATTTCCCAGGCGGTCTACAAGAACGTCTACGCCGTCCTGTCGGGCACTGCCTCCACGGAGGATGCGGTTAAGGCGATGGCCGAGGAGATCAAGGCCGCAAAGGCGAGCTTCTGACCATGGCTCTCAAGTCCCTTTCCCCGGGCAGCGGGTTGTCCGGTCGCGGCGTGAACGGCCGCGACCGGGCGGAACGGCGGCTTGCCGTCCGGATGACCGCCCCGTCCCTGGTCCTGATGGCGCTGGTGGCTGCGGTCCCCATCGGGTATGCGCTCTGGCTGTCGCTGAACCAGTACAGCGTCCGCACTGCGGGCCTGTCGCGTTTCGTGGGCCTGGAGAACTATGTCAGTGCCCTGACCGGCCCGCACTGGTGGGCGGCCTTCGGCCAGACGTTCCTCTTCGCAGGGCTCTCGGTCTCGCTGGAGCTGGTGCTCGGCACGGCCATGGCCCTGCTGCTGAACCTCGCTTTCCGTGGCCGGGCGCTGCTGCGCACCGTGGTGCTGCTGCCGTACGCCGTCGTGACCGTGGTCAGCGCGATCACCTGGGAAACGATGTTCCAGCCCAACCTGGGCCTGGTCACCAACGTCCTCTCCATGCTGGGCCTGCCCGGCGGTGACGTGGTGTGGCTGGGTGAGCACGGTTATGCGATGGCCGTGATCGTCCTTGCCGATGTCTGGAAGACCACGCCGTTCGCGGCACTGATCATCCTGGCCGGCCTGCAGGTCATCCCGGCCGAGACCTACGAAGCCGCGGAGCTCGACGGCGCCAGCAAATGGCAGGCCTTCATGGGCATCACCCTGCCGCTCCTGCGGCCGGCGATTGTGCTCGCGGCGATCTTCCGCACCATGGACGCCCTGCGCGTCTTCGACCTTCCGTTCGTGCTGACCCGCGGCGCCAACGGCACTGAATCCATGTCCATGCTGGCTTACACCCAGCTGCGCGAAAACCGGCTGGTGGGCGAAGGATCGGCGCTGTCCATCCTGACCTTCCTTACTGTCATGGCCGTTTCGGTGGTCTACATCCGCTTCGCCGGAGGGAACATCCGCGACGTCGCCAAGGAGGACCAATGAGCACCCTGACCGCACAACCCGCCAAGGCGGTGCCCGCCGCTCCGGGAAGGACGCCCAGGCGCAGGCTCCGCGGAGAAGCAAAACTGCACCCGGTGGTCTGGGTCTTCGTGGTGGCCGTGATGGGCTTCTCGCTCATCCCCTTCTACTGGCTGGTCAACACCTCCCTCAAGACCGGCCCCAGCCTGTCCAAGGGCGAACTCTTCCCGAGCCAGCCGACCATGGAAAACTACCTGGCGGTCTTCCAAAACCCCGAGTTCCTCCTGGCCCTGCGCAACTCGGTGATCATCGCCGTCGTCACCACCACCGTGGCACTGGTGTTCGCGTCCTTCGCCGCCTACGCCCTGGCCAGGCTCAAGATGCGCCGCAAGGCGCTGATCCTGACCCTGATCCTCTCGGTGACCACGTTCCCGGCCATCGCCATCGCAGCCCCGATCTTCTCGATCTGGCGCGAAATTGGGCTCTACGACACGCTGCTGGGCCTCATCATCCCGAAGCTGACCTTCGCGTTGCCGCTGGCGATCTACACGTTGACGTCCTTCTTCCGCGAGATCCCCCGCGAACTTGAGGAATCGGCCTACATGGACGGCGCCACCCCCTTCACCGCCTTCCGGAAGGTCATCCTGCCGCTGGCCGTCCCGGGCCTGGCGACCACAGCAATCCTTGTGTTCATCTCGGTCTGGAATGAATTCCTGCTGGCGGTCACCCTGACCACGTCGCCGGAGGCCCGCCCCGTTCCCGTGGCCATCGCGTTCTTCAGCGGCACCAGCGAGTTTGACCAACCGCTGGGCACCATCAGTGCGGCGTCGGTCATCATCACCGTCCCCCTGGTCATCCTTGTGCTCCTTTGCCAAAGGCGTATCGTGTCCGGCATGACTGCCGGCGCCGTCAAAGGCTGAGGAAACCCCACCGAATACCAGTACCACCAAGAAAAGGAATATCCGTGAACAACGTGCAGTCCCCCGGCCAGCAGCCGCCCGCCCCAGGAGAGGCCCCCGCCGGGGAATTAAGGGTCGGCGTGGTCGGCATCGGCTGGGCCGGCCAGCAGCACCTGAAGGCCTACCACGACCTGGACGGCGTGCGCATCGTGTCGCTCGCGGGAATGGAACAGGAACTCCGGGACAGCCTGCAGGCCGAATACTCCATTCCGAACGCCTTCGCGGACTGGAACGACATGCTGGACCACGGCGGCCTGGACGCCATCAGCGTGGCTGTGCCCACCTTCCTGCACGCGCCCATCGCCATCGCCGCGCTCGAGCGGGGAATCCACGTGCTGAGCGAAAAGCCCATCGCCCGCAACGCCGTCGAAGGCCAGGCCATGGTTGACGCGGCCCGCAAGGCCGGACGCGTCCTGGACGTCGCCTTCAACCACCGCCGCCGTGGAGACATCCAGGCCCTCAAAGAAGTCATCGACGACGGCGGGCTGGGACGGCCGTACTACGCGAAGGCGTCCTGGCTCCGCCGCTCCGGCATCCCCACCCTGGGAAGCTGGTTCACCAATCCGGAGCTTGCCGGCGGCGGACCGCTGGCCGACATCGGCGTGCACGCCCTGGACTACGCCCTTCACCTGCTCGGCGAACCGAAGGTACTGGCCGTCTCCGCCGCCACCCACTCCGAGCTCGGCCCGCAGGGCAGGGGCGGCGGAAACCGCTACACGGCGCAGGCCACCAGCCATGCCTTCGAGGTGGAGGACTTTGCCTCTGCGTTCCTCCGGCTCGAGGGCGGCCGGACCCTGCTCCTCGAGGCGGCCTGGGCAACATACCGGGAAACGGACGACCTGCTCGATTTCACGGTCTACGGCACCGACGGCGGCGCTGAACTGAAGGTGCAGGGCGCCCCGTTCCCGCCGGTGGGCCAGCTCCGGGTGTTCACGGACAAGGACGGCGAATCCGCTGACTACGTGCCTGCCGTGCTGCCAGGCCGCGCCCACGACGCGGTGGTGGAAGATTTCGTGACCGCAGTGCGCGGCGGCGCAGAGGAATGGGCCAGGCATGACGGCTCCCTGGCGCTTTACCGGGCACAGATCATCGACGCGTGCTACCAGTCCGCGCTGGAGCAGAGGGAGGTTCGACTCTAATGGACGGCAAACTGAAGATCCGGGTCTGGAACGAGGGCCGCCACGAGGCCATCAACGAACCGTCCCACATCGGCGAGATCTACCCCGAGGGAATCCATGGCGCCATCGCCGCCGGCCTGCGCTCGTACTACCCGGACGCAGACATCACGACGGCGGTCCTCACCACGGACGAGGAGCACGGCCTTGCCGAGGAAGTGCTCGCCGACACGGACGTCCTGCTGTGGTGGGGCCACATGGCGCACGCCGAGGTGAGCGATGCCGTCGTCGAACGCGTCCAGCGGCACGTGCTCGGCGGCATGGGGCTGATCGTGCTCCACTCGGGGCACTTCGCGAAGATCTTCACCAAACTGCTGGGCACCAGCTGCTCCCTGGCCTGGCGGAACGAGGGTGAACGGGAGCTGGTGTGGACCGTGAAGCCGTCGCACCCCATCGCCGAAGGCGTGGACAATCCCATCGTCATCCCCGAGCAGGAAATGTACGGTGAGCTGTTCGACATCCCGGACCCCGACGACCTGATCTTCATCAGCTCCTTCGCGGGTGGCGAGGTGTTCCGGTCCGGCGTCACCTTCACCCGCGGCAAGGGCCGCATCTTCTACTTCAGCCCCGGCGACCAGGAATACCCGGTGTACCACCACCCGCAGGTCCAGCGGGTCCTGGCCAACGGTGTGAAGTGGGCCGCGCAGCCCGGGCTGGACCGCGCAGCCCCCGCCGTGACCAACCCTGCCCGGGAGTGGTTCCAGGAGTAGCAGCGTCATTGACATCGGGTGCCGGTAAGCGCACATTGGGATCGTTGCAACGCAAGGTTCGCCAGGTTCTGGACGGGCACATCCCGCCCTGCCGGACCATTTCCCGGAGCGGCTCAGCGCGCTTGGGTATGAATTTCATAACCACTCCCTCGTGAGGAGCCAGAAATGCCTGCAGTAACGGTCAAGGACCTTGAGTCCAAGTCCTTCGACGAGCCCGATGAAAAGCGCCGCCCGCCCATGACCCAGGTCGACGTCGTCACGCTCGGCGGCACCACGCTGGGCCGGTTCACCTTCGAGCCCGGCTGGCGCTGGTCGGAAACAGTGAAGACGGTGGTCCATACGGACAGCTGCCAGGTCAACCACCTGGGCTTCTGCACCGCCGGGACCCTGACAGTACAGCTCGTCGATGGCAGCCAGATGACCATTCGCGCCGGCGATGCCTACTCGATCCCGGCAGGCCATGATGCCTGGGTGGAAAATGACGAGACGTTCGTCGGCTACGAGATCATGAGCGCGGCCGAGTTCGCCAAGCCCGCCTAAGGCGCGCAGGAAAAGCCAGGCTGCAGCAGGAAAGGGAGGCCGTCAAAGCCTCCCTTTCCTGCTGCTCCGGCCCTACCGTTGAGGAGAACACAACGATCGGAGAGCAATGAAAGTCACCGTCATCGGCGGCAGCGGCCACATCGGTTCGTTCCTGGTCCCCCGGCTGGTCCGGGCCGGCCACGAGGTCACCAACATCAGCCGCGGCTCCCATAGGCCCTACGCCGATGCCCCTGAATGGCGGCAGGTGCAGCAGGTCACCGCAGACCGGCAGCAGGAGGACCGGGACGGGACATTCGCGGACCGGGTGGCCGCCCTGAAGCCGGAGGCCATAGTGGACCTGGTGTGTTTCACCCTCGACTCGGCAACATCGCTGGTGCACCGGCTCCGCGGCGAGGTGGGGCACCTGCTGCACTGCGGCTCCATCTGGCGGTACGGGCAAAGCCTGAAGCTGCCCATCAGGGAAGGGTCGGGATCGGCCGCGGAGCCCTTTGGCGAGTATGGCGTACAGAAGAACAGGATCGCCCTGATGCTGCAGGAGGAAACCGCGGCGGGCGGGCTTGCCACCACCTCCCTGCATCCCGGCCACATCGTAGGCCCGGGCTGGCACCCCATCGGCCCGCTCGGAAACCTTGACCCTGCCGTCTGGCAGACCCTCTCCTCCGGCCAGCCGCTGCGGGTACCGGGCAGCGGCGCCGAGCTGATGCACCACGTGCATGCCGATGATGTCGCCCAGGCTTTCGAAAAGGCCATCGCCCGGCGGGAGGCGGCCTCCGGCGAGGACTTCAATATCGTCGCCCCGACGGCGCTGACCGTCCGCGGCTACGCTGACATCGCCGCCGCCTGGTTCGGGCACGCGGCGATCCTGGAACCGGTCCCGTGGGACCGGTTCCGCGAAAACACCTCACGGGAGCATGCGGAGTCCTCCTGGGGCCACCTCTCCCGCAGCCACTGCTTCAGCATCGACAAGGCAGTGTCCGCGCTGGGCTACGCGCCGCGGTATGAGCCCGAGCAGGCCATTTTCGAGTCCATCCAGTGGCTGCTGGACCACGACCAGCTGCACGTCGCCCGCCCCCTCGGCGTCGCCGCCGGCTGAGTCAGGCCCGGGCACTTGCAGCCCGCCGCAGCCGGGCCACCAGCGTGGCGGCGAACAGCGCGGTTGACAGTTCCAGGGCGAGGATCAGCAGCAGTTGCGTGCTGCCGGCGCCAGCAACAGCGGACGACGGCGGCACCCCGCCGTGGGCGTGCCCGGCACTTCCGGCGCGTCCGGCACTGAGCAGCAGGACAGCGTGCAGGGCGGCCATGGCCAGGGCAGCAGCGGCCACCTGGTGCAGCGCGGCGATGCGGCTGTGCCGCCAGACATGAACGGCGCAGGGGATACAGACGGCGGCGAGGGCCACCATCAGGACGCTCAGCCAGGCTCCGTGGCCGCCCGCAACGGCCAGCCACAGGTGTGCCGCGCAGGACACCGCGGTGACCACGGCGACCAGCCGCGGATGCAGAACGGGAGCTCCCGCACCCCGCCGCTGCGCCGCCGTCGTACTCTGCCCCTGTGACCTCTGTGCCGGGAACCTCTGTGCCGGCACAGGGGCGGCCCTAGTGGCAGCCACCGCTGCCGCCCTCACTGTGGCAGGAGGAAGCCTGCTGGTTAGGGTTGGCCGGTACGTCCAGGACCGGGCTGCGGTCGAAGAAGCCCTCGGGCCGGAGCTTGAAGCCGACGGTGTCCACGGGCATGATGGGCCAGTCCTCCACCCGCGGGAAGTGCGTCAGGCCAAACGTATGCCAGACCACGATGTCCTGGCCGTTGAGATCCCGGTCCTGCGCCACGTAGGCGGGCAGGCCGGCGCCGCCCGCATGCTGGTTGACGAAGTCCCCCGTGGGGTACCGTTCCTCCTCCGCGTACCGGGTGACCCAGAGGTCCTTGGTGGCAAACGCGGCGCGCTTGGCGATGGAGGACTGCGGGTCCGCCAGCAGCGTGGGCTGGTTGTGGGAGTGGAGCTTGTAGCCCACGGGTTCGCCCAGCCGGTTGCGGGACTGGGGGTTGGAGATGATCCAGGTCCGGCCGGTGCGGGCGTCGGCTTCCCGGACGGCTTCGGATTCCTTGGCCAGCAGAGTGCGTTTGCGGGTGAAGGCGTTGCCGCGCTCGTTGCCCGGGCCCATGGCCTGCCGCACCACGTCCTCTTCCTCCACACGGTTGGTGAACCCGTCGATCGCCATGTCCAGCCGGGCGCTGAATAGGTGCTGGTGGAAGGGTGCGCCCAGTCCCGGGGCGAGCTGGGAGATGTTGTCCGACCCGCCCTCCGGGAACGCCGAGGTGAAGACGATGCCGGTGGCCTTGGCTTCGAATTCGATGGTGCCGTCCAGGTACAAGTACCAGTAGAAGCCGTAGTCGTAGTTGCCGATGGTGGTGAAGAAGGAGATCACCAGGCGGCGGTTGCGGCGGGTGTAGGTGACGCCACTCCACAGGTCGGAGTGCTTGGAGAGGATGCTCCAGTCCTCCTCGTGCATGCAGATGCCGTTGCGGATTTCGCGCGGGTTGCCGAAGGGGTCGCTGATGACGGGGCTGAGGTAGGTGATCTCGCCCAGGCAGTCGCAGCCCAGTTCCAGCGAGTTGGCGTACTGGCCCACCAGATATTCGCCGGTGTCAAAGTAGTTCTGCCAGGACCGGATGGGCGACGGGTCGCCGTAGGGAACCACCATCTCGGCAATCGAGGCGCGGTTGATGATGGGCCGCTTCCGGTCCCCATCCTGGAATGACAGGTTATGCAGCACCACGCCCTCGCGGACGTCGAACCCCACATCCACGCTCCACTTTTCCCACTCGACGTGGTTGCCGCCGGTGACGGTGAAGCTGGGGCCTTCGGGCTGGGTGATGCTGATGGGCTTCTGAGTTTTGCGGACCGGACCGGTCAGCTCGGGATCGGTGTAGTTGCCGTGCTCGGCGGGGATGGGCATGGCCCCGAGGTCGATGACCTGGGTGACTTCCTTGCTGACCACATCCACGTAGGCCACGAGCCCGTCCACGGGGTGTGCCCAGGCGCTGTCCTCCGGGAACTCCTGGACGAAGGCCAGTCCACGCAGGATGCGGCGGCCCTTCTCCTCCGCGTATTCGAAGACTCCGGCGGACAACGGCGCCACGCGCACCTTTTCCACGTCCAGGTTCCGCTCCGCGAGCGCCTTGAGCCAGCGCTCATCCGTGGCCAGGAGTGACTCCACCACCTCGAACTCCTCCTCCAGCACCGGCAGCTCGCCGGTCACCGCGGTATCGAGTACGACGGCGGATTCCACCTTCCGGCGCGCCACGGAGACGACGACGTCACGCGGTGCTGCCCCTGAGACGTCATGGATGAACACGCGGAAGCGGCGGTCCGCATCCTCCGGAGCCGTGCCGCGGGCGGGGTCCAGCATGCCCAGGTAGGCAATCCGCTGCTGGGGGCCAAGGTGGCCTTCCGCCTGCAGGATGGAGCGGACCTCGTGGATCTCGGCGGCCGCGGCAAGGCGGAAGGCGGAGGTTGTGCCTGTGGCGGTCGCAGCGTGAGCGTCGGTTTGAGCAAGCGTCATGGAAGAACCTTTGTCCGGGCCGTTTCCGGCCACTGGGTTTATTTTCTATAGTTGTAGAGAATAAACGTCCGTAACATGGCTCACAAGAGTCTGAGCGAAAGTATTTCCGGGGAGTGGCCAGCGGTGCCGAAAATAGTTGACCATGACGAGCGGCGCCTGGAGCTGGTGGATGCCACCTGGCGTATCATCGCCCGGAACGGCCTTGAGGGCGCCACCATGCGGGAAATAGCCATGGAGGCCGGGTTCGCCAACGGCGCGCTGAAACCCTACTTTCCCACCAAGGACACGCTGCTGGAATTCGCGTTCGGCCACGTGTTCAACCGGACCAACCAGCGGATCGCGGAGGTCACCCGGGGCAAATCCGGCATGGACGCCCTTCGCGCCTTCTGCCTGGAGGTCCTGCCGCTGGACGAGGAGCGGATCAACGAGGCCCGGATCGTCATCCCCTTCTGGCAGAAGGGGGTCAACGATCCCCAAAAGGCCGAAATACACCGGCAGTCCATGGAGGAGTGGCTGGACGCGATTCGCGGCCACCTCGCCGAGGCGCGGGACGCAAGCGAGGTGCTTGCCGCCGTCGACGATTCCCTGCTGGCGGGCCAGCTGCTGAACATGATGCTTGGCGCGCAGATCGAAGCGGCCCTCGCCCCGGCCGGCCAGACGGACTTTGGCCACGACGCCCAGCTGGAGGGGTACCTCGCCCTCCTGGGCCGCCCCTGACCCCTGGGGTTTTGCGCAACGATCCAGGCGTCAGGGGCCCTGAAGTCCGCATCGCTGCCCAAAAATTCCGGCGGATTGAGGCACATAAACAGAAAGCATGCTTAGTATGGAGGTGTCAGGCTCTGGCTTTGGCCAGGGAGAGCACCACTACAAGGAGCAGCTCCATGGGTTTGGATGACAAGATCGAAAACGCCGCAGAGAAGCTCGGCGGCAAGGGCAAGGAAGCTGCCGGTGCGGCATCAGGCGACGAGAGCCTGAGGGCCGAAGGCCAGACCGACCAGTCCAAGGCGGACCTGAAGCAGGCCGGCGAAAAGGTCAAGGACGCATTCAAGCGCGACTGATTGGCCAACGCTTGATGGGCGCATCCCCCGCAGGGGCTGCGCCCATCGGCGTGTTCAGGGGCGATTGCCGGCGGATTCTTCCGTGCCGCGGCTGTCCACCATGGTCCGGAGCTCCTGCAGCAGCTGCAGCTGCTCTGCGTTGATGTTCATCAGCATTTCGATGTGGGCAGCGGCACGCACATCCGTTTCGTAGTCGTGCTGGGCCATTGCCGACGCAATCGCGTCCTGCCGCTTGGCGGCGATGAGCAGGATGGCGCCCTGCAGGCCCGCCAGCATGGACAGGAAGAGGTTCAGCAGGATGTACGGGTAGGGGTCCCAGGCGTCCGTGGCCAGGACGAAGGAATTCACCGCCGCCCACAACCCCATGAAGCCCACAAAGATGCCCACGAACGGCCAGCTGCCCATCCCGTTCCGCAGGGTGTCCGCCGCCCGGTCGCCCGCGCTGAGGCCGGCCTTGTGCCGGTGGTGCCAGTTAACTTTGATCTCCGCCATGGGCCCAGAATAAGTCCTGGCGGTTAGTGGATCAGTCCCGAAACCAGGTTGATGGTGGTCGCCAGGACGATCGCCCCCAGCAGATACGACAGCAGGGCCTGCCGAAGGACCGTCCCGCGGATTGCCCTGGTTTTGAGGTCGGTATCCGAGACTTGGAACGTCATGCCCACTGTGAAGGCCAGGTAGGCAAAATCGGCGTAGCGCGGGGGCGCGTCCTCGTTGAAATCCACGCCTGCCCGGTCGCGGTAGTAGATGGCGGCGTAGCGCAGGGTGAAGAGCGTGTGGACCAGGAACCAGGACAGGGCAATACTGCCCAGGGCCATCGCAACGATCGCGTCCTTCCCGGACCCCTGGGCACCGGACGCCTCACCCAGGATCAGCGCGACTCCGGCGAAGCTGGCCACTGTGGCGGTGAGCACAAGGACATCCGAGAAGACCCGGCCGGGGTCCTCCCGCCGCGCATGGGCCGCGGTTGCCGCCGGATCAAGCCGGGCAATGACGCTCCACACCCAGACCAGGTACGTGGCCGAGGCGGCGGCCCAGCCGGCGGCGGGCGCATAGGCCCAGTTCCCAAGGATGCCCACCAGGGCCGCGGCAAGCAGCCCGGCGCCAAGCATTACCAGCAACCGCAGGATGGAGCGGTGCGTGCGGGAGTCGAAGTTGTGGCGGCGGTCTTCGGAGGCCGCGCTGGGGATCATTGGCGGAGCATGGCACGGCAAGCTTGGGCTTGGCTGGGAAGCATGCGGCTCTTTTTTCGCCAAGTGTTGAAAAAAGACTGCCAGCGTCCTACCCTGAATGGAGTGTGTCCCCGGACACAGCCGGGGGAACGTCACGTGGCAACCCAGCGCGAGGAACATCCATGGCAGCATCAGTCTTATCCGGGGCACGGGCCCCGCACACCACACAGGAACTCACCACCAGCATTGCTGCGTCCTTTGACCACTGGAAGCACCTGGTGGCGGAGTCGTTTGTGCCCCTCACCGCACGGACGGAGGACGTGGACGGATTCCGGGGCCGGATGCGCGCCCGGGTGCTGGACCGGATGTCCATCGTGGAAGTCACCGCCACATCGCACGAAGTCCACCGCACCCCGGTGCTCATCGCACAGGCCCACGAGCGCTACTTCAAGCTGAACCTGCAGTTGGAGGGGACCGGGCTGCTCATCCAGGACAACCGCGAAGCCGTGCTCCGGCCCGGCGATCTCGCCATTTACGACACCAGCCGGCCCTACACCCTCGTGTTCGAAGACAGCACCGGATCATGGTGCTTATGTTTCCCTGCGAGGCGCTTTCCCTGCCCACCGATTACGTGGGCCAACTCGCTGCAGTGCGCATGGCCGGCAGCGGTGGCCTGAGTGGGATCGTGGGCCAGTTCATTCGGCAGCTGTCCGGAGACCTGGACGTCCTCAACGGCCCCAGCGGTTCGCGGCTGGCGGCCAATGCCCTGGACCTGGTTTCCACCATGCTGCATGCGGAAATGGACATCACCCCTGACCGGATGAAGCCCCAGGCGCTGCTGGCCGTCTCCATCCGCGAATACATCGAAGCCAACCTGTCCGATCCCCTGCTCTCGCCGGCCGGCATCGCCGCGGCCCACTTCATCTCCACGCGCCACCTCCACAACGTCTTCCACGAATCCGGAAGCACGGTGGCCAGCTGGATCCGGACCCAGCGGCTGGAGGGCGCCCGCCGGGAACTCCGGGACCCCCTGCACGCGGGAAAGTCCGTGGGTGCCGTTGCAGCCCGCTGGGGGATCCTGGACGCCGCGCACTTCAGCCGCACGTTCCGGGAGGCCTTCGGCGTATCGCCGAGCGAATGGCGCCGGGGCGGCTGAAGCCGGACGCCGGCGGGGGCGGTCCCTTCCAACCGATTACAACCAAGGGCCAATAGGCGCTCCGCAGCGCTGGGCGCTAACCTCCGTCATGTGACAAAGAAGTTTCGCCCCATGCCGCGCCCCTGGGCTGCTGTGCACGGAGGGGCAGCCTGATGGCCTACATCTGCCTTTTGCTCTCCGGCGCCGCGCTGCTGGTCAACGGGCTCGCCACCCTGGGGCACCTCCCCCGCCGCGACGCCGCCGTGTGCAGCCTTGTGGTCGGCGGCACCCAACTGGTGCTCGGCGTCGTCCATCTCTCCTCCGGCACCACCGCCACTGGGGCACTGCTCACCGCCGCCGGCATGTTCCTGTTCGGACTGACCTATCTCTATGCCGGGCTGGACGTCCTGCTCGGGCTGGGCTCCCGGGGCCTCGGCTGGTTCTGCGGGATGGTGGCACTGTTCGGGCTGCTGCTTGCTGGGGCGTGGTCCGCAACCGACCCGCTGCTCGCCCTGCTGTGGGTGGCCTGGTCGGTCCTGTGGGGGCTGCTGTTCGCGTCCATGGCCCTTGGCGCGCACCGCCTGGAGCCCTTCACCGGGTGGGCGGTGGTCCTCGCCAGCCCGGTCACCGCAACCGTTCCGGCGTTCCTGGGGGTTGCTGGAATCTGGCCCCGCACAGTGGAGGCGGCAGGGGTGGCGGCCGTGTTGCTGGCGAGCATGTTCCTGGCAGCACGCGCGGACTCCACCAGCACGCCGGCCAGGAAGACCACCGGCACGGCCGCCAGCAGGGCGGTGGCCGTCTCTGCACTGCCGCCGATCAGCGCCGTGAAGTTGCTGACCACCAGGAACAGGACCCAGCCGAGCAGCACGGCCGCCAGGGTTGGGGCAAGGCGGGTCTGCCACAGCTGGGCTCCGGTACGTTCCCGGCGGAAGAAGCCGACGACAGCCACGGAGCACAGCATGTAGAGCACCAGCAGCGCCGCAACGGCGAGCCCGCTGAACCAGGAGAAGAGGGTCAGCACCGGGTCCAGGGCAAGGATGGCAAAGGTCATCACCAGTACGACGGCGGTGGCCGACTGGATCCATGCGGCGACGGCGGGTGCGCGGTGCCGGTTGGTCCGGGCCAGCACGGCGGGCATGGAACCGCGCAGCGCCAGGGAGTGCAGGTAGCGGTTGATGCCGTTATGGAAGGCGATGATGCCGGCGAGCAGGGACGTGACCAGCAGGATGCCGGCCACGATGCCGGCCCAGGGGCCGAACAGTTCCACCAGGGGCCCCAGCACGAAGGATGTGGCGTCGCCTGATTCGAGGGCTGCGCCGGCGGCGGCCATCACCTGTGACGCGCCGTAGTAGCTCACCAGCATCCAGGAGATAAAGGCGAAGAAGACGGAAATCACGCCCACCGAGAGGTAGGTGGCGCGGGCCACAGTGCGGTGCGGATCCTTGGCCTCGGCAGAATAAATGGCTGTGGATTCGAACCCGAACATCGAGGCCACGGCAAACATGATGGCCACTCCGGGCGCCCCGGCGCCGATGGCCTCCGGCGAGAAGGAGGCGGCAACGCTGATGCCTTCGGGTCCCCCGCCGCTGAACAGGACGGTGAAACCGAACAGCAGCAGGATGGCCACCTCAAGTCCCACCAGCAGCGCCAGGACGCGGGCGCCAAGTTCAATGTTCAGCGAGCCAAGCACCTGCACTCCCGCCATGGTGGCCAGGGCGAGGAACCACCACGGCACCTCCAGGCCGACGGATGCGAGCAGCCCGGAAAACGCCGCCCCATAGAGTCCGTACATGGCGGCCTGGACCGTGTTGTAAGCCAGCAGCGCCAGCCAGGCGGCGCCCGCGCCGGCCTTCCTGCCGAGTGCCGCAGTGACGTAGGCGTAGAAGGCGCCGTTGGCCTGGATCCTGCGGCTCATGGCCACAAAGCCGACGGCGAAGATCACAATGACGACGCCGACGATCAGGTAGGCGCCGGGCGCACCGGCCCCGTTGCCGAGCGCCGCCGCCAGCGGTGAGGCGCCCACAATCCCTGTCAGGGGCGCCTGGGCCGAGAGGACGAAGAAGAGGATGCCCAGCACGCCGACGCTGCCGGCGCGGAGGGCGGTTGAATGCTCCTTGGCCGGAGCGTCAGTGGTCCGGGGCTCGGAATTCGAAATACTCATTTGATCCTTCTTAACGGTCATGAGTTGGGGAAAAATTGCCGTGCATCCAGCTTCGCAGCGGGACGGCGGCGCGCTTTGTCCACCAGCGACCAGTTGTTGTCGGTCAGCGCAGTGGGGAGTGTTCCAGCGCGGATTCCCCGGTGGCGGGGTTGAGCAGCGACGCAGCATCCAAGGCCGCTTCCATACCGCTTTCAATGGCACCGTCGATGAATCCGCCCCAGCCGTTGGCAACGTCTGAGCCGGCAAAAAGGACGTTGCCGTGCGCAGACTGCAGAGCGGCCAGATGGTTGGCAAGGAACCCTGTCCGGTGCATCGGCCAGGTCTCCCCCGCCAGCGGGTCCGCCACCCAGTCGTGCGTTGCCACGTCCACTACCTCCGCCCCAGGCACCAGCCGGGAGAGCTGGGCCTGCACTGCCGCCGCGTCCGACGCATCGATCCTTGTTGCGTCCGGGCCGAAGCCGACGACGATGGTGTCGCCGTCGAGCGTGTATTCGGCCTGGAAGAAGTTCAGCGCCCAGTCCGCTTGGCCCAACGCGACGAAGGGCGCGTGCTCGCCGCGAAGCCGCATCCACACCTTGACGCCCCGGGACACCTGGCCACGCCGCGCACCCTCAGCCTTGGCGGGTGGCAGCGGCGGCTCGAAAGAGACGTTCTCCAGGGCGTGAAGTGGAACGGTGACAATGGCTGTCTTCGCGCCCAACGTCCGCCCATCGGTGCCGCGGACGGTGACCGTACCGCCGTCGTCCGCTATGCCGGCCACGGTGAAACCGAAGTCAACGGCGGCACCGGAGTCCTTGAGCATGGCGTCCGCGAGCGCCACGGTTCCGCCCTGGATCTTGTAGGTGGCGCATGCCTCGAAGTTGACGGCCCAGTCGCCATTCGTCAATGCCACCCAGCGGAGGGCCTGGGTCAGCGCCGCGTCCTCGAGCGGGCCGTTGAAGTTCAGCGCCCAAAAGGATTCGAGGATATCGCGGGCTGTCCCGGCCGGGAACTGATCCCGAATCCGTTCCTGCACGGAGACATGGTCGATCTCCTTGAAGGCATCGCTGGCCAGCGGCCGGAACGGCTCGGGGAAGAAGGCGCGCGACTCCTTGACGAACTGCCCGTTGAATTCGCCGATGAGATCCAGCAGGGCTCCCGGCGCACCTTCCCGGCGCCCGCCGTCGGCCCACCAGAAAGCGCGTTCCGGCTCCGGGCTGGCCACCGTGCCGATGCCGTAGCGCTTCAACTCAGCCCAGACATACGGCTGCGTCCAGTGGACCCACGTTCCGCCAATCTCCAGCTCGCGGCCCAGCCGGTGGTCCAGCCACGTCCGGCCGCCGATGCGGTCACGGGCTTCGACAATGCGGACCGCCAGACCCTGGCGGGTGAGCTCACGGGCGGCAGTAAGGCCGGCGAATCCGGCGCCCACGATGACGGCGTCCAAGTTCCGCTCCCCGGCGGTGTTTTCCTGTTCCATTGCGGAGCTTCCTACGAGTAGACGAAGAATTCGACGGTGGGGGCGAGGACAGTCCACCGGGTGCGGGCGCCCTTGTTGAAGGACGCCGCGCCTCCGGCCGTGAGGTCGTAGAGGTCGCCGCCGTCCACCTCGATGCGAAGGTGGCCTTCGATGATGTGGATGGTCTCATCGGCCTCGATCAGCAGGTCGAAGGGCTCGGGCGCTTCGTGGGGGTGGACGTGCCAGAACCCGCAAGCCAACGCGGGCCGTTCTCCTTCCCCGAAGCGGCGGACCCACTGGACCTGGCCCAGCTCAAAAGGTTCATTCTTGGCGGGATCAAGGGAGGAGGACGTAGTGAAGGAAGGCGTCGTTGCCATGGGTAGCTCCAGGAGGAAGGGCCGGCGGCTGCCGGAATTGAATGATGGTAACGCCGGGCCCGTGACGGGCATCACGGCGTGGAAGCAATCTAAGCAATTGCTTAGTTTTTAGTCAAGAGGCAGCGGTACGGCCCGTCCCTGCTGGCTAGAATCGTCGTCATGACGCCTTCCGCCGCCCGCAGCGCTTCCTCCTCGAAATACGGCACAGGCAGGGAAGCGCTTCTGCGGGCCGTGGTGGACGTCGTGGCGCAGAAGGGTCTCCGGGGACTCACGTTCCGTGCCGTCGCAGAGGGTGCCGGGGTCAACAACAGCCTGGTGGCGCACCATTTCGGGACGAGGGATTCGCTGATCGCCGCAGCGCTGCAATGGTCCTCGGAGCAATCAATCGCCGCCTCACGGTTGCGGGATGCGGCGGAGAACGGGGGCACCTTCACCGAGGCGCTGCTGGAACTGCTGCTCGAGGATCCGGGGCTTCAGGTATTCCAGTACGAGATGATCCTCGAGGCGCGCCGTCGCCCCGAGCTTGCAGGACCGGTGGCCCAGCTGTACCAGAGCTACGTGGACGCCCTGTCTGAGGGGTTGCAGGCCTTTGGGGTCCAGGGTGACGTCCGCGTAGTGGCCAGGTCCCTGTTCGCCGCACTGGACGGACTGGTCATGCAGTACCTTGCCGGGGTGGGACAGGACGAGATCGCCGCCGCGCTCGAGGAAGTGCATCAAGTGGTTCTCCTCCGGCGGGATCGCACCGGGGGCACGGCGGCCGAATAGCCCCGGCTCCGGGCAAAACGCAAGCGCGGCCGCTTGCCCCTCCAAGGGCAACCGGCCGCGCTGTGTTATGAAGTTTTGTTCCCTTACCGGAGCACCACGGTGCGGTTGCCCTGCAGGATGACCCGGCCTTCGCAGTGCCACTTCACGGCGTTGGACAGGGCCTTGCATTCCGTGTCGCGGCCGGCCGCGACCAGGTCCTCGGGCCCGTAGGTGTGGTCCACGTCCACCACCTGCTGCGAGATGATGGGCCCCTCGTCCAGCTCAGCGTTGACGTAGTGCGCAGTGGCACCCACGGTCTTCACCCCACGGGCGTAGGCCTGGTGGTAGGGCTTGGCGCCCTTGAAGCTGGGCAGGAAGGAGTGGTGGATGTTGATGGCCCGCCCGTCCAGCTTCCGGGTCAGGTCGTCGCTGAGCACCTGCATGTAGCGCGCCAGGACCACCAGTTCCACATCGAGGCCGTCCACTAGTTCCATCAGCCTGCCCTCGGCCTCGGGCTTGGTGGCCGCCGTGATGGGGATGTGGTGGAACGGGATGCCGTGCCACTCCACCAGCGCCTGGTGGTCCGTGTGGTTGGATACCACGGCCACGACGTCGACAGGCAGCTCCCCGATCCGCGCCCGGAAGAGCAGGTCGTTGAGGCAGTGCCCGAACTTGGACACCATGATCAGCACCCGGCGCTTGGAGCCCTGGCGTTCCAGCTGCCACCGCATGCCGAACTTGTCGGCCACGGGGGCGAAGGAGGAACGGAGCGTCTCCAGCGTGGACTCGTCCCCCTCGGAGACGAAATGCACACGCATGAAGAAGTGGCCCTCCGTACGCTCACCGAACTGCTTGTTGTCGATGATGTCGCAGCCATGCTCCAGCAGGAAGCCGGAGACGGCGTGGACGATGCCGGGCCCTTCCGGGCAGTCCAGCGTCAGGACATGCTCCACCGTGGTGGGCGCCTTCGATGCAGGGGTATCGGTTTCAGTAACAGTCATGGTTCAGCACTCGATCACGTTCACGGCGAGGCCTCCTCGGGAGGTTTCCTTGTACTTGGTCTTCATGTCGGCGCCGGTGTCGCGCATGGTCTTGATGGCCTTGTCCAGCGAGACCTTGTGGCTGCCGTCCCCGTGCAGGGCCAGCCGGGCCGCGTTGATCGCCTTGACGCTGGCGATCGCGTTCCGCTCGATGCAGGGGATCTGCACCAGCCCGCCCACGGGATCGCAGGTCAGGCCAAGGTTGTGCTCGATCCCCACCTCGGCGGCGTTCTCCACCTGCGCCGGCGTTCCGCCGAGCACTTCGCAGAGCCCGGCCGCGGCCATCGAGCAGGCGGAGCCCACCTCGCCCTGGCAGCCCACTTCGGCACCTGAGATGGAGGCGTTCGTTTTGAACAGGATTCCGACGGCGGCCGCCGCCAGCAGGAAGCGGACCACACCGTCGTCGTCGGCCCCCGGAACAAACTTCATGTAGTAGTGCAGGACGGCCGGCACGATCCCGGCAGCCCCGTTGGTGGGGGCGGTGACGATCCGGCCGCCGGCCGCGTTCTCCTCATTCACGGCCAGGGCGAACAGGTTGACCCATTCCATGGCGTGGAGCGCGTCGGTGCTGGCGGAGTCCTTCGAAAGGGTCTGGTACAGCGCCGGCGCCCGCCGGGCCACCTTCAGGCCGCCAGGCAGGATGCCTTCGGCGTTGCAGCCGTTCTGCACGCACTCCTTCATCACGGCCCACAACCCCAGCAGCTGCTCGCGGAGTTCGGCCTCGCTGCGCCATGTCAGCTCATTGGCCAGCATGACGTCGGAGATGGACATGCCTTCACGGCTGCAGATCTGCAGGAGCTCATCGGCAGTAGAGAAGGGGTAGGGCAGGACGGTGTCGTCCGACACCACCTTGTCCGCGCCCTGGGCGTCGCCGTCCACTACGAAGCCGCCGCCGATGGAGTAGAAGCTCCGCTCGCTCAGGACGGCGCCGGTGTGGTCGAAGGCCCGGAAGGTCATGCCGTTGGGGTGTGCGGGGAGGGACTTGCGGCGGTGGAGCACCACGTCCTCTTCCCAGTTGAAGCCCACCCGGTGCGTGCCGGCGATGTGCAGTTCGGCGTCCAGGGCGGCCGCGGCCACCTGGTCGTCGGCGGTGAACGTGTTGACGGTTTCCGGTTCCAGGCCCTGCAGCCCCAGGACCACGGCCTTGTCGGAGCCGTGGCCGCGCCCCGTGGCGCCCAGGGAGCCGAAGAGTTCCGACTGCACGCGCACGGTGGAGGCCAGCTGCCCGTCGCCCTTCAGCCGGTCGGCGAAGAGCTTGGCCGCCCGCATCGGGCCCACCGTGTGTGACGACGAGGGCCCGATGCCAACAGAGAACAGGTCAAGGACGCTGAGCGCCATCAGGGGACCTCTGGCGAGGCGTACTCCCGCATGGCGTCCAGCAGCCACCGGCCCAGGAACTCGGCGAAGGATGCGCGGGGGAAGATCCGGAAGCTCTCTTCGCCGGTCTTCCACAGGACGGCGGGGATGTTCGCGATTTCCGTGGAGAACGCGGTGCCGGCCTTGAACACCCGCGGGTGCAGGTCCAGGGAGCAGCCCTTTTCCAGGACGGCCCGGGCACGGGGCCCGCTGAGTTCGAACGTGGTGCGGTTGGCGGAGAGGTCCACCACCTGGCCCGCGTCGCCGCCGAGGGCGTCCCGGAGCGCCTGGATGAGGTCGCCGCCCAGGGACTCGTGGGCCTCGGTGGGTGCGACGACCAGGAACTCGGAGGGGCCCAGCCACAGGACGGAGGTGTCGCCGTTGCCGACGACGCCGCCGCATTGTGCGGGCAGGCCGCCGGTGACTCCGGCCAGCCGCGTTGCCGCGTCCGAGCCTGCGTCCGCCCGGAGCCCCACCATGGTCAGGAAGGGAACTTCGGAGAGTTCAACGGTGCCGGCCAGGGAGCCTGCCGTGAACGCTTCCGCCAGCTGCTCGGCCGGGCTGATGCGTGCTGCGAGGTTCTTGTCTGCCGAGGTCTTTGCGGCGGCGGGGGAAGCTGCTGTCTCAGCCATCTTTGCGGGTCCCTTCGGAGTCAAAAAGCACTGTCTCTGCCACAACCACGTCCACCAGCTGGTCGCCGGCGGCTGCCACCAGCGTTTCGCCGATGCGGTTGCGTCCGTTCTTGATGAGGGCCAGGCCGAACGACCGGCCCAACGCTGCACTGTGGTAGCTGGAGGTCACGAAGCCTTCCATCGGCACCGGACCGTAAGCCGGGTTGGTGGAGCGGCCCTTTTCCACGAGCTGGGTGCCTTCGGGCAGCCGGAGCGTGCCGTCCACGGGGAGGACGCTGACCAGGTGCTTGCGGTCCTCGCGCTGCGCGTCCACCCGGGAGTAGGAGCGCTTGCCGATGAAGTCCTTGGCCTTGGAGACGATCCACTCCATGCCGGCGTCCTGCGGGGTGACCGTGCCGTCGGTGTCCTGCCCTACGATCGGGTAGCCCTTTTCGGCACGGAGCACGTGCATGGTTTCGGTGCCGTACGGCGTGATGTTGAACTCGGCACCGGCAGCCGCCACGGCTTCCCAGGTGTTGAGTCCGTACCAGGCCGGGACGTTGATTTCGTAGGCCAGTTCACCGGAGAACGAGATCCGGCAGATGCGGGCCCGCACGCCGGAGGCGAGGGTGGTTTCGCGGAAGGTCATGAACGGGAAGGCTTCGGCGTCCAGGCCGCCGTTGGCTGCCAGTTCAGGCGCCACCTTCGCGATGACCTCGCGGGACTTGGGCCCGACGACGGCAATGGTGCTCCACTGTTCGGTCACCGAAGTGCACTTGACGTCCAGCTCAGGCCACTCCGTCTGCAGCCATTCCTCCAGCCAGTCCAGCACCTTGGCGGCACCGCCCGTGGTGGTGGTCATGAAGAAGGTTTCCTCGTCGAGGCGAAGGGTCACGCCGTCGTCGAAGATCATGCCGTCCGGGGTGCACATGACGCCGTAGCGTGCCGACCCTGGTGCGAGCTTCTTGAACGCGTTGGTGTACATGCGGTTCAGGAACTCGCCCGCGTCCTTGCCGCGGATCTCGATCTTGCCCAGGGTGGTGGCGTCCATGAAGCCTACGGACTCGCGGACGGCGGCGCATTCGCGCAGCACGGCAGCGTCCATGTCTTCCCCGTCCTGGGGGTAGTACCAGGGGCGCTTCCACTGTCCGACGTCCTCGAACAGCGCTCCCTTGGCCACGTGCCAGGGGTGGATGGAGGTGACGCGGGCGGGGTCGAACAGTTCGCCGCGCTGGCGTCCGGCCAGTGCCGCGAAGGCCACCGGGGTGAACGGTGCACGGTAGGTGGTGGTGCCGATGTCGCCGATGCCGCGCGAGGCCTCGCCGGCCGTGCGCAGTGCCGCGGCAATGACGCCGATGGCGTTGACGCCGGAGGTCTTGCCCTGGTCGTTGGCGGTGCTGATGGAGGTGTACCGCTTGATGTGTTCCACGGAGCGCATGCCGGCGCCGGTGGAGCGCAGGACATCCGCCACGGACTGGTCGCGCTGGAAGTCCACGAAGTGGTTGTGCCAGTCGTCCGGGGTGCCGTTTTCGCCCGGCACCAGCCACAGCTGGCGGGTGGGGGCGGAAGCCTTCGGTTCGGCCAGGACGGAAGGTTCGACGGCGGATGCGAACCCTGCGGCGATCGCAGCGCGGGCGCCGGCGGAGATGCCCTCTGCGAGGCAGTCTTCGGTGGCGAAGGAGCCGCGGCCGGAGCCGATGGTCTGCTGGCTGGGCACTTCGGTGCTGGGCACGAAGGCGGCCAGGTCCTCGTCCCAGCGCAGCTTGCCCTGCCGCTGGGAGTGCAGGTGGACCAGCGGGCTCCAGCCGCCGGACACTGCCAGCAGGTCGGCGGCGATCTGCTCGACGCCCGAGGTGAGCTCGCCGTCGTCGTTGATGCTGCGGACGGTGACGCCGTCCAGCCGCCCGTCGGCGCCGGCGGAGGTGTTGGCCACCGCGCTGCCAATCAGCACCCGGATCCCGGCTTCGACGGCGGCAGTCGCCACGGCGGTGAGCTGCGGACGGGCGTCCACCACGGCTGCGACCTTGACGCCGGCGGCGGTGAGGTCGGCAGCGACGGCGTAGGCGCTGTCGTTGGTGGTGCTGATGACCACGCGCTTGCCCGCGGCCACGGCGTACCGGTTGAGGTAGGTGCGCACGGCCGAGGCGAGCATGATGCCCGGACGGTCGTTGTTCTCGAACACCAGGGGACGCTCGTGCGCGCCGGGTGCCAGAACCACCTGGTTGGCACGGATGTGCCAAATCCGCTGCCGGGAGACGCCGGGGGCTGCCGGGCTCGAGAGGTGGTCGGTGCGGTTCTGGACGGCAATGACGTAGTTGGCGTCGTAGGCGCCGAACGCGGTGGTGCGGTTCAGGACGGTGGATTCCGCGCCGGACACGAGCTCGGCTTCGACGTCGGCCACCCACTCGAGGGCCGGCTTGCCCTCGATGGTCTCGGCACGGCCCGCGGCCGTGGGGCCGGAGAGCAGGGAGCCGCCGAGTTCGGGCTGGTCGTCCAGGAGCATGACGCGGGCGCCGGTGCGGACGGCTTCGCGGGCTGCGGCGAGGCCGGCGGGGCCGCCGCCGATCACCAGGACGTCGGTGTGGACGTACTTCTTGTCGTATTCGGCGCGGTCGTCGGCGGGGTCGAGCTTGCCGAGGCCGTTGAGCTGGGTGGCCTTCAGCCCGTCCACGAGCGAGACGGTGGTGGACGGGAGCATGGATTCGGCGACGTGGCCGGGGAAGCGGGCTTCCACGCGGACCAGGGCGTTGGCTTCTTCCACACCGGCGGACATGATGCCGCGGGCGCGGTCCTCGTACAGGGAGTTGCCGGCGGCGATGCGGCCGTTGGCGAGCAGGGCCGAGGCCAGGGTGTCGCCGGGGTGGCCGGTGAATTCCTCGCCGTCCACCGTGAAGCGCCAGGAGATGGTGCGGTCGATGCGGCCGCCGGTAGCCAGGCGGGCGTTCTGGGAAGTCACTTGGTCGCTCCTTCCGGGGCGGTGGTGGTCAAGGTGCTTGTGGTGGAAGTGCCGGGTCCAGCGGTTCCCGTGGTGGTGCTGTCAGGGGCCGTGCTGGCGGTCCCGGTTTCGGGCGTGGCCCTGGAGGAACTGTCCGGCCGCGGCGTGCCCATCGGGTAGATGGCCTGGATGTCGTAGCTGACGGTGTCGCGGAGCATGTTGAACCACTGGCGGCAGCCGGTGCTGTGGACCCAGCGCTCGGCGAAGATGCCCTTGGGGTTCTCGCGGTAGAAGAGGTAGCGGGACCACTCCGTGTCGCTCAGCTCGTTCGGGTTCTCCGGGTAGGGGACGTGGGCCTGTCCGCCGTAGTGGAATTCGGTTTCGTCCCGCGGGCCGCAGTTGGGGCATGGGATCAGCAGCATGTGCGTTAGTCCTTTTCTGGTGGCGGGCGGCTAGTGGGCCACGGCGGCGGCGCCGTGTTCGTCGATGAGGGCGCCGGTTTCGAAACGCTCCAGCGAGAACGGCTCGTTCAGCTTGTGCGGGGCGCCGGTGGCAATGGTGTGCGCGAAGGTCATGCCGGCGGCGGGCGTGCCCTTGAACCCGCCGGTACCCCAGCCGCAGTTCACGAACATGTTCTCCACCGGGGTCACGCCCACGATCGGCGAGGCGTCCATGGTGGTGTCCACGATGCCGCCCCAGGTCCGGAGCACGTGGGCCCGGGCAAAGATGGGGAAGAGCTCGACGGCGGCCGCCATCTGCTGCTCGATCACGTGGAAGGAGCCGCGCTGGCCGTAGCCGTTGTAGGAGTCCACGCCGGCGCCCATGACCAGTTCGCCCTTGTGCGCCTGCGAGACGTAGACGTGGACGTGGTTGGACATGACCACGGTGGGGTGGACGGGCTCGTGCAGCTCGGAGACCAGCGCCTGCAGCGGGTGGGACTGGATGGGCAGCTGGAAGCCGGCCAGTTCGGCCAGGACGGAGCTGTGGCCGGCGGCGGCCAGGCCCACCTTTTCGGTGTGGATGGTGCCGCGGTTGGTCTTGACGCCCACCACGCGGTTGCCGTCCTTCAGGAAGCCGGTCACTTCGCAGTTCTGGATGATGTCCACGCCCATTTCGTCGCACTTGCGGGCGAAGGCCCAGGCCACGTGGTCGTGCTTGGCGATGCCGGCGCGGGGCTGGTAGGTGGCGCCCATGACCGGGTAGCGGATGTCGTCGCGGATGTTCAGGATGGGGCAGAGTTCCTTGACCTGCTGCGGGTCCAGCCATTCGGCGTCCACACCGTTGAGCTTGTTGGCGCCCACGCGGCGGATGCTTTCGCGGACGTCGCCCAGGGTGTGGGCCAGGTTCATCACGCCGCGCTGGCTGAACAGGAAGTCGTACTCGAGTTCCTCGGGCAGGATCTCCCAGAGCTTGAGGGCATGCTCGTAGATGGCCGCGCTCTCGTCCCAGAGGTAGTTGGAGCGGATGATGGTGGTGTTGCGGGCCATGTTGCCGCCGGCGAGCCAGCCCTTTTCCAGGACGGCGATGTTGGTCATCCCGTGGTTCTTGGCCAGGAAGTAGGCGGTGGCCAGGCCGTGCCCGCCGCCGCCGACGATCACGGCGTCATAGGAGGACTTGGGCTCCGGGTTCCGCCACAGGAAGTCCGGGTGCTCAGGAAGGTGCGGTGCGCTCACTGTGCGGCTCCAATCAGGTCTGCCTCGGCTTCGGCCAGGCTGGCATCGGCGGTCAGGTGCGGGTAGAGGGGGAACTTTTCGGCCAGGGCGCTCACGCGGGCGCGGAGTTCGACGGCGGTGTCCCCGGGCAGGGTGCCCGTGCCGGCCGAGGCGATCAGCGCCGTCGCGATGATGTCCGCGACCTCGGTGAATTCCGCGGCGCCGAAGCCGCGGGCGGCCAGGGCCGGGGTGCCGATCCGCAGGCCCGAGGAGACCATCGGGGGGCGGGGATCGAACGGGACGGCGTTGCGGTTGACGGTGATGCCGATCTGGTGGAGGGCGTCCTCGCCCTGCTGGCCGTCGAGTTCGGAGTGGCGCAGGTCCACCAGGACCAGGTGGACGTCGGTGCCGCCGTTGACCACGGAGATGCCAGCGGCTGCCACGTCTTCCTTAAGGAGGCGTTCGGCGAGCAGCTTGGCTCCCTGCAGGACCCGCTCCTGGCGTTCCTTGAACTCGGGGGCGGCGGCGAGCTTGAAGGCCACGGCCTTGGCGGCGACCACGTGCTCCAGCGGCCCGCCCTGCTGGCCGGGGAACACGGCGCTGTTGATCTTCTTGGCGTATTCCTCCTTGGCGAGGATGACGCCGCCGCGGGGGCCGCCGAGGGTCTTGTGGGTGGTGGTGGTGACCACGTCAGCGTAGGGGACGGGGTTCGGGTGCAGGCCTGCGGCCACGAGGCCGGCGAAGTGGGCCATGTCCACCATCAGGTAGGCGCCCACGAGGTCGGCGATGCGGCGGAACTCGGCGAAGTCCAGCTGGCGGGAGTAGGCGGACCAGCCGGCCACGATCAGCTTGGGCTTGTGCTCCAGGGCGAGGGCTTCCACCTCCACCATGTCGATGCGGAGGTCCTCCTCGCGGACGTGGTACGGAACCACGTTGTACAGCTTGCCGGAGAAGTTGATCTTCATGCCGTGCGTGAGGTGGCCGCCGTGGGCCAGGGACAGGCCCAGGATGGTGTCGCCCGGGTTCAGCAGGGCGAACATGGCGGCGGCGTTGGCCTGGGCGCCGGAGTGCGGCTGCACATTGGCGAATTCGGCGCCGAAGAGGGCCTTGACGCGGTCGATGGCGAGCTGTTCGATGACGTCCACGTGCTCGCAGCCGCCGTAGTAGCGCTTGCCCGGGTAGCCCTCGGCGTACTTGTTGGTCAGGACCGAGCCCTGGGCCTCCATCACAGCCGACGGAGCGAAGTTCTCCGAGGCAATCATTTCCAGCGTGGACTGCTGGCGGTGCAGTTCCCGTGCAACGGCGGCGGCGACGTCGGCGTCTACCGTGGCGAGCGAGGCGTTCAGTACGTCCTGCATTGTTCTCCTTCAAAGCCCTTCGGAGTTACTGATCCATAACTGATCTGTAACTGATATATTAGAACTGACGTAATAGTATGTTGCAGATCACTTCGCAGTCAATAGCTACCTTGGGAGCCCTCGAAATGAGCGTCACACTGGAGAACCACCTCGTCGGGGACGGGGACCTTTCGCTCGCCGAGCAGGCCTACCGGCACCTTCGGGACCGCCTCATCATGCTCGACATCCGGCCGGGCGAGGCGATCAACGACGGCAAGATCGCCAGCGACCTTGGCATCGGCCGCACCCCGGTGCGGGAAGCGCTTAAGCGCCTGGAAAGCGACCACCTCGTGGTGTCCTACCCGCGGCGCGGAACGTTCGCCACCGTCGTCGACATCACCGAACTCGCGGACGTCTCGGAACTGCGCGAGTCCCTGGAACCCCTGGCCGCGCGGCGTGCGGCCAAACTGGCAACGCCGGCGCTGCGGGCCGAGATCCGGGAGACGGCCAAGGCGATTGCCGGCATGGATCCGGGCGATGACCCCTACGACCTGATGCGCTACGACATCAAGGTGCACCGCCTGATCTACCGGGCGGCGGCAAATGCCCACCTTGAGGACGTCCTGATCCGCTACGACAACCTGGCCACCCGCATCTGGTGCATGGTGCTGGAGAAGGTGCCCTCCGTGGCGGAGCACATTGCCGAGCACGTGGAACTTCTGGAGGCCGTGGCCGACGGTGATTCCGAGCGGGCGGGCAAGCTGGCCCTGGAGCACGTCAGCAGCTTCGAGCAGGCCATCCGCAACGTCCTCTAGCCCTTCGGCGCGCCAGGCTTCCCAGGCAACCCCGCGGTCAGGAACGCACGGCCCGGGGGAGGAACGCCATAGGCTCACGCCTGATCCGGATCAGCGCGGACTCGATGGCGCCCTGCACCACTACCTCCGCCCCGAGCGTGCTGGCAACCAGGGACGGAAGGGGCAGGCCGGAGTCCGTGGGCAGCAAACTGCGCGCGTGTTCCAGGACGGGCCCGATGGCGCTTGAGATCCCGCCCGCGATGACCACCCGCTCAATGTCGAGCAGGCTGGCGAGCACCACGGCAATCCGCGCCAGGCGGGCGGCCAGCCGGCCGATGATGTCCCCTGCCAGCGGATCCCCCTCGCGCGCCGCCTGGAAAACATCCTCCGCCTGGATCCCATCCTCGGGAAGCCGGCGCAGTGAGGTGGTTCCCCCGTAGGAATGGATGCCCTTGCGCGCCCACTTCCGCGCAAGGGCCCCCAGCCCGTCCGAGCCTCCCTCGCCGGGCACGAGCCTGCTGTCGAACACGTCAAGGAACCGCATTTCGCCGGCGCCGCCCTGGCGCCCCCGCAGCAGGCGCCCGTCCACGATCAGGCCGGCGCCAAACCGCTCCCCGGACAGGAGGGTTGCCACGTTGGCGGACGGTTCCTGCGCCTGCTCCGCAATGGCGGCGAGGTTGGCGTCATTCTCGACGATGACAGTGCCGGGAAGGGCAGGGGCGAATCCGGAATTCATCAACTGCCAGAACTCGCCCCCCTCCGGGGACATACCCTCTGCGTCCACCGGCGCAGGCACGCCGACCACCGTGAGCAGGACGTCGCCGTCCCCGCATCCCGCATCCGCGAGCGCCTGGCCGACCAACTCCTGCGCGCTTGCAACGCGCCCGGCACGTCCCAGCGCATGGGAGTCGATGCTTTTGCGGCGCTTGCCAAGCTCGCGGCCGCGCAGGTCCGTCACCAGGGTGGTGAGATAGCCTTCGCCGGCATCCAGCCCCACCACCACGCCTGCTGCTTCGCGCAGCTGGTAGCGGCGCGCCGGCCGGCCCTTGGGCGCGGGACCGGCGTCGCCGCCGTCGCTCACTTCCTCAAGCCAGCCCGCGCCAACAAGCCCGTCGCAGACGCCCAGCACCGTCGCGCGCGTCAGCCCGGTCGCGGCCATGGCCTCCCCCGCAGTGAAGACCTGCTCCTGCAGGGCGAAGCGCAGCAGTGCCTCCGAGTTGATCTGGCGTAACAGTTGGGTCGAGCTCGCCGTAGTTCCGTCCACCCCTTGACGATAGCCCCTGCCTCCACCATCCTCGTATAGGACCTAAATATAAGATCCAAATCAATTCTCTTCGAAAGCCCTTAGGAGCCGATGTTGCCACCTTTGACGCCTGCGGGGACGCGAGTCTCCCGACGCACTTTCCTCGCCGCTGCCGGAGGTGCACTGGCCGCTTTCGGCCTGGCCGGGTGCTCCCCGGCTGGCAGCAGGCCCACCATTACGTTCCACCAGTCAAAACCTGAAGCGGTTCCGTATTTCCGCGACCTGGCCGCCAAGTTCACCGACTCCCAGGACCGCTTCCGGGTGCTGCATGACATGGCAACCAACCTCTCCGCCAGTTTCGTCCGCAGCAGTCCCCCCGACCTGGGCTGCCTCAACTACAACCTGGAGATGGCCCGGTTCATGGAGCGCGGGGCGCTCTCGGACCTTTCCGACCTCCCCGAAGCGGCTTCCATCCGGGAAGACGTCCTGGACCTGACGAACTGGTACCCCACCTACCCGGGGCGTACGAGCGTTGTACCTTACTCCGTCATGGCGGCGTCGGTCATCTACAACCGCCGCATCTTTGCTGGGCACGGACTCGCCGTTCCCACCACCTGGGACGAACTCATCGAGGTGTGTGAACGGTTGAAGGCAGCTGGCGTCACCCCGATCTACGGAACCTTCCGCGATCCGTGGACGGTGGCGCAGGGCCTGTTCGACTACACCGTGGGCGGCATGGTCGACGTACGCGGCTTCTACAAGAAGATGCACGACATTGGCGAGGACGTCGGGCCGGATTCCGAGGTGTCATTCCAGAAGACCATGCTGGAGCCGGTGCAGCGCATGGTCCAGCTGACGAAGTACGTCAACCCCGACGCTTCCAGCCGGGGCTACGGCGACGGCAACACGGCCATGGCACAGGGACAGGCGGCCATGTACTTCCAAGGGCCCTGGGCTTTCGGTGAAATCGAAAAGGCAGGCACCGACCTGGACCTCGGTACCTTCCCCCTGCCCATGACCGCCGACCCCGCGGACCTCAAGGTCCGCGTGAACATCGACCTCTCGCTCTGGGTCCCCGAAGTCTCGAACGGCCAGGAAGGGGCGCGCGCCTTCCTGCAATACCTTCTGCAGCCGGAGGTCCAGAACCCCTACAACGCCAAGTTCCTGGGGTTCGGCACGGTCAAGGACGCTCCCCCGGTGACGGACCCCCGGATCGTCGAGATGCAGAAGTACTACGACGAGGGCCGTTTCTACATGGGCGCGTCCCAGTTCATTCCGAACACTATCCCGGCCGCTAACTACATCCAGTCGATCATCGGGGGCGCCGACCCCGAGGGCACGCTGCGCCGGATGGACGCCGACTGGGCGCGCCTGGCTTTCCGGGCGTAACCACACTTCCGATCTGACGCACGAAACGAGGACCCACCCATGTCATCAATGACGAGACCTTCCACCAGGGCGGCGGTGACCCCCGAGGCAGCGCCCAAAGCGGCAACGGCCCGCAAGAGCCGTGTCGACCCGCTGTACTACTTCTTCCTGTTCCCGTCGCTGGCGATCTTCACGCTGGCCGTGACACTTCCCGCAGTGCTCGGATTCGTTTACAGCTTCACCAACTCGGTCGGCTTCGGCGACTCCGAGTTCATCGGCATCCGCAACTTCATCGCGGTCTTCCGCGACGAAGGAATCCTCGGCGCCTACGGCTTCACGCTCGCCTTTTCGCTTGTGACGGTCATCGTCGTGAATATCCTGGCTTTCCTGCTGGCCCTGGGACTGACCTCCCGTGTCCGCTTCCGCACTGCGCTGCGCACGGTGTTCGTGATCCCGATGGTGATCTCGGGCATCGTCATCGCGTTTGTCTTCCAGTACCTCTTCTCGAATTCGCTGCCCCTGCTCGGCAAGGGCATGGGAATCGAACCGCTCGCGTCAAGCATCCTCGCCAACCCCGACCTCGCCTGGCTGGCGATCGTCTTCGTCACGGCATGGCAGTCGATTCCCAGCGCCATGCTCATCTACATCGCCGGGCTCCTCACCGTCCCGGCGGAGGTCTACGAGGCAAGCTCCATCGACGGTGCAACGCCCTGGCACAACCTGCGGCACATCACCCTGCCGCTCGTTGCCGGGTACGCCGTGATCAACACGGTGCTCGGCTTCAAGAACTACCTCAACGCCTACGACATCATCGTGGGCCTGACCGACGGCGGCCCTGGCGTTGCCACCCGCAGCGTCGCCATGGCGATCTTCCGCGGCTTCGAAGGCGGCGACTACGCCTACCAGATGGCCAATGCCGTGATCTTCTTCCTCATCAGCATTGCCATCGCACTCATCCAGCTCCGCTTCACCCGTGGCAAAGGAGGGATCGCATGAGCAACGCGACCCGCACCGTCCTCGCAGAACCCATTACCGCAGGACCAACCACCGCAGGACCGGCTTCCGGAAAGCGCCGCATCCGCACGGGGCACGAACGCACGAACTGGCCGGCCACAGTCGTCCTGATCGTCTGCACGCTCGCCGTGCTCGTTCCGCTGTATGTCACCCTCAGCATGGCGTTCAAGACCACCGGCCAGGCAGTCGATGGCAACGCGTTCTCCCTGCCAAGCCCCTTGACCCTCGACAGTTTCACCCAGGCCTGGACACTGACGAACTTCCCCCGCGGCTTCGCGATCTCGGTGTTCGTGTCTGTGACCGCGGTCATCGGGGAGATCGTTGTATCGGCGCTGGCGGCCTATGCGATCGTCCGCAACTGGGACCGCCGGCTCTTCCGCTGGTCGTTCTTCTACCTGCTGGCGGCCATGTTCATCCCGTTCCCGGTGGTGGCACTCCCGCAGATCCAGCTCACGGGACTCGTGGGACTGGACAACCCGCTCGGTGTGGCCATCCTGCACATCGTCTTTGCCCTGGCGTTCAACACGATGCTGTTTACGGCGTTCCTGCGCTCCATCCCCCTGGAACTGGAGGAAAGCATGCGGATGGACGGCGCCGGAACGTGGCAGGTGTTCTGGAAGCTCATCTTCCCGTTGCTCGGACCCATGAGCGCAACGGTCGGCATCTTCGCCTTCATCGCCTCCTGGAACGACTTCATGATGCCCTCGCTCATCATTTCCGATCCTGAACTGCAGACCATCCCCGTGCTGCAAAAGATCTTCCAGACACAGTTCAGCAACAGCTACAACGTCGCGTTTGCCTCTTACCTCATGGCGATGGCGCCGGCCATCGTCGTGTACCTGTTTACCCAGCGCTGGGTGATGTCCGGCCTCACCCAGGGTGCTGTCAAGTAAGCCTGCCGCCAAGTAGTGACGACCCCGCGCCCAGCCACCGACCTGCACCAAGAACCGAAGGAACGAATCTTGCCCACCACCGCCACCATGGCAACCCGCACCGACGCACTCCGGATGGACGATCCCACCTGGTGGCGCCAGGCCTCCGTGTACCAGATCTACCCCCGCAGCTTCGCGGATTCCAACGGCGACGGAATGGGAGACATCAACGGCATCACCGCGAAGGTCCCGTACCTGAGGGAACTGGGCATCGACGCCGTCTGGCTGAGCCCCTTCTACCCCTCCGCCCTGGCCGATGGCGGCTACGACGTGGACGACTACCGCAACGTGGACCCGCGGCTGGGCACGCTGGAGGACTTCGACGCGATGGCCAACGCCCTGCATGAGGCGGGCATCAAGCTGATCGTGGACATCGTGCCCAACCACTCCTCGGACCGCCACGAGTGGTTCCGCGAAGCCCTCGCCGCACCCAGGGGCTCCGCGGCCCGTGACCGCTACGTCTTCCATGACGGACTGGGCGACAACGGTGAGCTGCCGCCGTCGGACTGGATCTCGGTGTTCGGCGGCCCGGCGTGGGAACGCATTACCGAACCGGACGGCACCCCCGGCCAGTGGTACATGCATATTTTCGCCAAGGAGCAGCCCGACTTTAACTGGGACAACCCGGAGGTCCGGGAGGACTTCCTGGCGACCCTGCGCTTCTGGTCCGACCGCGGCGTGGACGGCTTCCGCATCGACGTTGCCCACGCGCTGACCAAGAACCTCGAAGAAACCCTGCCCACCACGGCAGACCTTGAGGCCCAGGGCGAAGCGCTGTACCTCGAAGGCCGGCACCCCTACTGGGACCGGGACGAAGTCCACGAGATCTATGCCGAGTGGCGCAAGCTGTTCAACGAATACACCCCGCCGCGCACCGCCGTCGCCGAAGCCTGGGTGCACGCAGACCGCCGCGCCCGTTACGCCAGCCCGGAGGGACTGGGCCAGGCCTTCAACTTCGACCTGCTGCAGGCCGACTTCGACGCCGCCCAGTTCCGGACGATCATCACCAAGAACCTCGCCGAGGCCGACGCATCGGGCGCCTCGTCCACCTGGGTGTTCTCCAACCATGACGTCGTCCGGCATGCCACGCGCTACGGGCTTCCTGCGTCCGAAGATTCGGCCGCAGGCATCATGGCGGGGCAGGCGGGCAAGCAGTGGCTGCTGGCCGGCGGCAGGCAGGAGGACGTCGACGTCGAACTCGGCCTGCGCCGCGCCCGGGCCGCGTCCCTGCTGATGTTCGCCCTGCCCGGCTCCGCGTACCTGTACCAGGGCGAGGAACTGGGCCTGCAGGAAGTCGGCTGCGAAATCCCCGACTCCGGGCGCCAGGACCCGGCTTTCTTCCGGAACAAGGGCGTGGACGTCGGCCGGGACGGCTGCCGCGTCCCGCTGCCCTGGACGCCCGGTGGCACGTCCTTCGGCTTCGGGGCGGGCGGCTCCCACCTGCCGCAGCCTGCATGGTTTGCGGACAGCTCGGTGGAAGCCCAGGACGGCAAGGAGGGCTCCACCTTGTCCCTCTACCGGCGGGCAATGGCCCTGCGGTCGCAGCTGCAGACAGCTGAGGCGCTGGAGTGGCTGGAGACCGGCCGCGAGGACGTCGTGGCGTTCCGGCGTCCCAACGGCTGGACTTCCGTGACGAACTTCGGCGCGGAAGCCTTCGAGCTGCCCGCCGGTGAGGTGCTGGTCTCCAGCTCGCCGCTGGAAGCAGGCAGCCTGCCCGGCGCTGCCACCGCGTGGCTCCGGTGACGGCCACCACCGAGGCTGCGGCGGGAGCGGATTTCCGGATCGGCATCGATGTTGGCGGGACGTGGATCAAGGGCGCCCTCATCGACCTTGCCGGCGGCACCCCTGCCGGCGCAGTCCGCCGCCTCCAGACACCGCCGGGCGGCAGCGTTGATGCTGTTGCGGCCACCATGGACCGGCTCATCGTTGAGCTCGAAGCCGGGACGCCTGGGGCTGCAGAAGGTGCTGTGGGCGTCGCCATCCCTTCGATTGTCCAGCGGGGAGTGGCGAGGTCAGCGGCAAACATGGACCGCAGCTGGATCGGGCTTGACGTCCAGTCCTACCTGCGGTCCCGTCTTGGCCGGCCCGTCTGCGTCATGAATGACGCAGACGCCGCCGGCATGGCCGAAGCGCATTACGGCGCTGGGGCAGCCAAGCAGGGCGTTGTCCTGGTCCTGACCCTGGGAACAGGCATCGGCTCTGCACTGATCGTCGACGGCAGGCTGGTGCCCAACTTCGAACTGGGCCACTTGGAAATGGGCGGCTGCAAGGCTGAATCGCAGGCATCCGCCGTCGTCCGGGAAAACGAAGGGCTCGACTGGGTGGAGTACGCGGGCCGGCTGCAGCAGTACCTCTCGCATGTGGAGTTCCTGTTCTCGCCGGACCTCATCATCATCGGCGGGGGAATTTCAGCCTGCAGCAACGAATACCTGCCCCGGCTGTCACTGCGCACCCCCGTCATTCCGGCAAGCCTGGAAAACTCGGCGGGCGTGGTGGGAGCGGCCCTGCAGGCAACGGCCACTGGAAATAGTTCATTCAAAATCCCTGGAGTGTGACATGGAATACTTCAGTACAAGTGCCGCCGGACGTGCCGGCGGGGGCCGGAAGGGGCTGTGGCATGCAGGGAACCGTTAACGAGGACGAAGAAGCCCGCCAGCATGTGCTGTCCGCGGTGGCACGGGAACGCGGACTCGGCCTGGCGGCGGATCCGGACTTTGACCGGCGCCTGGCGGAGCACTTTCCCACCCTCCGCAGCCTCTTCCATTCGCTGTACGGCGACCGGACGGACTGGCTGGAGCAGCTGTCCGCCTTGGTGCTGCAGAGCGCGCGGTCCTGGCAGGAACGCCCGGAGGAGCTGAAGGCCCTGGACGCCGAGCGGGAAGGCAACCCGGACTGGTTCCAGGCCAACGGCATGCTCGGGGGCGTCTGCTACGTGGACCGCTATGCCGAAAGCCTGGAAGGAGTACGGGCGCGGATCCCTTACTTCAAGGAACTCGGCCTCACCTACCTGCACCTGATGCCCCTGTTCCTGGCACCGGAGCCGCACTCCGACGGCGGCTACGCGGTATCCAGCTACCGGCAGGTCAACCCCAAGCTGGGGACCATGGACCAGCTGCGTTCGCTGGCCGCGGAGCTGCGCCGCAACGGCATCAGCCTGGTGGTGGACTTCATCTTCAACCACACCTCGGACGAGCACGAGTGGGCGCGGAAGGCTGCTGCCGGAGACCCTGAGTACAGCGACTACTACTGGATCTTCCCTGACCGCACCATGCCGGATGCCTTTGAAGGGAACGTGCGGGAGATCTTCCCTGAAAACCACCCGGGGTCCTTCATCCAGATGGCGGACGGCCGCTGGGTCTGGGCCACATTCCACACGTACCAGTGGGACCTGAACTACTCCAATCCGGACGTTTTCAGGGCCATGGCGGGCGAGATGCTGTTCCTGGCCAACCAGGGCGTGGACATCCTGCGCATGGACGCGGTGGCCTTCATCTGGAAGCAGCTGGGGACTCCCTGCGAGAACCTGCCGCAGGCCCACACGCTGCTGCGCGCCTTCAACGCCGTGTGCAGGCTGGCGGCGCCGTCACTGCTGTTCAAGTCCGAAGCCATCGTGCACCCGGATGAGGTTGCGCTCTACATCGACCCCGCCGAATGCCAGCTTTCCTACAACCCGCTGCAGATGGCGCTGATCTGGGAATCCCTGGCCACCCGGGACGTTTCGCTCCTGGCCCAGGCGCTGGAACGCCGGCACAACATCCCGGACGGCACGGCCTGGGTGAACTATGTGCGCAGCCACGACGACATCGGCTGGACGTTCGCCGACGAGGACGCCGCCGAGCTGGGGATTAACGGCTTCGACCACCGTCGGTTCCTGAACTCGTTCTACGTCAACCGGTTCCCGGGCAGCTTCGCCCGAGGTGTCCCCTTCCAGGACAATCCCAAGACAGGTGACTGCCGGATTTCAGGCACGACGGCGTCGCTGTGCGGCATGGAGGTCAACCCGGCGGAGGCGGTGGAACGGATCCTCCTGGCCCATTCGGTGCCGTTCAGCACCGGCGGCATCCCGCTGCTGTACCTGGGCGACGAGGTGGGCCAGGTCAACGACTACAGCTACGCCTCCGAACCGGGGCATGAGGCTGACAGCCGCTGGGTGCACCGGCCGCACTTCCCGGCCGAACAGTACGCCCGCCGTGACGACCCCGCCACGCCGGAAGGGGCGGTGTACGCGGGCCTGAAACGGATGATCGAGGTCCGGGCCGGCACTCCCGAACTGGCCGGGACCACGTTGGTGGACTTCGCCACCAACAACCGCTCCGTGCTCGGTTACCAGCGACCAGGGGACGCGGAGGAGGCCGGAATCATCCTTGCGCTGGCGAACTTCGGCGACTCCCCGCAGACCCTGCCCGCGGAAACCTTCGGCGGGTACTCGCCTGCCGCCGTCGACCTTCTCTCCGAAGCGGCCCTGGACCTGGGCGACGGCGTCACGCTGCTCCCGCGCCAGTACCTCTGGCTGCGCGTTAGGCCGCAGTAATTGGGAGCTGGCGCCGGCGCGTGAAACCATACGGATCATGGCCTCCAAGATTGCGTACCAGGGTGAGCCCGGCGCCAACTCCAATATCGCGTGTCAGCAGATGTTCCCGGACATGGAAAGCGTCCCGTGCGCCAGCTTCGAGGACGCCTTCGAGCTGGTGGCCAGCGGCGAGGCGGACCTGGCCATGATCCCGATCGAGAACTCCATTGCCGGCCGGGTGGCGGACATCCACATCCTGCTCCCGCAGTCCAACCTGCAGATCGTGGGCGAATACTTCCTGCCCATCCACTTCGACCTGTTGGGCATCCCGGGCAGCACCATCGAAGGCGCCACCGAAGTCCACAGCCACATCCACGCCCTGGGCCAGTGCCGGAAGCTGATCCGCGACCACGGCCTGAAGCCCGTCATCGCCGGTGACACTGCGGGCTCCGCCCGGGAAGTGGCCGAGTGGAACGACCCCCGCAAGCTGTCCCTCGCTCCCCCGCTGGCCGCACAGATCTACGGGCTTGAGGTGCTCGCATCCCGCGTGGAGGACGACCCCTCCAACACCACCCGCTTCGTAGTCCTGGCCCGGGAAACGGCACTGCCGGCCCGGGACGAACTTCCCGGACCGGCAGTCACCAGCTTCGTGTTCCGTGTCCGCAACGTCCCCTCCGCCCTGTACAAGGCGCTGGGCGGTTTCGCCACCAACGGCGTGAACATGACCCGGCTGGAGAGCTACATGGTGGGCAACGAATTCGCCGCCACCATGTTCATGGCGGACGTGGAAGGCCACCCCGAGGACCTGCCGCTGAAGCTGGCCCTCGAGGAACTGGACTTCTTCACCACCGAGGTCCGGATCCTCGGCGTCTACCCGGCGGCGGACTACCGGGCAGCGGCGGCCGCCACAGCCTGACGCGGCTTCGCGGGTGCCGCCTTCAGCAGCGGGGCGAAAAAGGCACCGAGCTCCGCGGTTGCCGTCAGCGGCAGGACGTTGGCCACGTACTGGTCCGGGCGGACCAGCACCACAACGCCGTTCCGGTCCAGGCCGCGCAGGTCGAAGATGTCGGCCTTGGGATCGGTGGCGTACACCTTTTCGTAGTCAGTCAGCTTGAACGGGCCCACCTGCGGCTTGAAGACGGCGGGCACGGCACTGATGTCGACGGCGGTGTGCGGCTGCTGGTAGATGACCTTCAGGTCGAACCACGCGTCCGGGTCGGCGCCGGCAGGGGTGGCCGCCAGAGGGGACTCGGGCGACTTCGCAAACCAGTCTGCGAGCAGGTCCGTGGCCGAGTTGGTGCCGGGCTGGGCGGGATCGGCGAAGACGTAGATCCGCCAGCGGCCGTCAGCGGTGGCGTGGTGGCCCAGGTGGATGGGGTTGGTGTCCCCTACCCGCACGACCGGCGCGGACTTGAAGCGCTTGCCCACCGGGAAACCGGAAGCCAGGTCCTGGTGCTCCGTGCTGCCGATGATCAGGGAGGGGGCGTACTGGGTCATGAATCCGGCCGGGAACTCCGCCGTGCGCACGTAGAAGTCCTCGAGATCGGACGGGTGCTCGAACTCCTCGGGCTTCTTGGCCATCATGGTTGACCATTCCTTGTCGAAGTCGATCAGGTTCTTGGCCACCACCTGTCGTTCCTCAGAGTAGGTGGCCAGCAGGCTCTCCGGGCTGCGGCCCTCCAGCACGTGGCCCAGCTTCCAGGCGATGTTGAAGCCGTCCTGCATGGAGACGTTCATGCCCTGGCCGGCCTTGGCACTGTGGGTATGGCAGGCATCCCCGGTGATGAAGACCCGCGGTGTCCGGGTGCCGCGGTCCTCCGGGAGGACGTCGTCGAACCTGTCCGTCAGCCGGTGGCCCACCTCGTAGACGCTGTGCCAGGCCACGTTGCGGACGTCCAGCGTGTACGGGTGGAGGATTTCGTTGGCTTTGGCGATGATCTCCTCGATGCTGGTGTTCCGCACGGCGTGGTGCGTGGCCGGGTCCACCTCGCCCAGGTCCACGTACATGCGGAACAGGTGCCCGCCTTCGCGCGGAATCAGCAGGATGCTGCCTTTTTCGCCCTGGATGGCGCACTTGGTGCGGATGTCGGGGAAGTCGGTGACGGCGAGGGTGTCCATCACGCCCCAGGCGTGGTTGGCCTGGTCGCCGGCGAGCGTGCAGCCGATCGCCTGGCGCACCTTGCTGCGGGCACCGTCGGCGCCGACCACGTACTTGGCACGGACAACGCGCTCCTGCCCCTCCTTCGGGCCCGCGGTGTGCCGGAGCGTCACCGTGACCGGGTACTCGCCGACGCCGGTAACCTCCAGGCTTTCGAAGTCGTAGCCGTAATCGGGCTTCAGGCGGGTGGGGGAGTTGGCTGCGAACTCCGCGAAGTAGTCCAGCACGCGTGCCTGGTTGACGATCAGGTGCGGGAATTCGCTGATGCCCGTTTCGTCGTCCACGGCCCGGGCGGCCCTGACGATGTTCGCGTGGTTGGCAGGGTCCGGCTTCCAGAAGGCCATCTCGGTGATCCGGTACGCCTCCGCGATGATCCGCTCCGCGAACCCGAAGGCCTGGAACGTCTCCACGCTGCGGGCCTGGATGCCGTCGGCCTGGCCGATGGCAAGGCGGCCGGGGCGGCGCTCGATGATGCGGGTGGTCACGCCGGGGAACATGGACAACTGCGCGGCGGCGAGCATCCCCGCCGGGCCGGTGCCCACGATGAGCACGTCCACTTCCTCCGGAAGCTCCTCAGGGCGGTCAAGGCCGACGCCGGCGGCCGGAAGGATGCGCGGGTCACCGGATACGTATCCGTGGTGGTGGAACTGCACGGGCTTTCCTCACTTCTTTGTGGATGACTCAGCAAATGTGTTCTATATCGGAACACTTGATTCGATAATCGAAAACTGCGAACTTGATTTCCACTGTACGCCGGATGTGACGCGTGCGACAAGTGGCTCCGGCTCGCTCGGAAATCAGCCTGAAAACCAGGGCTTGACGGATCCCTCAAACCTGAGGATAGTGATCGTATACGATTTCGTACCTGATGAGGAGAAGGCTTTGGAGCAGGTCAACGGCGACACCCTGGCAGCAGCACGCAAGGTGATCGCGGTACACATCAACTACCCCAGCCGGGCCGCCCAGCGCGGCCGCACCCCGGCGCAGCCGTCCTACTTCCTCAAGCCCTCCACCTCCCTTTCCCTGAGTGGAAGCCCTGTGGAACGCCCGGCCGGCTGTGAACTGCTCGGCTACGAGGGCGAGATCGCCCTGGTGATCGGCAAGGCCGCCCGCCGGGTTTCCATGGAAGATGCGTGGAGCCACGTCGCCGCCGTCACGGCGAGCAACGACCTCGGCGTGTACGACCTGCGCTGGGCGGACAAGGGCTCCAACCTCCGGTCCAAGGGTGGCGATGGGTTCACCCCGGTGGGCCCCGCACTGATCCCGGCAGACGCCGTCGACCCTTCCAAGCTGCACATCCGCACCTGGCACAACGGCGACCTGGTCCAGGATGACACCACCGAAGACCTGCTCTTCCCGTTCGCCCGGCTGGTGGCGGACCTGTCCCAGCTGCTCACCCTCGAAGAAGGCGACATCATCCTCACCGGCACCCCCGCCGGCGCTTCGGTTGCCAAGCCCGGTGACATCCTGGAGGTGGAGGTGGGCACCCTTGATGGGGCCCTGTCCACGGGCCGCCTGGTCACCACCGTCGAGGAAGGCACGACGGCGTTCGCCGACTTTGGTGCCCAGCCCAAGGTTGATGACCTGCAGCGGGAGGAGGCCTACGGATCCCGCGAAGCCGCCGGGCTGGCCGCGGTTACCCGCGCCCTCTCCCCGGAACTAAGGGCAAAACTTGAGTCGGTTGCCACCGCCACGCTGTCCTCCCAGATGCGCAAACGCGGCCTGAACAACGTCAGCATCGACGGGCTGCAGGCCACCCGACCGGACCGCAAGGTGGTGGGCCTGGCCCGGACGCTGCGCTACGTTCCCAACCGCGAGGACCTCTTCAAGACACACGGCGGCGGGTTCAACGCCCAGAAGAAAGCCATTGACTCCGTCAACGAGGGCGAAATCCTGGTCATGGAGGCCCGGGGAGAGAAGGGCACCGGCACTGTAGGGGACATCCTGGCCCTGCGTGCGCAGGTCCGCGGCGCGGCAGCCATCATCACCGACGGCGGCGTCCGTGACTACAGCGCCGTCGCGGACTTGGAGATGCCCACGTATTTCGCCAACCCGCACCCCGCCGTGCTGGGCCGCCGCCACGTCCCGTGGGACACGGACATCACCATCGCCTGCGGCGGCGCCACCGTCCAGCCCGGCGACATCATCGTGGCCGACTCGGACGGCATCCTGGTCATCCCGCCGGCCATCGCCGAAGAGCTGGCGGACGACTGCATCCAGCAGGAAAAGGAAGAAGCGTTCATTTTCGAAATGGTCCGGCAGGGCAACAGCGTGGACGGCCTCTACCCGATGAACTCCGAATGGCAGGCACGGTACAAGGAGTGGGAAGCGAAGGCCAATGACTGAGACCACCATGGTTGCCGGCAGCAAATCCGAACAGGCGTACCAGGTCGTGAAGGCACGGATCGTTGAAGGCACCTACACCCCCGGCTACCGGCTGGTCCTGGGCTCGATCGCCAAGGACCTCGGCTTCAGCGTGGTCCCGGTCCGCGAAGCCATCCGGCGGCTTGAAGCCGAAGGTCTGGTGACGTTCGAGCGCAACGTCGGCGCCACGGTTGCCGGGATCGATCCCACCGAATACCTCTACACGATGCAGACCCTGAGCATCGTGGAGGGCGCCGCCACCGCCTTGTCCGCGCCGCTGATCGATCCTGCGGCCATCGCCCGGGCCCGTGCCGTGAACGAAGAAATGCGGAAATGCCTGGACCACTTCGATCCCGTCCGCTTCACCCAGCTCAACCAGGACTTCCACAGCGTCCTGTTCGAGCACTGCCCCAACCCGCACATCCTGGACCTGGTGCACCGTGGCTGGAACCGGCTGGCGGCGCTGCGGTCCTCCACGTTCCGTTTCGTCCCCGGCCGCGCCCGCGGCTCAGTGGATGAACACGAAAACCTGCTTCAGCTCATCGAGACCGGCGCCGACGCCGACACGATCGAAAAAGCAGCCCGGCACCACCGCACTGCAACATTGGACGCCTACCTCGCCCAAACCCCCTGGCCGCAGCCCCCCGCAGTACACCAAGAACACAGTTAGGACTTCAACGATGACTGCCTCTGTAGAAACCGCCAAGCATTACATTCCCGAGGACTTGCCCACCCACATCCAGCACTACATCAACGGCCAGTTCGTTGACTCGGTGGGCGGGAAGACCTTCGACGTCCTGGACCCGGTGTCCAACCGCAACTACGCCACCGCCGCCGCCGGCCAGAAGGAGGACATCGACCTCGCCGTGGCTGCCGCCCGCGAAGCCTTCGTGAACGGCCCTTGGCCGAAGATGAAGCCGCGCGAGCGCGCCCGTGTCCTGAACCGGATCGCCGACGCCGTCGAGGCCCAGGAAGCCCGCCTGGCGGAACTGGAAACCTTCGACACCGGCCTGCCCATCACCCAGGCGAAGGGCCAGGCCCTCCGTGCGGCGGAGAACTTCCGCTTCTTCGCCGACCTGATCGTGGCCCAGTTCGACGACGCCATGAAAGTCCCCGGCTCGCAGATCAACTACGTGAACCGCAAGCCGATCGGCGTCGCGGGCCTCATCACCCCGTGGAATACCCCGTTCATGCTGGAGTCCTGGAAGCTCGCCCCGGCCCTGGCCACCGGCAACACCGTGGTCCTCAAACCCGCCGAGTTCACCCCGCTCTCCGCCTCCCTATGGGCCACCATCTTCAAGGACGCCGGCCTGCCCGACGGCGTGTTCAACCTGGTCAACGGACTGGGCGAGGAAGCCGGCGACGCGCTTGTCAAGCACCCGGACGTTCCGCTGATCTCCTTCACCGGCGAGACCACCACGGGCCAGACGATCTTCCGCAACGCAGCCGCCAATCTCAAGGGCCTGTCCATGGAGCTCGGCGGCAAGTCCCCCTGCGTGGTCTTCGCGGATGCGGACCTGGACGCGGCCATCGACTCCGCCCTGTTCGGCGTCTTCTCCCTCAACGGCGAACGCTGCACCGCCGGCTCCCGCATCCTCGTCGAGCGCGCCATTTACGACGAGTTCTGCGAAAAGTACGCCGCCCGCGCCAGGAACATCGTCGTCGGTGACCCGCACGATCCCAAGACCCAGGTGGGTGCCCTGGTCCACCCGGAGCACTACGAGAAAGTGGCCTCCTACGTGGAGATCGGCAAGTCCGAAGGCCGGCTCCTGGCCGGGGGCGGCCGCCCCGACCACCTGCCCGAAGGCAATTACATCGCTCCCACGGTGTTTGCCGACGTCGCCCCTGACGCCCGGATCTTCCAGGAGGAAATCTTCGGACCCGTCGTGGCCATCACCCCGTTCGAGAACGACGACGAGGCCCTCGCCCTGGCCAACAACACCAAGTACGGCCTCGCCGCCTACATCTGGACGCAGAACCTCACCCGGGCCCACAACTTCTCGCAGAACGTCGAAGCCGGGATGGTCTGGCTGAACAGCCACAACGTCCGCGACCTGCGCACTCCCTTCGGAGGCGTCAAGGCCTCGGGCCTGGGCCATGAGGGCGGCTACCGCTCGATCGACTTCTACACCGACCAGCAGGCTGTGCACATCACGCTCGGCCCTGTTCATACTCCAAAATTCGGCGCCTAAGCGCTCCTACCCCCTTTCAAAGAAGAGAGAATCCAATGACCAACTTCGTTCCCACCCCCACCGTCCCTGCTCCGGACATCGTCCGCTGCGCCTACATGGAAATCGTGGTCACCGACCTCGCCAAGTCCCGTGAGTTCTACGTCGATGTCCTGGGCCTGCACGTCACCGAGGAAGACGAGAACGCGATCTACCTGCGCTCCCTCGAGGAGTTCATCCACCACAACCTGGTCCTGCGCAAGGGCCCTGTTGCCGCCGTCGCCGCCTTCGCCTACCGGGTGAAGTCCCCCGCCGAGGTGGACGCCGCCGAGGCCTACTACAAGGAGCTCGGCTGCCGGGTGGAGCGCCGCAAGGAGGGCTTCACCAAGGGCGTCGGCGACTCCGTGCGCGTGGAGGACCCGCTGGGCTTCCCCTACGAGTTCTTCTACGACGTGGAGCACGTGGAGCGCCTCACCCAGCGCTACGACCTCTACTCCGCCGGTGAACTGGTCCGACTGGACCACTTTAACCAGGTCACCCCCGATGTCCCCAAGGGCCGCAAGTACCTGGAAGACCTCGGCTTCCGCGTCTCCGAGGACATCAAGGATTCCGACGGCGTCACGTACGCCGCGTGGATGCACCGCAAGCAGACCGTGCACGACACCGCCCTGACCGGCGGCAACGGCCCGCGCATGCACCACGTCGCGTTCGCCACCCACGAGAAGCACAACATCATCCAGATCTGCGACAAGATGGGCGCCCTGCGCATCAGCGACCGGATCGAACGCGGCCCCGGCCGGCACGGCGTGTCCAACGCGTTCTACCTCTACATCCTGGACCCGGACGGCCACCGCATCGAGATCTACACCCAGGACTACTACACCGGCGACCCGGACAACCCCACCATCACCTGGGACGTCCACGACAACCAGCGCCGCGACTGGTGGGGCAACCCGGTGGTCCCGTCCTGGTACACCGAAGCCTCCCTGGTCCTGGACCTGGACGGCAACCCCCAGCCCGTCGTGGTCCGCGAGGAAAAGTCCGAGATGGCAGTGACCGTGGGCGCCGACGGCTTCTCCTACACCCGGAAGCCGGGCGAAGGGCCGGATGTCGCCGACCGGACCGGCTTCAAGCTGGGGGTCCAGGTCTAGCCATGCTGGAGCCGAAGACGATTGAGGCCATCGCGGACGAGCTGGTGGAAGCCGGCCGGACCCGCACCCCTGTCCCCCGCCTGACGGCCCGCTACCCGGACATGACCGTGGAGGACTCCTACGCAGTGCAGCAGCTCTGGCGGCGCCGGAACGAGGAAGCCGGCCGGACGCTGGTGGGGCGCAAGATCGGCCTCACGTCCAAGGCCATGCAGGCCGCCACCGGCATCACCGAACCGGACTACGGTGCCATTTTCGATGACATGGTCCTCGAAACCGGCTGCTCCGTGGAATGGGACAGGTACACCCACCCGCGGGTGGAGGTGGAACTCGCGTTCGTGCTGAAGGACGGGCTGAAGGGACCCGGAGTGACCATCTTCGATGTCCTGAAAGCCACCGACTACGTGGTTCCGGCCCTTGAGATCCTGGATTCCCGGATCGAGATGGAGGGCCGGACCATCGTGGACACCATCTCCGACAACGCAGCCATGGGCGCCATGGTGGTCGGCGGCAATCCGGTGAAACCCGACGCCGTGGACCTGCGCTGGGTCTCCGCCATCCTCTACAAGAACCAGACCGTGGAGGAAACCGGCGTGGCCGCCGGCGTCCTGGACCACCCGGCCAACGGCGTCCACTGGCTGGCCAACAAGATCGCCGCCCATGGGGACGCCTTGAAGGCCGGGGACATTATCCTCGCGGGCTCCTTCACCCGGCCCCTGTGGGTCTACAAGGGCGACACCGTCCACGCCGACTACGGCCCGTTGGGGAGCGTGACATGCCGTTTCGAATAGAGGACACCTTCCGGTCGGCGCTCCAGGAGGCCGCCCGGCCGCTGGCCGGCATGTGGGTGTGCTCCGGAAGCCCGCTGATCGCCGAACTCTGCGCCGGATCCGGCCTGGACTGGCTGCTGGTGGACGCCGAACACAGCCCGAACGGGCTCGAGTCCATCCTGGCCCAGCTCCAGGCCATCCACGGCTACCCGGTCCACACCCTGGTCCGTCCGCCCGTCAACGACACCGTGGTGATCAAGCAGTACCTGGACCTGGGCGTGCAAAACCTGCTGATCCCCATGGTCAATTCGGTGGCGGAGGCTGAAGCAGCGGTGGCCGCCACCCGGTATCCGCCGCAGGGCGTCCGCGGGGTCGGGTCCGCCCTTGCCCGCGCCGCGCGCTGGAACCGGGTCCCGGACTACCTGGCCCGCGCCAACGAGACCATCAGCGTCACGGTCCAGATCGAGTCCACCGCCGCCGTCGAAGCGATGGAGGACATCCTCAAGGTTGACGGCGTGGATGCCGTCTTCGTCGGCCCGTCCGACCTCGCCGCTTCCATGGGCCTGCTGGGCCAGCAGGAACATCCAGAGGTGCGTGCCGCCGTCGAGCACTGCCTCTCCGCCGCCAAAGCGGCCGGCAAGCCGGCAGGTGTTAATGCCTTCAACCCGGACACCGCCCAGCACTACCTCGACCGTGGTGCCAACTTCATCCTGGTGGGCGCCGACGTCGCCCTCCTGGCCCGCGGCTCCGAAGCCCTCGCGGCCCGGTTCGTGAAGCCAACGGACGGCGAAACCCGCGCCAGCTACTGATCAACTTTTAGGACTTCCTGATGACCATTTCCGAGCTATCCCCTGCCCTCACGCCGGAACGCGAGGCTTCGCTGCTCGCCTCGGTGCCCACCGGCCTATTGATCGGAGGTGAGTGGCGGGACGCGTCCGACGGCGGCACGTTCGATGTGAACGACCCCGCCACCGGGCAGGTCCTCGCCACCCTCGCCTCCGCCACCAGCAAGGACGCCATCGCCGCCCTGGATGCCGCCGACGCCGCCCAGGCCGCCTGGGCCCGTACCGCGCCCAGGACCCGGTCCGAGATCCTCCGCCGCGCCTTCGACCTGGTGACCGAACGCGCCGACGACTTCTCCCTGCTCATGACCCTGGAAATGGGCAAACCCCTGGCCGAGGCCCGCGGCGAGGTGACCTACGGCGCGGAGTTCCTGCGCTGGTTCGCCGAGGAAACCGTCCGCGACTACGGCCGCTACCTCACCACCCCCGAAGGCAGGAACAAAATCCTGGTCCAGCACAAACCCGTCGGCCCCTGCCTGCTCATCACCCCCTGGAACTTCCCCCTCGCCATGGCCACCCGCAAGGTCGCACCCGCCGTCGCCGCCGGCTGCACCATGGTGCTCAAGCCCGCCAAACTCACGCCACTCACTGCCCAGTACTTCGCGCAGACCATGCTCGACGCCGGCCTGCCCGCCGGAGTCCTCAACGTCGTCGCGTCCTCATCGGCCTCGGGGATTTCCGGGCCGCTGCTGAAGGACTCCCGCCTCCGGAAGGTCTCCTTCACCGGTTCCACCCCGGTCGGCAAGCGGCTCATGGCCGACACCGCCCAGAACGTGCTCCGCACCTCAATGGAACTCGGCGGGAACGCACCGTTCATCGTCTTCGAGGACGCCGACCTCGATGCCGCCGTCGAAGGGGCCATGGCGGCGAAGATGCGGAACATGGGCGAGGCCTGCACCGCCGCCAACCGTTTCCTCGTCCACGAATCAGTCGCGCAGGAATTCACGCGGAAGTTTGCCGCGGCGATGGGTGCACTGACCACGGGCCGCGGCACCGATCCGGACACGAAAGTCGGGCCCCTCATTGATGGAGGCGCCCGGGATGACGTGCATGCCTTGGTCTCTGCAGCGGTCGAGGCTGGAGCCGTAGCGGTCACTGGCGGCGCCCCCGTGGACGGGCCCGGCTACTTCTACCAGCCCACCGTCCTCGCCAACGTCCCCAACGACGCCGCGATCCTGGGCCAGGAAATCTTCGGGCCCGTCGCCCCCGTTACCACCTTCACCACCGAAGAAGACGCCATCAAACTGGCCAACAGCACCGAGTACGGGCTGGCCTCCTACCTCTACAGCCGCGACTTCAACCGCCTCCTGCGCGTCGCGGAGCAGATCGAGTTCGGCATGGTCGGCTTCAACGCCGGTGTCATCTCCAACGCCGCAGCACCCTTCGGCGGGGTCAAACAGTCGGGCCTCGGCCGCGAAGGCGGCACCGAAGGCATCGCCGAATACACCACCACCCAATACATCGGCATCAACGACCCCTACGCCGGCTGACGGGGAAAGAAGCACGCACTGGCCCAGTTTTAGCCGCGGGGACCCCGGAAACCCGGGGTCCCGCCGTTTTAAGCCGCCCAAAAGTGGGCCAGTGCGGCACTGACGGGTTCAGCCGACCCGGGTGTAGCTGATTTCCGTCTCCCCTGCCGGGGCCGTGGACAGTGTCACGTACGTACCTTGGGCCTTGCTGGCATTCCCGGGAAGGGCTCCGGGCAGCGAGACGTAACTGCCCTCGAGGCGCGGCGGAACCTCCGGGGCTGCGGGCATGGAGACGTAGCTGCCTCCGCGGGGGATATAGGCGGCCTCTTCAGCGAGGTAGGACTGCAAAGTCATGATGTTTCTCCCTGCTTCTCGGAGTGGCGGCGGCCGAAGTCCCGCACCCATGCGGCCACGGAGCAGGACGGGGCCTGGTGCTGGCTGCTGGGTGTTTGCTGGTATCGGCTGCTTGGATCCGGGGAGGGATTCACCGGCAGTGCTCGAGAGCTCCGCCGGCCTGACGTCGATTGTAGGGCTTATTCTGACTGGTTCACAATAAGGTGGAGGATTATTAACGCCGTTCCCTCTCCGCCAACAGTCCTGCGCACAAAGACAAGAGCCCGGCCAAAGCCGTAAACCACACTGGGAGCAACCCGCTACGCCGACCGGCTGGCGCCCTTGCTACTCGAAGTGGAGTATCCCTTGGAAACCTACGATGCGCTCCTCGCGTCCATTGCCCCCACACCCGGCACCGGCCGGACCATCCTTGACCCGGCAACCGGCGAGGCCGTCGGCGAGGCACCGATCCACACCCTCGAATTCCTCGAGGAGTCCGTGGCCGCAGCCGTCGCCGCCCAGCCCGCCTGGGCAGCCTTGGGCCACGACGCCCGGTCCGCCGCGCTCCTGAAAGCAGCCGACGCCGTCGAACGCTCCGCCGAAGAACTGGCCCAGCTGCTCTCCCGCGAGCAGGGCAAACCGCTCAACGGACCCAACGCCCGCTTCGAAGTGGGCGCCTGCGTGGCCTGGCTCCGCGCCACCGCGGCCCTGCCGCTGGAACCGGAAACCATTGTGGACGATAGCGAGACCCGCGCCGAATTGCACTACCGCCCCATCGGCGTGGTGGGCGCGATTGGTCCGTGGAACTGGCCCATGATGATCGCCGTCTGGCAACTGGCCCCCGCCCTGCGGATGGGCAACGCCGTCGTCGTCAAGCCCTCCGGCAACACCCCCCTGTCCGTCCTGGCACTGGTCAAGGTCCTGAACGAGGAACTCCCCGAGGGCATTCTCGCGGTGGTCTCGTGCGGCCGCGAGGTGGGTGCCCGGCTCACCGACCACCCGGCGATCGGCAAGATCATGTTCACCGGTTCCACGGCCGGCGGCCGCGCCATCATCAAGTCCTCCGCGGACACCGTCAAGCGGCTCACGCTGGAACTGGGAGGCAACGATGCCGGCATCGTCCTGCCCGACGCCGACCCCAAAGCCATCGCGCAGGACATCTTCTGGGGCGCCTTCCTGAACACGGGCCAGACCTGCGCCGCCCTCAAGCGCCTCTACGTCTATGACGACATCTACGACGCCGTCTGCGAGGAACTCACCGCCGTGGCCAAAGCGATGCCCATGGGCAACGGCCTGGACGAGAACAACGTCCTTGGCCCGCTGCAGAACAAGGCACAGTACGACGTCGTGGCGAACCTCGTGGAGGCAGCGAAGGCTTCCGGAGCGCGCGTCCTCCTCGGCGGAAACCCCGACACCAGCCAGCCCGGCTACTTCTACCCGACCACATTGGTGGCCGACATCGACAACGACAACCCGCTGGTGGCCGAGGAACAGTTCGGCCCGGCCCTGCCGATCATCCGGTACAGCACCATTGACGAGGCCGTGGAGAAGGCGAACGGGCTCGACGTCGGCCTGGGCGCCTCCGTCTGGTCCCCCGACCTGGCGGCCGCCCGCGAGGTCGCCGCACGGATCCAGGCCGGCACAGTGTGGATCAACCGGCACGGCGCCGTCGATCCCCGCATCCCCTTCGGCGGAGCCAAGCAGTCCGGCTACGGCGTCGAGTTCGGCGTCGAGGGCCTGAAGGCGCTCGGCGTGCCGCAGGTCATCAACGGCTGACCTGCCGTCGCAAGGCGGCTCCTGCCGTCCGGGCCGCCGCTACCCCATGGCCGGGGCGGCGGCGGTCCGGCCGGAGAACTGCCGGCGGGCCCAGCGCGCGAGCTTCTTGCCCTTGCCCTTCCACCAGTTGTCCTCATCCTGGTCGTGGTGGAAGCGGAACACGATGGCGACCAGCACGAACATCCCCATCACCACGTCGATCCAGGAAGAGACCACCACGGCGATGAAGACCGTCAGCATGTTGGCCATAATGGACGGGATGGCCAGGGTGCGGAACACGGTGCTGGCCACGTAACGGCGGTGCGACCGCGGGACGGACAACTCCCGCACCATGTCGAAGCAGACGCACACCACCACGACGGTCTGCCCGATGGCCAGCAGGACCTGGCCTGGAATTGAGCCGCTGAACGCGGCCACCGCTTCCATCCCCGGGCTCATGGCCGGCCCTTGGGATGAAGACTTTTGCTGAGAACCTTAAACACGGAAGAACCCCCAGAACTTGTGGAACCACCGCCGCTGATCCGGCGATGGTTCCATTCAAGTTTTGGGGGCCTCTTCGGTCACGAGTAGTGGGTACTCGGTTTTTCCCGGGACGGCGGGGGCACTACTTACTCGTTCGTGCCTACTGCCCGATGGCCCGCGGCCGCCACAGCACCACGGCCTGCGACCGCGGCCGTGGCCGCTGGCCCCGGGCCAGGCTCACCACGTCGCCGGCGGCGCCTGCCGCGAAGATGCGGGAATCGAACGCCTGCGGCCGGCGGCCCAGTTCCTCGGTCAGCTCGGCCACCCGGCTTTGGAGCGCGGCCACTTGGTTCTCGAGTTCCAGGATGCGCTTGATCCCCTCCAGCGACACGCCCTCCTGGGACAGCCGCTGCACTTCCCTCAGCATGTTCACGTCCCGCTGCGAATAGCGCCGGGACTTCCCGGGGGCGCGGCTGGGCTTGACGATGCCCAGCCGGTCGTACTGCCGCAGCGTCTGCGGGTGCATGTCCGCCAGCTCAGCCGCCACGGAGATCACGAAGATCGGCTGGTCAGCATTGATGTCCACGGCTCACCTCCGCTCCTAGAGCCGGGCCTTGGCTGCCAGGCCCTCACGGACATCGGCCGACGACGTGGCCTCGGCAAAGGCCTTCACTGCGGCTTCGGCGTCCTTGTTGAGGTTCTTGGGAACCGCGACGTCGATGGTCACCAGAAGGTCACCGGTTGCCTTGGACGTCTTCACGCCCTTGCCCTTGACCCGCAGGGTGCGGCCCGACGGCGTGCCCGCCGGAACGCGGACCTTCACCTTGTCGCCGTCGATCGTTGGCACCTCGATGTCGGCGCCCAGGGCAGCCTCCGGGAAGGTGACCGGAACGTGGATGCGCAGGTTGTCGCCGTCGCGCGTGTAGAACGCGTGCGGCTGGACGGAGACGGACACCACCAGGTCGCCGTTGCCGGCAGCACCGGGCTGGCCCTTGCCGCGGACGCGGACCTTCTGTCCGTCCTTGATGCCGGCCGGAACCCGGACATCGATGACCTCGCCGTTCGGTTCCCGCAGGCCGATGGTGGTTCCACGAATGGACCCGGCGAAGGAGATGCTCGTGGAGGCGGTGCGGTCGGCGCCCTTCTGCGGGGTGCGCTGGAATCCGGGGGCCCCACCGAAGCCGCCGAAGAGGTCCGCGAACTCAGGCGGAATACCGCCGCCCGCGGGGTTGAAGCCGCCGGCATGGCGTCCGGTGTTGCCTGTGAACAGGCCACCGAACATGTCCTCGAACCCGCCGTTTCCGCCGCCGGGACCGCCGGGGGCGAACCGGGCACCGCTGCCCATGGCCCGGATGGCATCGTACTGCTGGCGCTCGTCTGGATCCGAGAGCACCGAATAGGCCTCGGAGATGTCCTTGAACTTCTTCTCGGAAGCAGCGTTCCCCGGGTTGGTGTCAGGGTGGTGCTGCCGCGCAAGCTTCCGGTAGGCCTTCTTGATGTCGGCATCGGAAGCGTCCTTGGCAACACCAAGGATCTTGTAAAAGTCCTTGTCCACCCAATCCTGGCTAGCCAATGGCGTTTCCTTTCAGAGTTTCTAACTAACAGCTCTCCGCGGTACAGGGGCCCCGCCCCTACGCGTGGTGGCTTGGTCCTCACGGACCAAGCCACCACGCTCCGGCAGGCCCGATGCCACTCCCGGGGCCCCTGTACCGCTGCGAGCTTTGTGGTTACCTCACCTTAGGCGAGACGACCGCCGGACTAAGCCGGAACAGCCACGATGACCTGGGCTGCGCGGAGGACGCGTTCTCCTGACTTGTAGCCGGAGCGGAGGACCTGGCTGACGGTGTCAACCTCGATGTCCTCGCCGGGCTGCTGGATCAGGGCCTCGTGGATCGTGGGATCGAACTCGACGCCTGTCTCGTTGATCCGGACCAGGCCGTAGGTCTTCAGCGCGTTCTCCAGCTTGGTGGCGATCGCGGCGAAGGGACCGTCGGTGAGGTCACCGTGCTGCCGGGCGGCGTCGACGTCATCCAGGACCGGAAGCAGGGAGTTCAGGACGCCGATGACGGCCATCTCCCCTGCCACGGCGCGGTCGCGTTCCACACGCTTGCGGTAGTTGACGTACTCGGCCTGGAGGCGGAGCAGGTCGTTGCGCAGTTCGGCTGCTTCGGCGTTGCCGGCAGATCCTGCCGGAGCCCCCTGGGCCACGGATTTCTCGGCCGGCACGTCCATGCCGTTGAGGATCTCCTCGGCCTGGGCAAGCGCATCGCCGTCGGAATCCGCTGCTTCTGCCTGGGAACCGGCCCCGGGTGCAGTATTTCCGCCGTCAGCGCGGCTGCCCTCCGGGTGCCGGGCCTGCCCGGTCACCGGGTCGACCTTGCGGTGGTCCCGGATGACCGGCTCCTGGCCGTTGGCCTGCTCGTTCTGCCGGTTCGCGGCTGTGTTGTGCTCTTCCTCGTTACCGTGGTGCGGCATGGCTACTTCTTCGCTTCGTCTTCGTCGATGATCTCGGCGTCGACGATGTCTTCGTCAGCCTTGCTGCCTGCGGAACCGCCTGCGGCGCCTTCAGCACCGGCAGCGCCTGCGCCGTCCGGCGAACCGGCCTGGGCGTAGATGGCTTCGCCGAGCTTGGTCTGGGAAGCCTGCAGCTTCTCGAACGCGGACTTCACAGCGGCGTCATCGGTGCCTTCGAGGGCCTTCTTGAGGTTGTCGACGTCGGCCTGGACCTCGGTCTTGACCTCTTCGGGCAGCTTGTCGGCGTTGTCGGCGATCAGCTTGTCCACGGAGTAGGCCAGCTGCTCGGCGGTGTTGCGGGTGTCGGTTGCCTCGCGGCGGGCCTTGTCCTCGGCTGCGTGCTCCTCGGCGTCACGGACCATGCGGTCGATGTCTTCCTTGGAGAGGCTGGAGCCACCCGTGATGGTCATGGACTGTTCCTTGCCGGTGCCCTTGTCCTTCGCGGAGACGTGGACGATGCCATTGGCGTCGATGTCGAAGGTGACCTCAACCTGGGGAACGCCGCGCGGTGCCGGAGCGATGCCGGTCAGTTCGAACGTGCCCAGCGGCTTGTTGTCGCGGGTGAACTCACGCTCGCCCTGGAAGACCTGGATGGCCACGGACGGCTGGTTGTCGTCAGCGGTGGTGAAGGTCTCGGACCGCTTGGTGGGGATGGCGGTGTTGCGCTCGATCAGGTGCGTCATCACGCCGCCCTTGGTTTCGATGCCGAGGGACAGCGGGGTGACGTCGATCAGCAGGACGTCCTTGCGCTCGCCCTTCAGCACGCCTGCCTGCAGGGCTGCGCCCACGGCAACAACCTCATCGGGGTTGACGCCCTTGTTGGGCTCCTTGCCACCGGCCAGTTCCTTTACCAGCTCGGACACAGCCGGCATACGGGTGGAGCCGCCCACCAGCACGATGTGGTTGATGTCGGAGAGCTTGATGCCGGCTTCCTTGATGACGTCGTGGAACGGCTTCTTGGTGCGCTCCAGCAGGTCCTTGGTGAGGTCCTGGAACTTGGCGCGGGTCAGCTGCTCGTCCAGGTGCACCGGGCCGTCGGGGGTGACGGAGAGGTACTGGAGGGAGACGTTGGTGCTGGAGGAGGAGGAGAGTTCCTTCTTGGCCTGCTCGGCAGCTTCGCGGAGGCGCTGCAGGGCGATCTTGTCCTTGGAGAGGTCGATGCCCTTGACCTTGAGCTGGTTCAGCAGGTAATCAACAACGCGCTGGTCCCAGTCGTCGCCGCCCAGGCGGTTGTCACCGGCGGTGGCGCGGACCTGGATGGTGGAGAAGTTGTCTTCGTCCTTGCCGACTTCCAGCAGGGAGACGTCGAACGTACCGCCACCGAGGTCGAAGACCAGGATGAGTTCGTCTTCCTTGCCCTTGTCCAGGCCGTAGGCGAGTGCTGCGGCGGTGGGCTCGTTGACGATGCGCAGGACGTTCAGGCCTGCGATTTCGCCGGCTTCCTTGGTGGCCTGGCGCTCGGCGTCGTTGAAGTAGGCCGGGACGGTGATGACCGCGTCGGTGACCTTTTCACCCAGGTAGGACTCGGCGTCGTTCTTCAACTTCATGAGGATACGCGCGGAGATTTCCTGCGGGGTGTACTTCTTGCCGTCGATGTCCACCTTCCAGTCGGTGCCCATGTGGCGCTTGACCGAAGCGATGGTGCGCTCGATGTTGTTGACGGCCTGGCGCTTGGCGATTTCGCCAACCAGGACCTCGCCGGACTTGGAGAATGCAACGACCGACGGCGTGGTGCGGCCACCCTCGGCGTTGGCAATAACGGTGGGCTCGCCACCTTCGAGAACGGAGACGACGGAGTTGGTGGTTCCGAGGTCGATACCTACTGCACGTGACATGTGTTGCTTCCTTCTTTCCTTGGAAACTGGTTGGCGCCCCGAGTAATTGAGCGTTCTGCACTCAACTTTACTCAGGGCGCCAATGATGTCAACCCAAAGTTGAGCGGAGGTGGCTCAACTTTGGGATGGTGCGGCAGGTCAAAGGGATGCCATCCCTTGCCGCTGCGCGGTTTTTGGACCATATGAAGCCACGACGGCGGCTGGCCCGTTCGCTCCTGGAGAACCTCTTGTGGGGCGTCCTACCTGCCGGTGTCCCGGTTGCCGTGGAGGGGACCGCGCTCCTCGGGGGTTGCCTGGACCTGCCCGTCGGTGAGCCCCTCCCGGATGGCACCCTCAGTCCGTTCGCCGCCCTCGGCACCCGCGTCCCCGTAATCACCCTCCGGGTATTCGCCTTCAGCCAGGTTGTCAGCGGGGACGTTGACGTGGCCGGCATCCCCGTAGTCGCCGTCAACGTACTGCCCGCCCTCACCCTCCATGCCCGGAGCGGCACCGTCCCTGCGGGGTTCTTCGGCTGCGGATTCAGGATATTCAGTCATGGTGATCTCTCCTTCGGGACTCCGCGTCCATGCGGGCGCACTGGCAGTCTACCGAGCGGGGATTTCGGCCAACAGGGGTTCTTCAGGTGCCGCATCCGGGGTCCGCCCCAGCTTGCCGGGCAACCAGATCCCGGGCCCGATGTCGTACGCCAGGGCCGGCACCAGCAGCGAGCGCACCAGCACGGTGTCCAGCAGCACGCCGAACGCCACGATGAACGCGAGCTGCACCAGGAACATGATGGGGATGACGCCCAGGGCGGCGAAGGGTGCGGCAAGCACCACGCCGGCCGAGGTGATCACACCGCCGGTGACGCTGAGCCCGCGGAGGATGCCGGGCCGTGTGCCGTGCTTGAGCGACTCCTCGCGCACCCGGCTCATCAGGAAGATGTTGTAGTCCACGCCCAGCGCCACCAGGAACACGAAGCCGAACAGCGGAACGGTGGCATCGGCGCCGGGGAAGCCGAAGAGGTTGTTGAACACGAGGGCCGAAACGCCGAGCGCGGCGCCGTAGGACACCACCACGGAGAGCACCAGCAGGACCGGGGCCACGACGGAGCGCAGCAGCAGCATCAGGATGAACAGGATCACCACGAGGACCACCGGGATGATGACCATCAGGTCGTGCTGGGCCGTCGTATTGGTGTCCAGCGCCGTGGCGGTCACACCACCCACCAGGGCGCCGGGGTCAACGGCTTTCACTTCCGCGCGCAGGGCCTTGATGGTCTCCTCGGCCTCCAGGGAGTCTGCCGCGTCGTTCAGGGTGGCATTAATGAGCACCTTCCCGTCCCGGACGTCCGGTGCGGTGGGGGCGCCCGGGGCTCCGGTGATGGGCACGCTGCCCTGGCCGAGCAGGTACGCCTCGCCCACGCCGTCGTCCGCTTTCACCCGGTCCAGCACCTCCGTTGCCTTGCCCTGGTCGGCAACCACGACGGCGGGGCTGCCGCTGCCGGCGTCGAAGTGGCGGGCCAGCGCGTCCTGGCCGTCCACGGCATTGGATGCGGTGAGGATGACGTCGGTTTGGGGCACGCCGTTGGCCTTGAGCTGGAGCAGGCCGCCGGCGGCTGCCACCAGCAGCAGGACCGAGGCGAGCCACACTGTCCGGGGCCGCCGGGCAACCAGGGAACCGGTGGCGCGCCAGAGGCCCTTTTGCCCTTCCAGGCCGGTGACCAGTTCGGGCTCGCGCTGGTCAGCCGGGACCAGCCTGGGACGGAACGGCCAGAAGGCTGCGCGGCCGAGCAGCGCCATCAGTGCGGGCAGCAGGGTGAGTGCGGCGAACAGCGCGCACAGGATGCCGGCGGCCGCGACGGGACCCAGGGCCTTGTTGGAATTGAGGTCCGAGAAGAGCAGGCACAGGAGCGCGATGATCACTGTGGCACCGGAGGCCAGGATGGGCTCGAAGGACGCTTTCCATGCAGTCAGGACGGCGGCCGTGCGGTTGGTCGTGTGGGTGAGGGCTTCACGGAAGCGCGCCACGAACAGCAGCGCGTAGTCCGTTGCCGCACCGATCACGAGGATTGAAAGGATGCCCTGGCTTTGGCCGTTCAGCTGGATCCAGCCGGCCTTGGCCATTCCGAAGACCAGCAGGATGGACGCGCAGAGGGCGAAAACGGATGTCAGCAGCACCATGATGGGCAGCAGCAGGGACCGGTAGACGACCAGGAGGATCACGAACACCGCGGACAGGGCCACGAGCAGGAGGATGCCGTCGATGCCGCCGAAGGCGGACGTGAGGTCGGCGGCGAGGCCAGCCGGGCCGGTGACGAAGGTTTGCGTGCCTTCCGGGGCTGCCTCGTTGACCGTGTCTCGGAGTTCCTTGACCGCGTCCTTGATCTCGTCGGAGGAGCCGACGGGGACCACGAACTGCACAGCCTTGGCGTCCTTCGACGGGATTGGGCCTATCACCGTACTGCCCAGCTTGAGGCCTTCAAGCTCGGATTTCAGGCTCGCCAGCTCCCCGAGCTGCGCTGGAGTGAAAACGTCGCTGTTCTCGATCACGATGACGCCCGGAACCTCGTCGGACTCACGGAACTTCGCCTGCCAGTCCTGCGCTTCCGTGGCCTCGGCGCTGGCGGGCAGGAAGGACGCCTGGTCGTTGGACGAAACTTCCTCGAGCCGGCCGAAGGTGGGGCCTCCGACACCGGCCAGCCCCAGCCAGATCAGCACCAGGACGGCGGGGACCAGCCAGCGCAGCAAGAAGGGAGCGCGTTCGTTGGCAGCTTTTATGCGATTCATGATGCCTTCCATCCGTAAGAACGCAGAGTAATATTTGTTCCATCATAGATTATCTCCATGGTGGAGATAAGTGGCTGCCAAGCTTTTTTTGATGTCGTCCTCTTGGAGGGCGGGGCTGCAGTAATATCCCTCAGGACGCCCGGAGCAATCCACGGGCAGGAACCGAGGAACCGCGGGGAGGTGGAAATGGCACGCGAAGAGTCAACGGACCCGGCAACTGCTTCGTCGGAAGCCGCCCCGGGAGGCCCGTCCCACCCGCTGCTCCGCCTCCTCCAGGAGTTCACCATGGAGGCCAACCGCTACGTTGATACCGCCGGCGGCCGGAAGGACATGCACCGCACGGACATGAACGCCCTGGCCGTCATCATGCGGCACACAGCCGCGGGCAGCGCCGTGACGCCTGGAGTACTCCGCAAGGAGCTGAACCTGAGCTCCCCCGCCACCACGGCCTTGATCGACCGCCTGGACAGCTCCGGGCACATCGTGCGGGAACGGAACAGTACGGACCGGCGCCAGGTCCAGCTGAAGATGACCCCGAAGGCGTTCCAGGAAGGCGGCGCGATCTTCGCCCCCTTGGCGCAGCACATGGGGAGCGCCATGGCCAATTTCTCCGAGCAGGAACTGGAAACCGTTACCCGGTTCATTACGGCAATGGTGGAAGCAACGGTGGCGGCAAGGACGGAATCCGAGTAGGTCCCGTGGGTAAGGGGTAGCGTTTGGTGAGCGCCGAGCAGCCTGAAGATGATGTCTACACGCATGGCCACCACGAATCCGTGGTCCGCGCCCATGCCGCCAGGACGGCCGAGAATTCCGCCGCGTTCGTCCTCCCCTACCTCACGGCCGGGTCCAGCCTGCTCGACGTCGGGTGCGGGCCCGGCAGCATTACCTGCGACTTTGCCGCCCTGGTCAGCCCCGGCAAGGTCACCGGGCTGGACCGCTCACCGGACATCATCGTCCAGGCGCAGGCGCTCGCCGTCGAGCGCGAGGTGGGCAACGTGGAATTCGTTGCCGGGAACATCTACGACCTCGACTTCGCGGACGAAACGTTCGACGTCGTCCATGCCCACCAGGTGCTCCAGCACCTGACGGACCCGGTCGAGGCGCTCCGGGAGATGCGGCGGGTAGCCAAGCCCGGCGGCATCGTCGCCGTCCGCGACGCCGACTTCCACGGCATGAGCTGGTACCCCGCCATCCCTGAGCTGGACGAGTGGATGGACCTGTACCAGCGGATCGCGCGGCGCAACGGAGCGGAGCCCGATGCCGGACGACGCCTGGTCAGTTGGGCCCAGGCCGCAGGTTTCACCGACGTTGCCCCCACCAGCAGCAACTGGCTTTACGCAACCGCCCAGCAGCGCCGCTGGCAGGCGCGGGTCTGGGGTGAACGGGTCCTGCATTCGGCGTTCGCCGAGCAGGCGCTGGAGTACGGTTTTGCCAACCCGGCCGACCTCGCCCGGATCTCCGCCGGCTGGCACCGCTGGGGATCCACCGACGACGGCTGGTTCCTGATCCCGAACGGCGAGGTCATCGCCAGGGCTTAGCCGTTGTCCACATAGGCGCGTATGACTGTTCCGATGTTTCGCCGCGCTCCTTAGCCTCGGAACATGATCATCCAAGCAGGCTTTGACCTCGAGTTCCTTGCCCGTCTGCTGATAGCCCCCGAGGGGGAAATCCTGCCCAGGCTCGTCCTGATCGAGCTCGACGCGGAGATGCAGTTTGCGGACATCGGGGTTGCCAGCTGCCAATTCGACGGAAGCCTCGAGCCCCATTTCGACACGATCCTGGAGCATCTGGACCCGGACACCACCCGGTACTTCGCCATCGCCCACGCCGGAGGGTGGGAGTGCACCGGTTCCGCCCATGCACGGGTGCTGGCGGAAGCTGATGCACTGCGGGACGTGGCCCTTGAGCGCGGATTCCTCATGATCGGCCATTTTGGCCTCGACGAGGACGGGTACCTCTCCAACGGTCCCCACTATTACTTTGACCGGTACCACCTGGGCCTGCCGTGCACCATGGATCACTGGGTGCACTCCAAGCATGGCAAATGTGGCTGAGGAAGGGCACAGGCAAGCCGGTAAGATTGTCAAGTGCAATTTTCCCTGTGGCTGGCGTTGGCCGGCGCCGGCGCCCTGATCAGCTTCACCCCCGGAGCCGGGGCCATCAACACCATGAGCAACTCGCTCAACGCCGGGTTCCGCCGGTCCATCTGGGGAATCCTGGGGCAACAGGCAGCACTGGTTGTGCACGTCCTGATCGTGGCACTGGGCGTAGGTGTCCTGGTGGCGAGCTCCCCTATGGCCTTCAATGTGATCCGGTATGCGGGAGCGGCTTACCTGGTCTACCTGGGCATCCGGCAGTTCCTGAGCAAACCCGCCGTGGAGCAGGAGCAGGCCGCGGCCCTGCGCAACGAACCCGCCTGGTCCATCTTCCGCCGCGGTTTTTGGGTGAACCTGTTGAACCCGAAGGCGATCGTCTTCTTCCTCGCCTTCACTCCTCAGTTCATCCGGCCCGAAGAATCCCTGTTCACGCAGTACGCCGTCCTCACGGCGACCATTGTGGTTATCGACATCCTGGTGATGTGGTTCTTCTTCGCGGCGGCAGCCAGGTCCTTCCACCGCTTTACCAGCACCGAACGGGGCCAGCTTGTCCTCAGCAGGGTCTTCGGCGCACTTTTTGTTGCGGTGGGGATCCTGCTGGCCCTGATTCACTAGAAGTACCGTCGATGACCCGTCGGGGAGCAACCGCACCAGCGTGGTAAGTACCCTTGTTATTCGAGGTCATGCATCTTTACAAAGATGTAAAACTTTATGAACCTCCGGCTAGCCAAGGGGGATTCCAGCGCGCATGCTTAGTTCATGAACTCAACGTCGAGCCCATACCGCGTCATCACCGTCTGCACGGGCAACATCTGCCGGTCCCCCATGGCGGAGCTGATGCTCGTCGCGGCGCTCGAACGCGAAGGGCTGGACGGTCTGGTGGCAGTCGATTCGGCCGGCACCACCGGCTACGAGGCCGGGAGGCCTATCGATCCCCGGGCGGCCCGCAGGCTCGCCGTCACCCAGCTGACATCCGAGCATCACATTGCGCGTGAATGGGAGCACGAATGGTTCCGCGAGCGCGACCTGATTCTGGCGCTGGATATCGACCATTACGCCTGGCTCAGCGAAGCTGCTCCTGACCAGGAGTCCCTCGACAAGATCCGCATGCTGCGCAGTTTCGATCCCGCCATGGCAGACAAAGACCGGCTGGACCAGGGCATCGAAGACCCTTGGTACGGCGGCCACTCGGACTTCGACGCCGTCTGGCACCAGATCCACGCCGCGCTGCCGGGGCTGGTCCGCCACATCAAGGCCGCAGTCCTGGAGAAATCGCAGCTCCAGCCCCAGGCGCTCTAGCCAGCGGAAAGCGCGGGTGAAAGCGTGCAGAGGAAACCGGTACGCTCTAGTCCATGAATCCAGCGCCCGTCATCATCGCCATCGACGGGCGCTCCGGCGCAGGTAAGACAACCCTCGCCATCGAACTCGCAGCCCGCCTCCGCGCGCACCACAAGGTCTCGCTGTTCCACCTCGAGGACATCTACCCGGGCTGGAACGGCCTGGCGGCCGGCGTCGAACGGTATGTTTCCACCGTCCTGAGGCCGCTCAGCCGGGGCGAGGCGGCCACCTGGACCAGCTGGGACTGGGAGAACCATTACGACGGCGATACGCGTGTGACGCTGCCCGCCGATATCGTGATCGTGGAGGGTGTGGGAGCCGCGGCGGAGGCGGCCCGGCCGCATCTGAGCGCCGTCGTCTGGGCTGAATCGCCCGACGAGGTCCGGCGCGTCCGCGCACTGGCCCGCGACGGCGAATCCTACGAGCCGTACTGGGACCAGTGGGCCGCGCAGGAGGAAGGGTGGCTGGGCCAGGACGACGTCCCCGGCCACGCCGACCTGCGGGTCCAGAACCTTGCTGACGGATCCGCGCCCGCCGACCTCCTGCGGCTCCTCCCCTACCTGCCCGCGCTGGCGCCCATCCTCGCGCCCGAACTGTCCGCCCGCCGGGGCCTCCGCCTCCGCGCTGAGCGCCTGGACGCAGCACCTGACGCCCCGGCGCTGTTCCGGTCCCTGTACGGCCGGTCGCGCAACGCGGTCTGGCTGGATTCCTCCAACGCCGGCGCCGCCCACCAGCAGGTCGGGCCGGACGGGGATGCCGCGGCCGCCGAGCGCAGCCGGTTCAGCATCATGGCGGACGACGGCGGCGTCTTCGGACAGTGCGTGACGCACCGAGCCGGCGAAAGCCTGGTCAGCGCGGGCTCGGCGACGGCGAAAGTCACCGGGCCTTTCTTCCGCTGGCTGGACACGGTGTGGGGCCGCCGGGCGGTCCGGACCCCGGAGGGCTACCCAAGCCAGTTCACCCTTGGCTGGCTTGGCTGCCTGGGCTACGAGCTCAAACGCGAGAGCGGCGGCAGCGACCTTTCCGCCCCCACCCCGGACGCCGCCCTGATCTTCGCCGGCCGGGCCGTCGTCCTGGACCATGCTGCAGGGGACACCTGGCTCCTGGCGTTGGAGGCGCCGGACGCCGAGGAGTGGCTCGGAGAAGCCAGAGCGGCGGTGGAGGCCGCAGCCGGCCCGGCCGCTGACGCCCGAGCCGGCGGCAGCACCGGCGTCGTGCGTACCCCCGCGCCGGCATTCCGCAGCCGGGACACCGGCGCAGGTTACCGGGAGAAGATCGCCGCCGCCCAGCACGAAATTTCGGAGGGCAACACCTACGAGGTCTGCCTGACCACCACGCTTGAGGCCCGCATTCCGGCGGACTCGCTCGACCCGTGGGCCACGTACCTGGCCCTGCGGCGCAGGAACCCCGCCCCGTTCGCCAGCTACCTGCGCCTGGGAAGCCTGACCGTGGCCAGCACCTCGCCTGAGCGGTTCCTGAAGATAGCGTCCGACGGCGGCATGCGCGCCGAGCCCATCAAGGGCACCCGCCGCCGGTCGGCCGACCCCGGCGAGGACGAACAGCTGCGCACCGACCTGGCGACGTCCCTGAAGGACCGCGCCGAAAACATCATGATCGTGGACCTGCTGCGCAACGATCTCAGCCACTTCGCGGTCCCGGGGTCGGTGACGGTGAGCCGGCTGTGCGCCATCGAGAGCTATGCCACCGTCCACCAGATGGTCAGCACCATCGATGCCCGCCTGCTGCCCGGTTCGCCGCGTGCCGAAGCGGTGGCAGCGTGTTTTCCGGCCGGCTCGATGACCGGGGCACCGAAGATCAGCACCATGGCCATCCTGGACCGGCTGGAAGCCGGACCCCGGGGAATCTACTCGGGCGCCATCGGCTACTTTTCGCTCAATGCGGCCACGGACCTCGCTGTGGCCATCCGGACGCTGGTGATCAACGCCGGCGGCGACGGAACCGCGGAACTCTCTCTCGGCGTCGGCGGCGCCATTACCGCCGATTCGGTCCCGGACGACGAGTACGAGGAAATCCGCACCAAGGCGTTCGGTGTGCTCTCCACCCTGGGCGCAACGTTCCCGCCGGAGTGACCAGGACGCTGGTTTAGGAAGTCCCCGCCCGGGGTAATCTTCTGACTTCTACCCGCTCAAGCCACGCGGCGGCCCCTCAGTGTTCCCACCAGAGTGAGGTTTGCCGCGTGACGGATTCCTGCCCGCCCCATGACACCGGCCAGCGGCCGCCGCGCAGCGTCAAGTACGTCCTGATGCTTGGCGCCCTGGCCGCCCTTCCCGCGGTCACCACCGACATGTACCTGCCCTCCCTGCCCGCCGTGGTGGCTGACCTCGACACCACCCAGGCGGCCGCCCAGCTCACGCTGTCCGGGACCCTCCTCGGCGGCGGGATCGGCCAGCTGGTGATCGGCCCCTTTTCCGACAGGTTCGGACGGCGGTTGCCGCTGTTCATCGGCATCGCCCTGCACGTGGCCATCTCACTGTTGTGTTCCGTAACGCCGAACATTGAAACGCTGACGGTCCTGCGTGTGCTGCAGGGTTTCTTCAACGCGGCCGCGGCCGTCGTGGCACTGGCCGTCATCCGTGACCGTTTCACCGGTTCCGCTGCTGCCCGGCTGCTGTCCCGGCTGATGTTGGTGGTCGGCGTTGCACCGCTCTTCGCCCCCACGGTGGGACAGGCGGTCGCCGGGTTCTGGAACTGGCGTGCCGTCTTCTATGTGCTGGCGCTTATCGGGCTGGTCCTCGTGGCGGTCGTCTGGAAGTTCATGCCCGAGACCCTCCCGGCCGACAGGCGCTCTCCTGGCCGACCCCGGCACGTGGCCGGCGCGTACTGGTCCCTGCTGCGGGACAGGCACTTCATGGCCCTGGCCATCATCCCCGGGCTCGGGCTGGCCCTGATCATGAGCTACGTTGTGGGTTCGCCGTTCGTCTTCCAAAACGAGTACGGCTTCACCGGGCAGCAGTTTGCCCTCGCCTTCGCCCTGAACGGTGCGGCGCTGGTACTCTCGGCGCAGCTTAACGCGGCGTTGGTGCGGAAGTTCCCGCCGGTGCGCCTCCTGCGGACCGCCCTCCTGGTCCAGCTGGGCTTTGCCCTGCTGCTGCTGGCCGTGGTGGCCACGGGCGCGGGCGGCGCCTTCGGCCTGATGGCAGGCCTGTGGCTTGTTCTGGCCGCCCAGGGCATGATCCCGGCAAACGCCTCGGTGTTGGCCCTCCACAACTACGGACACATGGCGGGGACGGCGGCGGCGGTCATCGGAGCCCTGCAGTCGGGCGTGGCGGGGCTGGTCAGCCCGCTGGTGGGGCTGCTGGGAGGACACGCGCTTTCCATGGCCGGGGTGATGATCGGCTGTTGCGCGCTGGCCGTGACCGCCCTCGCGGCCGGAACTCCCGCCTACCGGAAGGGCGGCTGGACGGAGTACGTGGAGCGCGACGACGACCGCCGCGTGGGTGCCGACGGCTAGGTCCGCCGGGGTGCCCTTGCAGCTGCCGGGCTACCCGCCGGTTGCCGCTATTGGACGGTTGCCGTCAGCCGGGCCACGTTGTCCACGTAGCGCGCGGCGAGGGGACGCTTCCGCCAGCCGGCCAGCTTGAGCTCGTGCGAGATGTCACGGTACGTGTCCTCCACGGCCCGCATCTTGTTCACGATGTCCTCGCCCAGGAGCATCACGGACACCTCCAGGTTCAGCGAGAAGGAGCGCATGTCCATGTTGCTGGAGCCAAGGACCGCCACCTCGTCATCGATGGTGAAGTGCTTGGCGTGCAGCACGAACGGGGCCTTGTACAGGTAGATCCGGACGCCGGCTTCAAGGAGGGCCTCGTAGTAGGACTGCTGGGCGTGGTGCACCAGGAACTGGTCGCCCTTTTCGGACACGAAGAGTTCGACGTCCACGCCGCGCTGCGCCGCCGTGGTGATCGCGTACAGCAGGGAATCGTCCGGGACGAAGTAGGGGCTGCAGATCGAGATCCGGTGCTGGGCGGAGTAGATCAGGGTGTTGAAGAGCCGCAGGTTGTTTTCCGTGCTGAACCCAGGGCCGCTGGGGACCACCTGGGCCGTGACGGTGCCGGGATGCGGGTCGGATGGCGGCTGCAGCTGGTGTTCCAGTGACTCGTCGGTTTCACCCAGCCAGTCGGTGGCGAACACGACGTTCAGGGTGGTGACGATGGGTCCGCGCAGGCAGGCCATCAGCTCCACCCATTCGCGCCCGGCCTTGCGGTGCCGCGGGTTGTTATAGGAGGGCTCGATCAGGTTCTGCGAACCCGTGAAGGCAATCTCGCCGTCCACCACCATGATTTTCCGGTGGTTGCGAAGGTCGGGCCGGCGCCACTGGCCGTGGATGGGCAGCAGCGGCAGCATGCGCTTCCACTGGATCTTTCCGGCCCTCAGGCGCTTGAGCAGGTTCTTGTAGCCCTTGATGCGGAGCGTGCCGATGTGGTCGAACAGGAGTCGCACTTCCACACCCCGCTCGGCCGCTTCCTCCATCGCCGTGATCAGGTCGTCGGTGACATGGTCCGTGCTCATGATGTAGAACTCGGCGTTGACGTACTTCTTTGCCTTCCGCACAGCCTGCGTCATGGCCAGGATGGAGTCCGGGTAGCCGGGGATGAGGTCCACGGAGTTGCCGTCCACCATGGGCAGCGAACCCAGGGTGCGGTTCAGTTCAGCGGCGGACTTCACCCACTCCGGGCCGGGGTAGTCGCTTTCAGCATCCGAGAGCGCGGTGATCCCTGCCCGTACCCGGTTGTTGACCAGCTGCTGCTGCGCCCGGCGGCGGCTGGAGAGCCGGAAGTTACCGAACAGCAGGAACAGGACGATGCCCACAAAGGGGACGAAGAAGATCCCCAACAGCCAGGCCATCGCCGTGGTGGGGCGCCTGTTGCCGGGAATGATGCCCAGCGCCAGCACCCTGATGGCGAGGTCGGCGATGCCCAGCAGCACCACAACCCACATCGGGGCGGTACCGGCAAGCGAAAACGGCCACAACACGTCAAGAACCCCCGGGAAGATCGGGTTCCGGCGGGCGGATTCCGGCCGGCACACTGTGCCCAGCTTATCCGCGGCACCCCACTAAGCTGGTGCCATGAGCTCACCAGCCCCCGTGGCCCTCGTCTTCCTCGACCCCGCCTTCCCGGATGGCCGGGTTGCTGACGCATCAAAACCCCAGCTGCTCGTCACGGATCTGGGCGTCACCCGCGGCGACGGCGTCTTCGAAACGATGCTGGCCGTGGGCGGAACGGTACGGAAGATGCCGGCCCACCTGAGCAGGCTTGCAGGGTCCGCCGAGGCACTGGACCTGGTGATCCCCGCGCAGGACGCGTGGCAGCGGGCCATTGCCACCGCCGTCAACGGCCACCGGTCCGAGCACCCGCCGACCGATCCCGCCACCGACGAGCTGGTGGTCAAGCTCGTGGCCACCCGCGGCGCCGAAGGCGCAGCCACCCCCACTTCCTGGGTCCAGGTTTCCCCTGCCGGAGCGGCCGGGCGCCGCCAGCGCGAGACGGGCATTGACGTCATCCTCCTGGACCGCGGCTACGACAGTGACGTGGCAGAACGGGCGCCCTGGCTGCTCCTTGGCGCCAAGACGCTCTCCTACGCAGTGAACATGGCGGCGCTGCGCCACGCCCACAAGCAGGGCGCCGACGACGTCATCTTCCTGTCCTCCGATGGGCGCGTCCTGGAAGGCCCCACCTCCACAGTGCTGCTCGCGCATGTGGAGGAATCCGACGACGGCGCGTCAGTGAAGCGCCTCATCACGCCCCAGCTGGACAGCGGCATCCTGCCGGGAACCTCCCAGGGCGCCCTGTTCACCGCTGCCAAGGCGGCCGGGTGGGAGCTGGGCTACGGCCCCCTGGAACCACAGGACCTTTTCGATGCCGACGCCGTGTGGCTGATCTCCAGCGTCCGCCTGCTGGCCCCCGTGAACCGGATCGATGGCAAGGACATCGGCACCCCCTCCGTCCAGAAAGAGCTGACCGCCGAATTGAGCGGGTTGTTCGCCGGCATCCACTAAGCGCCAGGCAGCCCGCCACGGGTCTTTTCCCTGTTCGGCATCACCCGTAAGGTGTGGACCATGGACTCGCACAACCTGCCCATCGAAAAACTCTCCTTCGACGACTGCTGGGAACTCCTTGACGGCGACACCGTGGGCCGGTTGGCCATCGTGGTTGACGGCCACCCCGAAATCTTCCCGGTGAACTACGTTGTCCGTCTGCGGAGCATCGTCTTCCGCACGGCCCCGGGGACAAAGCTCTGGGGTGCCCAAATGGAGCGGCCGGCAGCGTTGGAGATCGACGGTTATGATCCCGCCACGGAGCTCGCGTGGAGCGTGGTGGTGCGGGGCGAGACGGAAATCCTCGAGGACCAGGCGGACCGGGACGCGGTGGACAGCCTTGGGCTGGAGCCGTGGCAGCCGGGCGAAAAGGCCCACTACATCCGGTTGAACGCCAAGGCGATGACCGGCAGGCGGTTCAAGGTGAACCGGCCGGATATCTGGAACACCCGCCTGCAGGACAAGCGCCGCGCCTCGTTCGAATAGCCCTGCCTCAGGCGCCGGAACGCGCCGCCTGCCCGGTGAGCTGCGCTTCCAGCCCGGACAGCAGGATCGCGAGCCCCTGGTCCAGCTCTGCCTCGCCGTCGTATTCCGCGAGGGCAGGGGCCAGGGCGCGGAGCCGCGGAAAGTCCCTTGCGGGCAGGCGGTGGAGCCCCAGGCGCAGGAGCACCTCATTCTCCTCCGGATCCACCACGAACTCCTGCATTTCGTTGAGGATGTGGCCGTAGAGGAAGCCGTAGTAGGCGCGGTACACGTGGAGGGAGTCGGCCGGTTCGAAACCCGCCGCCACCAGCAGGGACAGGATCTGTTCCAGTGGCCTCAGGGTGCCCAGCGGCCGGAGGCCCAGCGGGGTGGAGAGGGGCCGCGTCACCAGCAGGGGCACCACGTTGGGGTGCCGGAGCGCTTGCCGGCGCAGGCTGTGGGCAAGCTTCCGAAGCTGCGCCTTCCAGTCCGGGTCCGCGGGTTCTATGGAGAGGTCATTGAGAACAAGCTCCGCCACACCGTCGAGCAAAGCTGCGCGGTTTTCAGCGTAGCGGTACAGGCTCATGGGATCCCGGCCGAGCTCCTGCCCCAGGCGGCGCATGCTCAGCGCTTCCAGGCCTTCGGCATCCACCAACTCGAGGGCTTTGGCCAAGACAATGTCCCTGCTCAGCCTGGTTTTCGGGTGGCCGCTCCTGGGAGTGACGGCGGAAGTCATCGCGTGGTCCTCATTGCCGGGCAGCCGTCCCGCCGTAACCGGGACTGTTGCCTCATATCTGGTCTACGGGTAAAGTCTACAGTGTAGACAAGGTGGTGACAGCACCCTGCGCTCCCCGATCTTCCAGGGGTTTGCACCTACGCAATCCTTTGCCCCCTAGTGCAGGGCATCGAGGTTCGCCGCTGCAGCCTGACGGCGGCACAATGCACCGAGCGAAGGGAGCCGTCATGGCACATTCGCAGTTCGACCAGTTCCTCCAGGAAGCCACCTACTTCGACCAGGCGTCAGAATCCACCCTTGACCGGGACCGGTTATTTGGCCTGTACATGAGCTGGTGCTTCATCAACCAGCAAGTACCCGGGGGCGAATCCAGTTTCTGGTCAGCCATGAAGGACAAGATCCCGGCAGGCCGCAAGGGCCTGCGGATGACGGGTCCGGCCGCGGCCGACTACATCGTCACCACCTATCCCGAACTGGTGTAGGCCTGCACGCGAACAACCCAGGGCCTTCACATAGTGGTAAGGGGAATGAATGCTGTGGCGCCGCGGGTGCCGCAGCATTTTCATGCCCGCGGCAAAATCCGACCACGCGCCACGGCCGCGCGGAGGGTGCCGTTCAATTACGGAACATGACGACGGCGGCGATGCGGCTGCGCGCCCCAGATGTTACGTTTTTGGGGAGTAATGAGTACCGGCGTTAAGCCCTGACTGGCCGGTCGGCAACCCTCCCTTTCGCGGCGGGGTGCCTCAGGTGAATACTCGGCATATCGACCGATTCGAGCTGCAAGCGTGGGAGAAGGAGATCCGTCGTGCCTGACGCACCCGCCACTGAAGAAAAACTGTCCTACCGCCTGATCAGCGGGCCGGACAACCGGGAATTTTGCGAGCGGATCTCCGCTGCCCTGGACGAGGGGTACGTGCTGCACGGCAGCCCGGCCGCCACCTTCAATGGCACCAGCGTCATCGTGGCCCAGGCAGTGGTCCTGCCGGCCGCGATCGCGTCCGCCGACGCCGCCGTGGCCACCGCCGTCGATGAGCTGGACGGCGAATTTGAGGGCGAATTCGACGGCGAGGGCCACGCATGAGCTACGCCGGAGACCTGACACCCCAGGAAGCCTGGACCAAGCTCGAGCAGGGCGCCATCCTGGTGGACGTCCGCACCGAAGGCGAATGGGCCCACATCGGCATTCCGGACACCAAGGCCACGGACAACGATCCGCTCTTCATCCAGTGGACCTTCCGCGGCGGCATCCCCAACCCCGACTTCCTGAAGGACCTCAGGGAGCAGGCACCCGAGGACCCGTCCGCGGAACTGGTATTCCTGTGCCGCTCCGGCGCGCGGTCCGTCGCCGCCGCCATTGCCGCCACCCAGGCTGGCTTCACCTCGTACAACGTGCTGGAAGGCTTCGAGGGGGAGCCTGACCGCTACGGCGAACGGACCATCAACGGCTGGAAGAACCGCGGCCTGCCCACCAACCTCGGAAAGAACTAAGTGACCTTCAATCCAGACGCCTCCGGATGGAGCGCCGACACCCAGGCCGTCCGCGGCGGACTCGACCGCACCAACTTCCAGGAGACGTCCGAGGCCATCTTCCTGAACTCCGGGTTCGTCTACGAATCAGCGGCCGCGGCAGAACGCGCCTTCACCGGCGAGGACGAACGGTTCGTCTACTCCCGCTACGGCAACCCCTCCGTGGCAACCTTCCAGGAACGGCTCCGCCTGCTGGAAGGCACCGAGGCATGCTTTGCGACGGCGTCGGGCATGTCGGCGGTCTTCACCGCGCTGGTTGCCCTGCTGTCCGCCGGCGACCGGGTGGTTGCCGCCCGGTCACTGTTCGGTTCCTGCTTCGTCATCCTGAACGAGATCCTCCCCCGGTGGGGTGTGGAAACCGTCTTCGTGGACGGCCCCGACCTGGACCAGTGGCGCGAGGCGCTGTCCCAGCCCACCACCGCCGTGTTCTTCGAGTCACCGTCCAACCCGATGCAGGAAATCGTGGACATCGCGGCCGTGAGCGAACTGGCACACGCCGCCGGGGCCAAGGTGGTGGCGGACAACGTCTTCGCCACTCCCCTCCTGCAGCGCTGCGGGGACCTGGGCGCGGACGTCATCGTCTACTCCGGCACGAAGCACATCGACGGCCAGGGCCGGGTGATGGGGGGTGCCATCCTGGGAACCCAGGAATTCATCGACGGCCCCGTCAAGCAGCTGATGCGCCATACCGGCCCCGCACTCTCCCCGTTCAACGCCTGGGTCCTGACCAAGGGCCTGGAGACTATGGGCCTGCGCGTCAACCACTCGTCCGCGACAGCCCTGCGGCTCGCTGAGTGGCTGGAGCAGCAGCCGGCCGTGAGCTGGGTGAAGTACCCGCTGCTGAAGTCCCACCCGCAGTACGATCTGGCGGCGAAGCAGATGAGCGCCGGCGGCACCGTCCTCACGCTGGAACTCGCGCCCTCTGCGGGCCGGTCCGGCAAGGAGGCTGCGTTCGCCCTGCTGGACGGGCTGCGGATCATCGACATCTCCAACAACCTGGGCGACTCCAAGTCCCTCATCACGCATCCGGCCACCACCACACACCGGGCCATGGGGCCGGAGGGCCGCGCTGCCATCGGGCTGAGCGACGGCGTGGTCCGCCTCTCGGTGGGGCTTGAGGATGCTGATGACCTTATCCGCGACCTGGAACAGGCGCTGAAGCAGATCTAGCTTCCGCCGCTCCTCCGCACTTTAATAGGCAGCGGAGGCGAAGGAGGCAAGCCATGGGCCAGTCACAGCCATATGCCAGGGCGGGAGCGGTGAGCACCGCGGCGAGCGCGTGCTGGCTGCTGGGGATCGCGATGGTGGGCAACGTCCACGCCACCAAAAGCGCCGAGCAGCGGCTGGCCATGCTGGAACGCCACCGCGGCCTCTGGACACTGGGACAGTTCCTCGCCGCAGCAGGAACGGCGGCGGCACCCCTGGGATTCGTGCGGCTTGCCCGGCGGCTGCGGCAGGAAGCAGGCAACGCGGAATCAGAAACCGGGCCTGCCCGGGCCGGACAACTGGCGACCGTCGCCGCCGTCGCCCTGCTGGCGGGCAGCCCCCTGTTCGTCTGGGCCCTCGCCGTCCGCGCCGCGGACATCGAGAAATTTGCCTATCGAAGGGGCGCTGCGTGGCCCTTCCTGGCGTACGCCAGCCTCCAGACCTGCGGCGTCGGCCTGCTGGGCGCGGCACTGCAGGCCTCCCCCCTCAAGGGCGGGACCGGGCTGAGCGCCGCTGCCAGTGCACCGGTTTTTGCCGGCATCCTCCTGCGCTACAAGGACATTCCGCCGTTCGTGTTCTACCTGATGCAGATCGCGGTCGGCGTGAAGCTCCTTCGTTTCAAGGGAGCCCCCGGGGACGGCTAGGGCTGGCGCACCCGCAGCAGTTCCGGGGCCGCCTCCACCTCCGCGAGATCCAGCGCCCCCCGCATCGTTACGTTGACGGCCTGCCGCACCACGGCACCGAACCCCATGTCCTCCGGCGGCGTTCCGGCCAATGCCTTGTCGCGGGCACGGCGCTGTTCAGCCGCCCCGGTCCCGCGCGCGATGATGTCCTCGATCCCCTGGCGCGCCAAAGCAAGCTCGCCCTGCTCATCCAGAACCGGCGCCAGGTAATCGACAAGAGAGCGGACGACGTCCGGGGCAGGCGCGGGGCGGAAATTCCCGAAGTCCAGAAGCTCGCCGCTGAGTCCGGCGCTGCTGGCCTGCCACGAAGCCATCCGCAGTAGCACGGTGGGAACGGGCGCCGGATCAACCTCCTGGCGCCATTCCCTGCTCGCGGACTCCACCAACGCCCGGACCAGCACGGCGATGAGGCCGGCGTCCTCGGCGCGGAGGCAGACATCGGCCACCCGCACTTCCACGGTGGGGTGGCTGCGGGACAGACGGGCGTCGAAATACAGCATCCCTTCATCGAGCATGACGCCGGTTTCCAGCAGGCGCGTGACCACGCGTCGGTAGGCGGCGTAGGTTCCGTAAATGCCCGTGGGACCGGCCGTAGGCCAACGGTTCCAGGCCTGCGTGCGGTAGCTTTCGAAACCGGTGGGCACGCCGTTCCAGAAGGGCGAGTTGGCGCTCAGGGCTGTCAGTACAGCGAGCTTGTCCCGGATGCGGTCCAGGACGGCCACGCCTTCCTCGGGGGACTCGATGTAGGTGTGGACGTGGAAGCCGCAGGTGAGCTGTTCCTGGGCGGTAAGGCCGAAGCGCTCCAGCATCCTGGCGTAGCGGGCGTCCGGGGTGGTGTGGGTGGTGGACGCCAGCGGTGAGGTGGCCAGCGCAGCGACCCTCGCGTCATGCTTCCGGGCCGCCTGGTCGGCGAGTGTACGGCCTGCCCGAATCTGTTCGAGCAGTTGCCCGTATTCCAGGCAGGGCCGGGTCTGCGTCTCAATCTGCTCCAGCTTGAGCTCGGCACTCAGGCCCATCTCGTCGTCGTAATCCGCCTGCTTCCCGGCATGGTGCACCGCCGGCTGCGTGGGGAGGTCATCCGCCGCGTCTGAACGGCCCGCAAGGAGTGCGTCAGCCAGGGCAAGCGGTTCGCCGGACTCCGGATCAACGATCAGGAGTTCTTCCTCGACGCCGAATGTACGCATATGTTCATTCTGCTGCAGCAGCGGTGGAAGTGAAGCAGCCCCGCCCATCATGACGAACCGTTAATGCTCAGTCCTGGAAGTACTCCACCTTGGCACCGATCGTGTTCAGCCGCTCGGCCAGGTCCTCGTAGCCGCGCTCGATCACGTAGATGTTCCGCAGCTCGGACACGCCCCTTGCCGCGAGCATGGCCAGCAGCAGGCAGGCGGCCGGCCGCAGTGCCGGCGGGCAGCCCACCTCTGCCGCACGCCACCGGGTGGGTCCGTTGACGTAGATGCGGTGCGGGTCCAGCAGCTGCACCTGCGCGCCCAGCCTGTTCAGCTCCGTCAGGTAGATCGCCCGGTTCTCGTACACCCAGTCGTGGATCATCGTCTGGCCCGTGGCATTTGCGGCGATCACCGCGAAGAACGGCAGGTTGTCGATGTTCAGCCCCGGGAACGGCATGGGGTGGATCTTGTCCTCGGGCGCCTTCAGCTCAGAGGGCTTGGTGGTCACGTCGACCAGGCGGGTGCGGCCGTTGCGCGCCATGTACTCATCGGAGACCTCCAGCTGCTGGCCCATCTGGCCCAGCGTGGCCAGCTCGATCTCCATGAACTCGATGGGTACGCGCCGGACCGTCACCTCCGAATTGGTGACGATGCCCGCGGTGATGAGGCTCATCGCCTCGATGGGGTCCTCGGAGGGGTAATACTCGATTTCGGCGTCGATCACCGGGCGCCCCGTGATCTTCAGGGTGGTGGTGCCCACGCCCTCGATGGTGACGCCGAGCATCTGGAGGTAGAAGCACAGGTCCTGCACCATGTAGTTGGGGCTGGCGTTGCGGATCACGGTTGTTCCCGGGCGGTGGGCGGCCGCCATGATCGCATTCTCGGTGACCGTGTCGCCGCGTTCGGTAAGGACGAAGGAGCGGTCCTGGGTGTCGGCCGGCGGCGCCTGGACGGTGTAGAAGCCCGCACTGGCCTCCACGGAAAGCCCGAACTGGCGCAGCGCCTGCATGTGGGGCTCAACGGTCCGGGTGCCCAGGTCGCAGCCTCCGGCGTAGGGCAGCCGGTATTCCCTGGACTCATCCAGCAGCGGCCCGAGCAGCATGATGACGCTGCGGGTGCGGCGGGCTGCATCAACGTCCATGGCGTCCAGGTCAAGGACGGCCGGGCGGCGCAGGCGCAGGTCGGTGTCGTTGAGCCAGGTGCACTCGACGCCGATGCTGGTCAGCACCTCGACGATGCGGTTGACCTCCTCGATGCGGGCGAGGCGGCGGAGCACGGTGGTGCCGCGGTTGATCAGGCTGGCGCACAGCAGCGCCACGCCGGCATTCTTGCTGCTGTTAACGTCCACGGCGCCGGACAGGGTGCGTCCGCCTTCCACGCGCAGGTGGGTCATCTGAGGCTTGCCCACGTTGACGATGCTGCGCTCGAAGATGTTCTCGAGCCGCTGGATCATCTTCAGGCTCAGGTTCTGCTTGCCCTGCTCCATCCTGGCGACCGCACTTTGGCTGGTGCCAAGTTCGGCGGCGAGCTGGCCCTGGGTCCAGCCCTTCTCGCTCCGGGCGTCCCTGAGCATGGCGGCAACGTGTTCAGCGGTTTCCTGCGTCATGACATAAATATATCATTTATGAGTTATCCGAGCGGCCCGTCCTGACGGAAGCGCGGCAACCAGGCAGATACTACCCGGTAGATGCGATAGGTTTCCGGCGTCAGCTGCCGAGCCAGACCATGTTCCATGTCCCCGCGGATACGGCGGCCGCCAGGGCAAGCCCGGCCACCAGGACACCTCCGGCGAGCACCCACACATCCAGCAGGCTGTAGGTGGATTCCCGCGCCCAGGTCCGCGGGCCGCCGCCGAATCCCCTGGCCTCCATGGTGACCGCCAGCCGGGACGCACGGCGGATCGCCTGCACCAAAAGGCCGAAGCTTTGCCCCAGCGTTGCCTTGACACGCTGGGCCACGCTGCCGCGGGAGCCAACGCCGCGGGCCCGGCGGGCCATGCCAATGGTCTGCCATTCCTCCGCCATCAGCCCCACCAGGCGCATCGCTGCCAGGGTTCCCAGGACGAAGCGGTGCGGCAGCCGCGCCTTTTGCGCCAGTGCATCGGCGAGGTCCGTGGGATCGGTGCAGCTCATGAGCAGCACCGCGGGAAGCGCGATGGCGAACCCGCGGAGCAAAAACCCGATCCCCAGCTGCAGGGACCCCTCGCTCATGCTCCAGATGCCGACGTCGAGCAGGATCCGTCCGCTGTCCGGAGCCAGGATGGAGGTGCTCCAGCCCCCAACGGCGGCGGCGAGGATCAGCGGCCAGCCGCGCTGCCACAACAAGGACGGCGTCAGGCCGGCAAGCGGGAACAGGAGCACCTCGAACACCAGGGCCACCGAGGCGGAGACCCAGTCGATGGACAGCGCCAGGACCGCCGTGATGAGCACGACGGCGGCGAACTTGCTCAGCGGGTTCGCCCGCGTCAGGAGCGCGTGGTTGCCGCGCAGGGTGAGTTGCTGCCTCATGGCGCCACCGCTTCCGCCGCGGCCATGCGCAGTTCGGCCCCGCCCAGGGCGGCGGTGAACTCGGCATCGTGCGTCACGGAGACCACCGCGGTGCCGGCGTCCAGGAGTTCGGACAGGAACGAGGCCAGCTCCGCCCAGGTGTTGGCGTCCTGCCCGAAGGTGGGCTCGTCCAGCACCAGGACCTGCGGGCTGGCGGCAAGGACCGTGGCTACGGACAGCCGCCGCTTCTCGCCGCCGGACAGCGTGTACGGGTTGGCATCCACCAGGGCCGTGAGCCGGAGCCGCTCCAGCAGCTCGTCGACCCGTTCCCCGCCGTGCCCCAGGTGCCGTGGGCCGAAACGCAGTTCATCCAGCACCTTGCCCGTCACGAACTGGTGCTCTGGCTCCTGGAACACGGTGCCCACCCGGGAAATCAGCTGTTCGGCCTTCCACTTGTAGGGGTCGATGCCTACGCCGCGGCTGAGGTCCATCGTGGCGGACACCGTCCCTGCCACGGGCTCCAGCAAGCCGGCGAGCGTCAGGGCGAAGGTCGATTTTCCGGCTCCGTTGGGCCCGGTGATGGCGAGTGCCTGCCCCGCCCGGACCTGCGCGGTGAGGCCTTCCTGGACCGGGGCCGGCGCTACCTTCCGGAAGCCGCGGCGGCCCGGACGCTCCCGGGAAACGGCGAGCCGCTCGGCCGCCAGCAGCAGGTTGCCCGTCCCGGCGGCCGGAACCTCGGCACGGCTTCGTGTTGCCGGCACGTAACCGGGCACCCAGACGCCTGCGGCGGCGAGCATGGTCCGGGCCTCGGCCAGCACGCGGTCCGGCGGCCCGTCCAGGAGTACGGCATCGTCAGTGGCGGAGCCCGGCTGCAGGACCACGATCCGGTCCACGACGTCCTTCCACACGGACACCCGGTGCTCCACCACCACCAGCGTGGCACCGGTCTTGTCCAGGCAGCGCGCGACGGCGTCGCGGACTTCCAGCACTCCGTCCGGGTCCAGGTTGGCGGTGGGTTCGTCCAGCAGGATCAGTCCGGGGCGCATGGCGAGGATGCCGGCCAGCGCCAGGCGCTGCTTCTGCCCGCCGGACAGGGCCGACGTGGGGTGGTCCAGCGAAAGGTGGGCGAGCCCGACGTCGTCCAGCGCCTCGTGCACCCGCGGCCAGATGGCATCGCGGGGCACCGCGAGGTTCTCGGCGCCGAAGGCGACGTCGTCGCCCACCCGTGACAGGACCACCTGCGTCTCCGGGTCCTGCTGCATCAGCCCGGCATGGCCGCGCCGGGCGCGCGGGGATTCTCCGTCGACCAGCAGCGAACCCGATTCGTCGGCATCCCCGGCCTCGCCGTCGTCGTTCACGTCCCCCAGCACCCCCGCGAGGGCATGCAGGAGCGTGGATTTCCCGGCGCCAGAGGGACCCAGCAGGAGCACGCGCTCCCCCGGGCTGATGTCAAGGTTGAGGGCGTTGACGGCAGGCTTGGACCTGCCGGCATGCCGCCAGCCCCAGCCGCGGGCTGTGACGGCGGCAGGCCGGGCGGGAGCCGAGGCGTCCCCGTAAGCGGCGGGCATCAGGAGAAAACGGGCTCCGTGGCGGCCTTGCGCGAGGCGAAGGAGCTCAGGACGCCCGTGCGGGCCAAACCGCGGGTGGCGATCCAGGACAGCGCGCCGGCAATGATGGCTCCGGAAACCATGCAGAAGAGGATGTAGGCCAGCTTGTCCGCGCCGGAGTAGGCGATGTTCCAGCCCCACGGTGCGAAGGAGTCGTTCAGGCCGCAGAAGAGGCCTGATGCCGCACCGGCCAGCAGGGACACGGGCAGGTTGAACTTGCGGTACACGAAGATCGCGAAGATGATCTCCGCGCCCAGGCCCTGGACGAAGCCGGAGAACAGGACGGACGTGCCGTACTGGGAACCCATGAGGAGTTCACCGGTAGCTGCCACGGTCTCGCAGAACAGCGCCGCCCCGGGCTTGCGGATGATCAGCATCCCCAGGACACCGGGGATCATCCAGCCGCCGGCGATGAGGCCGGTCAGGGGCGGGTAGGCCGCGTTCATCGGCACGGATACTGCGGCCGCGCCCTGGGACCAGGCCCAGAAAATGACGCCGCCGGCGATGGCGACGAGGGCCGCCACCACAATGTCCACGACGCGCCAGGACTTGCTGGTGGTCTTCTTGATTGCTGCTGTGCTCATGTGATCCTCCTGGGTAACAGGAGGGGAAAGCGCGGCAATGCGGCGTTGACTGCCGTTGCCAATCACTTCGAGAACTCGACTCCCTTGCGCCGGTACTAACCGGATCAGGTTCGAGGGTCTGCGGCGGTCCGCACTCTCAGCGCCCACCTGCGGTTCCCGGCCTGGCCAGGATGCCGACGGCGGCGCTCCCCTGTCGTTGTAAATGGTGGTTTTGGTTCAAATTAGGCGTGTATTTCAGCCCTTGCGGGCGTGGTCAAGTTTACACCTGGCGAGGGGTAGATTGTGGGGCATGAGTGCCAATCCGCCGCATGTGACCGAGTTCGATCCGGATTCCCTCGACACGCAGCCCGAGGGTTCCCTGGAAGCCCTGATCGCCCGCGTCGAGGCGGAGGTCAGGGAGCTGCAGTTCCCGGGGTTTTCCCCGGATGACGCCCTGAACCTTGGCCTGCTCCTCGTGGAACTGGGCAAGGAGCGGGGCCTTCCCATCGCCATCGACATCACCAAGGGCGAGCAAGTCCTGTTCCATGTTGCACTGCCGGGCGCCACGCCTGACAACGGCTACTGGGTCCGCGCCAAGCAGCGCACCGCCGCACGGTACGAGGTGCCGTCCCTCCTGGTGGGCCTGCGGGGCCGGCTGGGCGGGGGCCGGATCGAAGACCATGCCTGGTTCGACCAGTCCCGCTACGCCGCGCACGGGGGCGCCTTCCCCATTGTCGTTACGGGAGTGGGAGCGGTGGCCACCGTCACCGTGTCCGGGCTGCCCCAGGTGCAGGACCACGACCTGGTGGTGGAAGCCCTCCGGGACGTCCTCGGCTCGGCGCTGGAGGTGTAGCTGCCGCTCATTCGTCGAAGTGCGTGGTAACCCCGCCGCCGGCCCCCACGGATTCGACGATGGACTGGGCCAGCTCCCGCAGCTTGATGTTCCGGGCGTTGGAAGCGGCCTTCATGATTTCCATGGCCGCCGCCTGGCTGCACCGGTTCTGGGCCATGATGATGCCGGCGGCGAGGTCGATGGCGGTCCTGGATTGCATGGCCAGTGCCATGTCGTTGCGGGCGTCGTTGAGTTGGGCAATCTTCAGCGCAAGCCGAAGTGACTTCGACGCCTGGGCGGCGAACGCCTCCGCGCGGCTGATGTGCGGGCCGCTGAAGGCATCGCTGCGCGACGCGTACAGGTTCAGGGCCGCCCGGGTTGTGTCATCCACCAGCAACGGCACCGACAGGATGGACCGGATGCCCTGCCCCGCTGCCGCGGCGACGTAACCGGGCCACCGGTGCTCCCGCGCGGTGTCGGGCACCAGGATGCTCCGCATCTCCCCCATGGCCGTCAGGCACGGTCCCTCGCGGAAGGTGTTCTGCAGTTCGTCCATCTCCTTGGCGGTGGGGTCGCTGCTGGCCACCGTGGTGGCCTTCTTCCGCCGGAACAGGGTCACGCCGCAGACAGCGGGCACGAACGGGGCGGCTGAAAGGCCCTCGGCTGCTACCGTGGCCAGTTCGTTGAGGAAGACTCCGACGTCCGGGCTGTCCAGCACCAGATCCTGCAGGTCCTGCAGGTCCTGGAAATACTGGGACAGTTGCAGGGGGTGTTCAGGGGCGAGGGATTCTTGAACCATGGCGTTGCTCCGGCTGGACTGGTCGCCACCGGAAGCATACGGAGGGACGGGGATGCCGCTTCCTGCCAAACGGTTCTGCGTTCCACCCTAACCCGTTACCGGCCCGCATCCGGCGCGCCCTGGTTCTGCGTAGCATTAATTACTAAGCCATGCTTACTATGTTCCTCCCGGGTTTCGAGGAGGACAGGGCATGCCAGCACCGCGCACCGGCGCCCCCGTGGTTGTTCCCGGCATCGGCGCGGCAGAAGACCAAGGAGCACCATGAGAATCCCGGACACCAGAGGACCCATCAGCAGCGCCCTGTTCAAAATCCTGGTGCAGGCGCCGGCTTCTTCCGCGGCTGACCTGGACGCACTGGAGGCCCTGGTGGCGGCACAGCTGGCCCGGGCCGGGGACATCATCGGCCACGAGGACATCCAGCTCTCCCTCTTCAGCCTCTACGAACTGCACTACTCAGGCCTTGACGGCGTCGCCGACGACTGGGAGTGGGAGCCGGGACTGATCCGGATCCGGCGGATGATCGAGGAGCCCTTCGAAAAGGCGCTCCGCCAGGCCGCGCGGAAGATCGCCGGGAAACACGGCCTTCCTGCCACCGGCGCCTTCCCCGGGGACGGCCCGTCCAGCGACGGCTTGGCCAGCGACGACGTCGCCAATATCCTCTTCGACCTGGCCGCCAGCGACACCGGCCCCAGTGTCTCGCGCTACGTGGCCAGGAAGGCTTCGCTGGAGCAGCTGAAGGAGTTCCTGGTCCACAAATCGGTGTACCAGCTGAAGGAAGCCGATCCGCATACCTGGGCCATTCCCCGCCTCAGCGGCCGGGCCAAGGCGGCGCTCGTGGAAATCCAGGCGGACGAGTACGGGGGCGGCCGGCCCGAACGGATGCACAGTGCCCTGTTCGCCCGCACCATGCGCGGCCTCGGGCTGGATGACCGCTATGGCGCCTACTTGGACGCTGTCCCCGCCGTCTCCCTCGCTTCGGTGAACCTGATGTCGCTGTGCGGATTGAATCGGCGGCTTCGCGGCGCCATCACGGGCCACCTTGCCATCTATGAGATGACGTCCTCCCAGCCCAACCGCTTTTATGGCAACGGCTTCCGCCGCCATGGTTTCGACGCCGGAGTCACGCACTACTTCGACGAACATGTGGAGGCCGACGCCGTGCACGAACAGATCGCCGGGCGGGACCTGGCCGGTGGACTGGTGGAGGCCGAGCCGGAACTCCTGGCGGATGTCCTGTTCGGGGCCACGGCGGTCATGGCCATCGACAGCCGGCTTTCGGCCCACTTGCTGGGCTCCTGGGAGGCCGGGAAATCATCGCTGCGGGCGGCAGCACCCGTGGCGGCATGACGTCCGCGCCGCAGCCGTGGGAGGACGCCGAATACATCCTTCCCCTGCGCTGGACCGACGAACCAGGGGCTGCGACGGCGGACTCCGGGCTGCCTGAGCTCACCGCCTATCTCACGCTCCTGGTGGAGTGGATCCCCGTGACGGTGGTGGATGGCTCCCCATCGCGGCTTTTCGACAGGCACCGGGCTGCCTTCCCCGCCGCGGTCCGCCACATTCGGCCGGAATCGGCCGGGCCGGGCCATGCCGCACTGTTTTCGGCCGGACAGCCCGCGCTCGCCCCCGGCACGCAGAACGGCAAGGTTGCCGGCGTGCTGACGGGTGTCCGGGCCTCAGCCAGGGAGTTCCTTGTCATCGCCGACGACGACGTTCGCTACACGCGCGGGTCCCTCGCCGCCGTCGTCCATCACCTCAGCTCGGCGGACGTGGTGCGCCCGCAAAACTACTTCGATCCCCTCCCCTGGCACGCCTTGTGGGACACGGCCAGGACGTTGGTCAACCGGGCCTGGTCCGCGGATTACCCCGGAACACTGGGCGTGCGCCGAAGCGCGCTGCTTGCCACCGGCGGGTACGAGGGCGTCCTGTTCGAGAACCTGGAACTGATCCGGACCGTCAAGGCTGCCGGCGGCCGTGAAAGGATCGTTCCGGACCTTTTCGTCGCGCGCCGACCACCGGCACCCCGGCACTTTTTGGGGCAGCGCATCCGGCAGGCGTACGACGACTTTGCCCAGCCGCCGCGCCTGGCAGCCGAACTCGCGCTGCTCCCCGCAGCTGCCTGCGCCGCCGCGCTTCCCGCCAGGATGCGGGGCCTGTATCTCCTGATGCTGGCGGGCGCGGCCACCGCAACGGCGGAAATCGGCCGCCGGCGGCATGGCGGGCGCGCAGTCTTTCCAGCCGTTGCTGCATGCTTCGCCCCGCTCTGGACATTGGAACGCGCGGTCTGCATCTGGCTGGCACTCGGTTTCCGGCTGGCGGGCGGTATTCCGTACGCGGGTTCCCGGCTCAAAGCGGCAGCCCACTCGGAGGCCGAACTCCGGTTGCGCCACCAGGGAAAAACCCACGCACCAACCACAGAGGAGCAGATGTGAACCAGGAGCAGCCGACCGCAGGACATAGCGCCGGGGAACCGGCCGCCAGTTCCATTGTGGTGTGTCCGAACGGGCCACTAATTGTGCGGGGCGGGTTTGAGATCGTCACGCCCTCCGGCGGCCTGGTGCCCCGCGACCGCAAGACCGTGGCGTTGTGCCGGTGCGGGGCCTCGGCCATCAAGCCCTACTGCGACGGAACCCACAAGATGATCAAGTTCCGCACGGAGCCCCCTGCGGGATAGGGCACTGCGGGAAAGGCCACGGCGGGCGGGCCTACCCTGGCGCGCCCGGGTGTACGGCTAGGCTGGAGGAAGTCCGCTTTCCGCTGTCAAGGAGTACTGGGAATGAACCTTTTCATCAAGCTGCTCGGGACCGGGGTGAGCCTCCTCGCAGGCCTGGCCGGCACCAAGCTGGTCAACGGCATCTGGGAAAAGACCACCGGGCAGAAGGCGCCCACCGGCAAGAACGAGGATGTCCCAACGAGCCTGCGTTCGGCCCTGACCTTCGCGCTGATCTCGGCATCGGTCAGCGCCATCATCCAGGTCCTGGCCAACCGCGGCACCCAGCGCGCCATCGCCCGCTTCGCCAAGAGCCAGGACATCGTCTAGGAACTAGCGCGTCCCGCCGTCGTCGGAGCTGTCCTTCCGGGCAGCCTCGGCGGCGGCTTTCTGCACTACGGCTTCAAGCTCGTCCGCGCTGAGCAGTTCCCGGTGCAGGTGCTTGGTGCGGTACCCCGCCCGGCCCACCATGTGGGCGGACACGGGGACCGTGAGGAGCTGGAAGACCCAGGCCACCAGCAGCACCGGCCACACCCACCACGTCCGCAGCTGGAGGCCGATGGCTGCCAGCAGCAGGAACAGCCCCAGGACTTGGGGCTTGGTGGCCGCGTGCATCCGGGACATCAGGTCCGGGAAGCGCAGCAGGCCGATGGCGGCCGCCAGGGACATCAGTGCGCCGACCACCATGAAAACGGCCGAGACCACGTCGACCCAGCCATCCGGACGGGACAAGTCAGGATTCATTGGGGTCCACCCTCCGGTCGGCAACGAACCTGGCCACGGTGACGGACCCGATGAAGCCGATGATGGAGATGGCCACCACCAGCATGAGGTTGTTCAGGTGGCGGTTCACCGCCATATCGATGCACAGGGCGCCGGCCAGGATGGCCAGCAGCACGTCGGCGGCGAGCACCCGGTCCAGCAGCGAGGGGCCGCGGGCGATCCTGATGATCGCCCCGGCGGCGGCCAGGGAGAAGATGACGGCGGTGACCGCCAGGACTGCGTCCATCATGCGGCTGTTTCCTTTCGGACTGCTTCCAGTTCCTCCCGCGTGCCCATGATCCGGATCAGGCCGGCCTCGATGGACCGCACCTCATTCCGCAGGCTTTCCACGTCTTCCCGCGAGGTGATGTTGATCGCGTGCAGGTACAGCGTGGAGGTGGACCTGTCCACCTCCACCACGAGGGATCCGGGAATCAGGGAGATCACGTGCCCGGTGGCGGTGACTATGAGGTCCTGGTGGCTCCGCAGCCTTACAGCGACGATGGCGTTGGTCACCCGGGGCCCGCGGACCACGGCAAGGTAGAGCACCTGGGCGCTGGCCACCACCACCTTGCCCAGGAACACCAGGGCGAAGGGGACTGCATACAGCATGTTGAACCGGCCGCTCAGCTCCACCGGCGGAAGGTAGAACAGCCGCGCGACGCCCACCGCCAGCAGCGCGCCGAACAGGAGGTTGCCAGGGCTGAAGTCCTGCCACAGGGCCCCCCACACAACCACCAGCCACACCAGCAGCGGCAGCTCCTGGCGCAGGGAAATCCTTTGCCGGCTCATCGTCGTCCTCCCACCACAGGGGTGGCCGGAACGGGTGATCCCTCGCCGAGGACCGCCTGGATGTACGGGGTCCGGTCCAGCATGTCCCGTGCCGCGTGGCCGGACAGCTCGAACAGCGGCCCGGCAAAGACGGTCAGGGCAACCCCGATGGCCACCAGGCCCATGGTGGAGCCCACCATGGTGCGCGGCAGCAGCGTCACCGTGTCGTTGAGCTTGGCTCCGGGCCCGGAAACCCTCGCCGCCGGCGCGGCAAGGAGCACCGGGTCCGGATGCTCGGCGTCCGTGGGCCGGCGCCAGAACGCACGGTTCCAGACCCGGGCGACGGCCAACAGGGTCAGGAGGCTGGTAACCACGCCGCCGACCACCAGGGCATAGGCAAGCGGCGTCCCCAGTTCCACGCCGGCCTGCAGCAGACCCACCTTGCCCAGGAACCCGGAGAAGGGGGGAATTCCGGCGAGGTTCATGGCGGGGATGAAGAACAGCAGTGCCAGCAGGGGCGAGATCTTGGCCAGTCCGCCCAGCCGGTCCACGGAGGAGCTGCCTCCCCGCCGTTCGATCAGGCCGGTCACCAGGAAGAGGCTGGTCTGGATGGTGATGTGGTGGGCCACGTAGAAGACCGCCGCGGCCAGCCCGGCGGCGGAGGACATGGCCAGCCCGAACACCATGTAGCCGATGTGGCTGACCAGGGTGAACGAGAGCAGTCGCTTGATGTCGCTTTGCGCCAGGGCGCCAAGGATGCCCACCACCATGGTGAGCAGTGCCGCCACCATCAGGGGGGCGTTCAGGGCATCGCCCGGGAACAGCAGTGTCTCGGTCCGGACCATCGCGTACACGCCCACCTTGGTGAGCAGGCCGGCGAACACGGCGGTGACCGGGGCGGGGGCCGTGGGGTAGGAGTCAGGGAGCCAGAAGGACAGCGGGAACACGGCGGCCTTGATGCCGAACGCCACCAGCAGCATGACGTGCAGCAGCGTCCTGGTGCCCTGGTCCAGTTCCCCCAGCTTCACGGCGAGGTCGGCCATGTTCACGGTCCCGGTGGCGCCGTAGACCATGGCGATGGCGATCAGGAACAGGACCGAGGACACCACGGACACCACCACGTAGGTCACGCCGGCGCGGATGCGGGGCCCGGTGCCGCCCAGCGTCATCAGCACGTAGCTTGCGGTCAGCAGGATCTCGAAGCCCACGTAGAGGTTGAAGAGGTCGCCGGAAAGGAAGGCGTTGGACACCCCCGCCACCAGGATCAGGTAGGTGGGGTGGAAGATCGAGACCGGGGCGTCCTGGTCGCCGTCGGCCATGCCCTGCCCGGTGGCATACACCAGCACGGCCAGGCTCACCGCGGAGGAGACCACCAGCATCAGGGAGGAGAACTGGTCCACCACCATCACGATGCCCCAGGGCGGCAGCCAGCCGCCGATGGTCACCGCGGCGGTTCCGCTCTCCCATGCCGAGGCCAGCAGGAGGCATTCGAGCGCCAGGGTCAGGGACAGCAGCGCGATGCTGACCGCCCGCTGGGCGCGGGAGTGCCGGATCAGCAGGAAGGTCAGGGCGGCGCCCAGGATGGGAAGTACGACGGCGAGCGGAGCCAGGGGTGCCATGTTCACTTTCCGCCTCCTTCCGGACTGCGTTTGACGGGGCGGGGGTCGACGTTGAGTGAGCCGGGCTGCTCCTCCGCCGCGGCGTCCTCGGCGGGAATTTCACGGCCGCCCGCGGTGACTGTTGCCAGCGGGAATTCGGATGTCTCGGCCGGAACCTCGGCGTCGTCTTCGGCGTCGAAGCTCGGGGTTTCGGCCACCCGGAGGTCTTCCACGTCGTCCTGGATGTCGTCCTGGCGCGCCAGCACCCAGGTGCGGTAGATGATGCCGAGCATGAACGCCGTGACGGCGAACGAGATCACGATCGATGTGAGGATCAGGGCCTGCGGCAGTGGGTCGTTGTAGTCCTGGGCGGGGATGTCCTTGGAAAACAGCGGGGCCAGGCCCGCGTAGCCGCCGGTTGCCAGGATCAGCAGGTTGGTGGCGTTGGCCAGCAGCATCAGCCCCAGCAGCACCCGGGTCAGGCTGCGTTCCAGGATCAGGTAGATTCCGCACGCGTAGAGGGCACCCATGACGATCAGGAGGGTCAGGTTGATGCTCATGCTTTGCCCTTTGCGGTGGTCTCGGCAGGCATTCCGCCCGGTTCCTCTTCCTGCTGCAGCTGGGGACGGTCTTCCCGTCGGTGCCCGGAGCCTGCTGACCGTTCCTCGAAGTGCTCGTCGATTTCGGCGCCCAGGCTCCGCAGGACGTCCAGCACCAGGCCGACCACCACCGTGTAGACACCGATGTCGAAGATGGTGGAGGTGACGAACTTGATGTCCCCGAACACCGGAAGCCAGATTTCGATGATGGCGGACTGGAACACCTGGCCGCCCAGCAGCAGGGGCATCACGCCGGACACGGCTGCCAGCGCCAGGCCGGAACCCAGCAGGGCACCGGCGCTCAGGGGCGCGGCCTCCCGGAGCTCGAACCGGCCGCCGGCCAGGTACCGGATGGTCAGGGCCAGGCCAGCGGTGAGGCCGCCCGCAAAGCCGCCGCCGGGCAGGTTGTGGCCGGCCAGCAGCAGGTAGAGCGAGAAGATGATCATGGAGTGGAAGATCAGGCGGGTGACCACCTCGAAGATGATGGACCGCCGTTCCGGAGCGAGCGTGCGTCCGGCCACGATCCAGGGGTCGCGCGCGGCGGCCGCGAACTTCCGGCTGACGGCCAGCGCCGCGCCGTCGCGGGAGCCCGGATCAACCCCGTGGAAGCGGCCCACGGTGCCCTCGGCAACGGACGCGGAGGACTGCAGCCGCTCACCGCGGCCGCGCACGAAGATCAGGCTTGCTACGCCGGTGGCGGCGAGCGCCAGGACGCTGATTTCCCCGAACGTGTCCCAGGCGCGGATGTCCACCAGGGTCACGTTGACCACGTTCAGCCCGCCGCCGCCCTCATAGGCCAGCTGCGGAAACTGCAGCGATACCGGAATGGCGGTCCGGGCGCCCATGGCGAAGATCGCGGCGAACACCATGGTCACGCCGAACCCCAGCCCGATGATGACGCGCAGCACCCGGTACCTGCCCCCGGTACGGTCCCGCAGTTCGGCGGGAAGGCTGCGCATCGCCAGCACGAACGCCACCAGGATGATGGTCTCCACGAGCATCTGGGTCAGGGCCAGGTCCGGGGCGCCCTGGAGGGCGAACAGCAGTGCGATGCCGTAGCCGGTGACGGACACCATCAGCACGGCAAGGAAGCGCTTGTTGGCCCGGACCGCGGCCAGGGCGCCGATGACGATCCCCACGCCGGCCACCAGCTGCAGCGGGGAATTGGGATCCACCAGGTAGATGTCCGCCGGCAGGTCCTTGCCGGCCAGGAGGATCACGGAGAGCGGCAGCACGAACGCCACGCTGAGGATCACGGCAAGGTAGTAGTACAGCGAACCGCGCTGGGTACGGCCGGTGATCCAGACGGCCACGTCGTCCAGTGCACCGATCGTGAGCTGGTAACCGCGGTCGCCGTCCACCCACGAGGGGACCAGCGACTGCGCGCGGGCCACCGCGTTGCGGCCAACGTACATGGCCACGCCCAGCACGAAGGTGACGGCCGTCAGCCCAAGCGCGGGAGTGAAGCCGTGCCACAGCGCAAGGTGGCCGGCCTGCTCAACGGGAGTGCCGGCGTCGGGCGCTGTGGAGGCGAACAGCGCCGCGTACGGCTGGATCCAGACGTCAACGGGCACCGGCCACAGCCCGTACACGATGGTGAGGAGGCTGAGGATGGCGGGGGCAGCAAGGAATGAAGGCCTGACCGCCTTGAAGGGGGTGGGGTCCACGCCTGGCTTGACGGCGAACGCGCCCCACATGAAACGGGCACTGTAGGCGAAGGTGAGGACGGAACCCAGCACCAGGCCAACCAGGACCACCATGCCCCATGGGCCGGAGTGCGGCCCGTTCGCGTGGTGCACGAACGCTTCCAGCACCGATTCCTTGGCCACGAAACCGCCCATCAGGGGAACGCCCGCCATGGACGCCGCACCGATGGCCGCCACGATCCCCAGCGCGCGCGAGGAGCGGAAGACGCCGGAGAGTTTGCGGACGTCCCGGGTCCCGGACTGGTGGTCGATGATGCCCACCACCAGGAAGAGCGTTGCCTTGAACAGGCCGTGGGCCAGCAGCATGGCAAGGCCCGCCAGCGCGGCGTCAGGCGTTCCCAGGCCCACCACCATGGTGAGGAAGCCCAGCTGGCTGACGGTGCCGTAGGCGAGGATCAGCTTGATGTCGGTCTGCCGCAGCGCCCGGTAGCCGCCCACCAGCATGGTGGCCAGGCCCAGCCCCAGGACCACGGGCTGCCAGTAGGACGTCTCCGAGAAGCCCGGGGCCAGGCGCGCCACCAGGTAGATGCCGGCCTTGACCATCGCGGCGGCGTGCAGGTAGGCGCTGACGGGGGTGGGCGCGGCCATGGCGCCGGGCAGCCAGAAGTGGAACGGAACCAGGGCGGACTTGGTGATGGCACCCACCAGGATGAGGACGACGGCGCCACCCACCATGGCGCCGGACGTGCCGTCCACCAGCGCGGGGGCCTGCTCCAGGATGCTGGAGATGCGGTAGGTCCCGGCTGCCTGGCCGAGCATGATGAGGCCCACCAGCATCGCCAGTCCGCCGGCGGTGGTGACCATCAGGGCCTGCAGGGCAGAGCGGCGGGCCGACAGCCGGGTGCGGGCAAAACCGATCAGAAGGTAGGACAGGATGGTGGTCAGTTCCCAAAAAATGAACAACAGCAGGAGGTCGTCCGCCACCACCAGGCCGAACATGGCACCTGCGAAGGCCAGCAGCTGGGCGCCGAACGCGCCAAGGTCCTGGTCCTTCTTTTTGAAGTAGCGCGCGCAGTACACCAGCACCAGGGAACCCACCCCAAGCACCAGCAGGGACATGACCCAGGCCAGGGCATCCATGCGGAAGGCGAGCTCTAGGTGGAGCCCGGGAATCCACTCGAAAACCTCCGCCACCGCGCCGGATCCCGAATAGATGGAGCCGTGCTGGAAGAGGAGCCACCCGAAGGAAACCCCGGGAACGGCCGCCAGTGCGTAGAACGCGTTCCGCCCCCGGGCCCGGAAGAGGAAGGGCGCCAGGACAGCCACCGAAAAGTGCACGGCAAGGACTGTTATCACTGGTTTCTCCGCAACGTCAGGGATTCGATTGTCAAAAAGTTGGAGCAGGCGGCAAAAGAGTTGGATCCGGGAGAAGCCAGTTTATCAAGGCTCTTGCGCAAGCCGCCCGGCCCAGGCCTCCGCGAACGGCTGGATTCCACGGTGTCAGGGGTCCGGCGTCCGCCGGGTGTTCGCCACCGGCGGATACTATGCACCCTATGAACAGCGCCAGCGCTCCCGGGGCGATGCGGCCCGCCTCCGAACTCGAAGCCGGAACTTCCTCCAGCAAAGGGCAGGTCCTGGCCTGGGCCTCCTGGGACTGGGGATCCGCCGCCTTCAACGCCGTGATGACCACGTTCGTCTTCACCGTGTACCTGACGTCCAACGCCTTCGGGGGCGAGGACAGTGCGTCGGCTGTCCTGGGCGCGGCCCTGGCGGTGGCCGGCTTCGCCATCGCACTGCTGGCACCGGTCACCGGGCAGCGTTCGGATGCCGGGGGGCGGCGCAAGCTGTGGCTGGGAGTCAATTCCGCCGCCGTCGCCATCCTCACGGGACTGTGCTTCTTCGTGTTCCCGCGGCCGGAATTCCTGCTCCTCGGCGTATCGCTGATCGCGTTGGGCAACGTCTTCTTCGAATTCGCCGGTGTCAACTACAACGCCATGCTCGCCCAGGTCTCCACGCCGGCGAACATCGGAAAGGTCAGCGGCCTTGGCTGGGGCGCCGGCTACCTGGGGGGCATCGTGGCCCTCCTGGTCGTCCTGCAGCTCTTCGTCCAGCCGGCCTTTCAGTGGTTCGGCGCGTCCACCCAGGACAGCCTCAACATCCGGCTGGTAGCTGTCTTCTCCGCCCTGTGGTTCTTTGTCTTCGCCCTCCCCGTCCTCTTCGCGGTCCCCGAGCTGCCGCGGACCCCGCAGGCCCGGCGCCTGGGATTCCTGGCCAGCTACGGCCTGCTGTTCCGGCGGATCAAGGCGATATACGCCACCAGCCCGCACACCATCTACTTCCTGCTGGCCAGCGCCGTGTTCCGTGACGGTTTGGCTGCTGTCTTCACCTTCGGCGGGATCATCGCGGCCGGGACCTTCGGCTTTACGCTGTCGCAGGTCATTTTCTTCGCCATTTTCGGGAACGTCGTGGCGGCCATCGGCGCCGTGGCCGGCGGCTTCCTGGACGACAAGGTGGGCCCGAAGGCCGTGATCGCGGGCTCCCTGGTGGGACTGCTCGTGGCCGGAACCGCGATCCTGCTCCTGGGCAACGGCACGTACAACTTCTTCGGTATGGACTGGACCGGCAGCACCACGTTCTGGGTGTTCGGGCTGTTCCTCTGCCTGTTCGTGGGCCCCGCCCAGTCCTCCTCCCGCGCCTACCTCGCCCGGCTCGCCCCGCACGGTGAGTCAGGCGAACTCTTCGGGCTGTACGCCACCACCGGACGCGCGGTCAGCTTCCTGGCACCGGCCCTGTTCACCTTGTGCATCACCTTGGCCACCCCGCTGGTGCCGGCTGGAGAGGCGCAGCGCTGGGGCATCCTGGGGATCATGGTGGTGCTCCTGGCCGGGCTCCTGGTCCTGCTGCCGGTGAAATCGCCGGGAAAAGCCCCGATTGCGGTGGTCCCCGTCACCTGACGGAGCGGCCTGTTCGCCCTTGGAACACACCCCGGCCAGGTGTTGCCTGGCAGACTAGGCTGGAACCATGAACGTGGAAGAAACCAACCTTCCGGGCCTCGGCCGGCGGAAGGACTTCATGACCGCTTCCGGCCGCCGCATCGGCGTCGTGGAGCGGTGGGAAGGCCAGACGGAACTCATCGTTTCCACCTGGGACGACCCCGATACCTGCCAGGCGTCGATTCCGCTGACCAGCGACGAAGCCGCCACCCTTGGGAACCTCCTGGGCGGCCAGCACCTGGCCATGAAACTCGCGGAAGAGCACAAGGACGTGCCCGGCATCGTCACCCGGCAGTTCTCCATCGCCGCGGATTCCCCGTTCCAGAACCAGCCCATGGGGAAGGCCTGCATCCGCACCCGGTGCGGCGTGTCGATTGTGGCAATCATGCGTGAAGGTGAGGTCCTGCCCTCGCCGGGGCCCGACGTCGTGCTCCACCCCGGCGACCTGTTGGTGGCGGTGGGTACCCAGGAAGGCCTCGACTCGGCGGCCAATATCCTGCGCCACGGCTAAGTCCCATGGACCCGTTGGCCCTGACCCTCATCGAACTGGGGGCCGTCGTGTTCTGCCTCGGCCTCCTGGCACGGCTGGCCGGACGGATCGGGATGTCCCCCATCCCGCTCTACCTCCTGGGGGGCCTCGCGTTTGGTGCCGGCGGCATCGTCAAGCTCGAAGGTATGCACGAGTTCGCACATCTCTCGGGCGAAATCGGCGTCATCCTCCTCCTTCTTATGCTCGGGCTGGAATATACGGCCGCTGAGCTGTTTACCGGGCTGCGCCGCTCGTGGCAGGCCGGCGTCCTTGACCTGGTCCTGAACTTCGTACCGGGCGCAGCGCTTGCCCTATTACTGCACTGGGGCTTCGTCGGCGCCATGGTCATGGGCGGGGTCACGTACATTTCCTCGTCCGGCATCGCCGCCAAGGTCATCACGGACCTGGGCAGGCTGGGCAACCGCGAAACGCCTGTGGTGCTGTCCATCCTGGTGTTCGAGGACCTGGCCATGGCCGTCTACCTTCCCATCCTCACGGCCACCCTGGCGGGGGTGAGTTTCCTGGGCGGCCTGACCACCGTTGGAATCGCCCTGGCCGTGGTGAGCCTGGTCCTGATGGTGGCGCTGCGGCACGGGCACCACGTTTCCAAGGCTGTCCACAGCGAGAACTCCGAGGTCTTCCTGCTCAACGTCCTCGGGGCGGCCTTGCTGGTGGCGGGCGCGGCGTCCGCCATGCAGGTGTCCGCCGCGGTGGGGGCCTTCATGCTGGGCATCGCCATTTCCGGCTCTACGGCGCACAGCGCCACACGCATCCTTGAACCGCTGCGGGACCTGTTCGCGGCCATCTTCTTCGTGGCTTTCGGGCTCAATACCGATCCCGCCACCATCCCGCCGGTGCTCGGCTGGGCGCTGGTCCTGGCGGTGGCTACGGCAGGCACCAAGATGGCCACCGGCATCTGGGCGGCAAAGCGCGCCGGCATCGCCCGGCCCGGCCGCTTCCGTGCCGGCGCCGCACTCGTGGCCCGCGGCGAATTCTCGATAGTCATCGCCGGCCTGGCGGTGGCCTCCGGAGCAGTCCCGCGCGAACTCGCGGCCCTGGCCACCACCTATGTGCTGATCATGGCCGTGATGGGGCCGCTGGCCGCCCGCTACGTGGAACCGCTGACCAAGGCGTTCGTCCGGAAGCCGGCAGTCGCCGCGCAGGCGTAAGGCCCTGCTAGATGCTGGTGCGGTGGAAGTTCAGGTGGCTGCGGCTGGCGGTAGGACCACGCTGGCCCTGGTAGCGGTTGCCGTATTCGCCCTGGCCATAGGGGAACTCCGCGGCGGAGCTCAGCCGGAAGAAGCACAGCTGGCCAATCTTCATGCCCGGCCACAGCTTGATGGGCAATGTGGCCATGTTGGAGAGCTCAAGGGTCACGTGGCCGGAGAAACCGGGGTCGATGAACCCGGCCGTGGAGTGCGTCAGCAGGCCCAGGCGGCCCAGGGACGACTTACCTTCCAGCCGGGCGGCGATGTCATCGGGCAGGGTGACCGTCTCATAGGTTGAGCCCAGGACGAACTCGCCGGGGTGCAGGATGAACGCCTCGTCCTGCTCCACCTCCACCAGGCGCGTCAACTCGGGCTGCTCCTGGGCGGGGTCGATGTGCGCGTACTTGTGGTTGTCGAACAACCGGAAGAACTTGTCGATCCGGACATCCACGGACGACGGCTGGACCATCGCGGGTTCGAAGGGTTCCAGCACGATCCGCTGGGAGTCTATTTCGGCACGAATGTCGCGGTCAGAGATCAGCACCGTCCCAAATTACCGTATTGGTTATCCCCAACCCCATTTTCCCGTTGTTGCTGTAGCCCGCTGGGGCTAATGTTGCCAGTGATAGCCGCCGGATGGTCTCCCGGATGGCATAACAGAGCTGGGGATGTTGTGAATAGATTGGTTGCACCCTCTTTTATTGGCGTGCTCTGTGCGCTGGCGCTGGTCTCCTCGGCCGCCTCCGCACCCCTGCAGCCGCTGCATGGCCAGACGGCCGCAAGGCAGGGCCTGTCCCTGGCGGCACCCATAGTGAACGACGACGGCCCGGCCGGGGGCAGGGCAGGCTCATCGATGGCGCCGCTCACCCCGGCCGTGGACCCGGACATCCTGGCAGCCCAGCCGGGTGCTCCAGTTCCCGCCGGTCCCGCCGCGACGGAAGCGGCAGCCCCCACAACCGGGCCATTCGCCCCGGCGCCCGCATCCACGGCACCGGTTGCCACCTCAACCGAGGCCGCACCCCCTGCTCCCGAAACCGTGTCGATTCCTCCGCTGTGGGCACCGGACGACGAACTCGCGTCACCTCCCGCCTCCCGTCTGGCCGCCCCGGAGTCCACCGCGGCAGGACCCACTACTGAAGCCCTGGTTCCCGACAGCAACGCGGCCGCCATCCTCACCGTGTTCACCAGGATCAACGAGTACCGGGTAGCCAACGGCCTGAACAAGGTGAAATACCACCCCACCGTGGCCGGCATGTCGCAGGAGTGGTCGGACAGCATTGCCACCCGCGAGGTGATCGAACACCGCGCCAGCTTCTGGACCGACCCGCGCGCGCTGAACCCCAACAACGGCGCGGGGGAAGTGATCGCCATCCGCACGGACCGCGACGCCGCCCAGCTGGTGGAGTGGTGGAAGGGTTCCCCGGGCCACAATGCCATGCTGCTTGATCCGCGCTTCAATGTGATGGGCGCCGGAATCTCCTACACCAACTCCACCTACCAGATTTGGGGCGTGGTGAATTTCTTCGGCTACACGACGCTGCCGGCCGGCACCCTCGACTCCCCGGGCGCGGGCACGGGCAATGCTTTCCCGCCCCCGGCCCCGAGCGTGTGCGATGCGCCCGTCAAGCACATGCCGCCCACCCTGAACCTCACAGCCGCCGCGATCACCGGCCCCGCCGACCTCGTCTCGGTCGACTCGGCCGGGCAGCTGCTGAACCGGGCGTCCACCGGTCCGCGCACCTACACTGCCGCCAAGGTCATCGGGTCAGGCTTCACCGGCGCCAAGGAAGTCTTCGTCACCGACTGGGACCGCGACGGCACCTACGACCTCCTGACGCAATGGACCAACGGCAACCTGACGCTGCACCGCGGCGTCGCCACCGGAGGCTTCCAGGCGCCCCTCACGCTCGGCGCTGGCGGATGGAACACGCTGACCCTCGCGGTGGGCGGCTGGTGCGCGAACAACAGGATGCCCCAGATCCTGGCGTTGGACGGCTACGGAAACCTGTTCCTCTACCCGAACAAGGGAACTGGGGACCTCGCCGAGCGCGCCACAGTGGCCACGGGCATTTCCGCTTCCCGGCTGTCCATGGTGGATTACGACGCCGACGGGTTCCAGGACCTTTTGGCACTCAGGACGGACGGCTCCGTGCAGCTGTACCGCGGCTGGGGCACCACCGCGCTGCGGGCCGAGACCCGCCCCACCGTGGCCAGCGGCTGGACGGACGTTACCGGCATCAGGCCCCTGCGGAATGCCACCGGCCTGAACTCCACGGGCATTGCCCTGCGCCGGGCAAACGACACAGTGCAGTACTGGGACCTGACTGGCGGAAGCCTCGCATCGCCGTCGAACATTCCCGGTCCCTGGACCGGGCAGCGGCTGGCGCAATAAGTGTCCCGGGGCGGGCCCGGATCAGATGGCCGGCTCCAGTTCCAGCACGTCCTTGAGCCGGTCCAGCTGCGCAACATCGGAGCTGACCCGGCGCTGGAGCATCCCGTTCAGGAAACTGAAGCGGTCAAAGAAACCGAACCTGCCCTCGCGCCTGGCCTCCAGGGCGAACCGGACCCGGGTTCCTGCGTTTTCCGTGCTGAGGTAGTAACCGCCCCAGCGGGTGGCCGGCCCGGAAACAATGTGGAACCGGATTTCGGCGCCCGGCCGGGCGTGGGTGATCTCCAGCTCCGCGGGGATACTCAGCCCGGAGCGTCCTGCCACCATCTTCCGGTACACGGCGCCCACGGTTTCAGCCTGGCCCCGGGCGAGCTTGACGCTGCGGACATCGTCGCGCCAGAGGGGAAGGTTGGTGGCGTCCAGGAGGAATTGGTACACGGCCATGGCGTCGCGCTCTATGAGGACCTCGTGCTCTGCGATTGCCATGAAGATAGTTCCTGTTGTTGACGTCGGCGGCCGCAATAGCCTCCTCCCCCAGTGCGGTGGCTACCCGGGGATCAGGTTAGCCAGCGCCCAACGTCCGCACCTAGCTGGCGGCGCCGACGTTACTGAAGAGTTACTGGATGACGCCACGGATGACAGGACACGCAGCATGCAGCCGCGGGATGGGCGGGCAGCCGCCATATCTGCGCTAAGCTAAGTTCTGCCCCGCGCGAGTGGCGGCAATGCGGCTGTAGCTCAATGGTAGAGCGCTAGCTTCCCAAGCTTGATACGCGGGTTCGATTCCCGTCAGCCGCTCCATTCCCGGCCTGCCGGCGCCTCGGCAACCAACCCTAAGCAGCCGCCCGCCGCGCAATCTGCAGCGGATGCCGCCGGTCCCGCCAGTCCACCCGCAGCTGCAGCGAGCCCTTCCGTGCCAGTATCCCGGCCACCGTAAGGGCCGCGAGTGCGGGCACGCCGCCGGAGACCAGCAGCGCCGCGTGCGGATCCGCATGCTCGGCGATCCAGCCCAGCATCGGCCCGCCCAGCGCCTGCCCGCCTATCAGCACCATGATGTACAGGCTCATCACCCGTCCGCGGATCGCCATGTTGGAGCTGACCTGGACCAGCTGGTTGGATCCGGTGAGGAACATCAGGCACCAGAAGCCGGACAGCACCATCACGGCGCCAAACCACACCATCGAGGGCGCCAGGACCGCAAGGCAGAGCATGAGTCCGTACATCCCGGCGCAGAACACCACGGACCGCAGCCGGAGCTGCCGACGGCGGGTGGATGCGACGGCGCCGGACAGCGCACCGAGTGCCACCAGGGCATTGAGGAGGCCATAACCGCCGGCTCCGGCCTGGAAGACGTGGTCCGCGAACGCTGCGAGCACTACGGGCAGGCTCATGGCGAATACGGAAATGAACCCTGCCATCAGCCACGGCCAGTAGATAGTGGGCTTGCCCAGGGCGTAGCGGAGCCCCTCGCGGAGCATGCCCTTGCTCTTGGGCGCCGGGGCACTGACGTGGAGCTGGTCCCGGCGCAGGACCAGCAGCATCGTCACCGTGGAGCAGCAGGCCACGGCATTCGCGGCAAACGCCCACCCCGCTCCCACCGCGGTCAGGAGCACACCCGCGAGCGCCGGGCCGAGCAGCCCGCCCAGCTGGAACGTGGTGGAGTTGACGCTGATGGCATTGCGCAGGTACGTCGGCCCGACGAGTTCGTTGACAAAGACCTGCCGGGCCGGCTGGTCAAGGACCGTGACCAGCCCGAGCACCAGGGCAATGGCGTAGACGTGCCATACCTGGATGGCACCCGTGAGGGCCAGCGCCGCCAGCGCTGCGGCAAGGATGGCCGCCATCCCCTGGCAGAGGATGAGGATCTTCCGCTTGGCGAACCGGTCAGCGACCATGCCTCCCCACGGGCCCAGCACCAGGGACGGCAGGAACTGCAGCGCCACGGTGAAGCCCACTGCCGTCACGGACCCCGAGAGCTGGAGCACCAGCCAGTCCTGGGCGATCCGCTGCATCCAGAGGGCAACGACTGCGATGAAATGTCCGACGACGAAGATCCGGAAGTTGGGCACCTTCAGCGAGATGAAGGTGTGCCGCCAGGGAAGGCGCTCCGCGACGACGGGAAGCGGCTGGGTCAGGTGGTCCGGCGGCGCGGAGCCCGCCGCGTCGATGGCTGGCTGGGAGACGGAGGCCGACGAAGGCGGTGGGGGAGCCACAGGGATGTCCTCAAATGTGCGGGCGGTCTGGGATGTCCTTAACGCTAGGGTGGCGGCAGCAGATTATGGAGAGGTATGGTCCCTATAACTCGTATTGCGAACCGCAATACACTTCGGGACAAGGGAATCCATGTTTGAGCCTGCCCAGCTGCGGTCCTTCCTCGCCGTCGCGGATACCCTGAGCTTCACCAAGGCAGCGGAGCGGCTCGGACTCGCCCAGCCCACCATCAGCCAGCACATCCGCAAGCTCGAGGCCGCGGCGAAGCGCACCCTCATCAGCAGGGACACACGGGATGTGCGGCTCACGGACAATGGGGACGCAATGGCCGGGTTCGCCCGGACCATCCTGTCGGCACACGACGCCGCTGCACGGTACTTCTCCGGCTCGGCCATGCGCGGGCGCCTCCGGTTCGGCACAGCTGACGACCTCGCCATTACCGGGCTGCCCCGGATCCTGCGCGAATTCCGGCAGATCTATCCCCAGATCAACCTCGAACTCACCGTGGGGCAGAGCGACCAGCTTTACCGCAGGCTCAACGCCGGGCAGTTGGACCTGGTGTTCGTCAAGTGGGTGGCCGGCGCCAAGGACGGCACGGTGGTCCAGCATGATTCGTTCTCCTGGGTAGGGTTGGAGCAAACCACGCTGGAGCCTGGGACGCCGGTGCCACTGATCGCCTACCCCTCCCCCAGCCTCAGCCGGAAGCTTGCCATCGATGCACTCGAAGCCCATGGCAGGACGTGGCGGATCACCTGCACCACACGGCAGATCAGTGGGGTGCTCGCCGCCGTCCGCGCAGGCATTGGCGTTGCCGTCATGCCGACGTCGCTGGTGCCGGAGGACCTGAAGATCATCACCCGCCGATTCGACCTTCCCGCGGTGGGGGACGTGGACTTCACACTGATCCGCAACCCCCTCGCAAACACCGAGGTGATTGACGCCCTGACCCAGTCGATCGTCGGAAGGACAATTAACCGCCAAACTTAACCCTCGAAACACGAAAAATCCAGCACTTCGACATATTAGGGGGCCCGTGTCCATTGATAGGGGAATCGGCATCCCCTATGCTGGGTGTCCAAGGGTCAAGCAGCAGGCCGGTTCTACAAACAGGCGCGTCCCGAAAAGGGCTCCTGCGCCTGGGACAGGCAGCCAATGACGACAGCCAGGAACACCCATCTCAGTACTGCGCACGCGCGCCCACTTTCCGCAGCACGGCCGTCCACCCGCCAGGCAAACCTCGGCACCGGACATGCCACCGCGGACTCCGGCTACGTAGGTAAACCCACCTGCGACAAGTGCCGCACCGACGAATTCGTCTACCTTGAAACCTACATTCCGCCGACCTACCGACGGGATGGAAGCGTCGCCACGTTGGGCGAAGTCGCCTACACCTGCACCCGCTGCGAGGATTTCTCGGCCCACAGCGTCCCCGTGACGTGGACGCCGCCGGGCTGGTACCTGGGCTAGGGCTCAACCAGAGAAGGCCGGGCAGCCACCCAAGGTGGCTGCCCGGCCTTCTCCGTAAAGGGAGCTAGATCAGTGCGTCCGAGAGGTGGTTCGGGGTGCCGAACCGGTGCGCGGTGATGCTCACGGCCTGCTCGTGCAGGAACGGCAGCAGCTCAACGCGGCCTGCCTCCGTGACCGGGTGGGTGTAAACCGCAAGGTCCGGGCGTCCGCCGGTGGCCTCGGCAAGCGCGGAAGCGTCGCCGCCGATGAGGCGGATGCGCGCACCGGACAGCTTTCCCGCGGTGGCGAGGCGTTCGGCCGAGGCCAGCCAGTCGGCGTCGGACTCTACCGTCACGTCGATGTCCAGCCCGGTCAGCACGGAGCGGAACTGCGCGGGAAGTTCGACGGCGGTGGACACGGTGAGTGCCGAGCCGGCCAGCACGCCGGCACCCACGGTCCGGACCAGGTGCGCCAGGGGCGCGCCTTCGGAGAGGCGGATAGTGACGGGCAGGTTCCGGTAGCGGAAGATGTTGCGTTCCGCGCTCAGGCCGGAGACGTCCTTGGCGGTGCCGAACTCCCCGGCCCAGGCCTCGGCGTCGGACGCCAGGGCCCGCTGGACGGACTCAAGTTCAGCCGGCTGCAGTGCGGAGCCGGCCGCGTTCAGGATGCGCCGCACACCGGCGTTGGTCACGGCTGCCGTGGCCGTGGCCGTGGCCGGAGCCCAGTCGCCGAGGCCGGCGAGGTAGTTGGGCCCGCCCGCCTTGGTGCCGGCGCCGACTGCGGACTTCTTCCAGCCGCCGAACGGCTGCCGCTGCACGATGGCACCGGTGATGCCGCGGTTGACGTACAGGTTGCCGGCCTGGATGCCCTCCAGCCAGATGCCGAGTTCCTCCGAGTTGAGGGAGTGCAGGCCCGCCGTGAGGCCATACTCGATCTGGTTCTGGATTTCGATGGCCTCTTCCAGGGTGTCAGCGGTCATCACGCCCAGGACGGGGCCGAAGAACTCGGTGAGATGGAAGTAGGAACCGCGCCTGACGCCGTAGCGCACGCCCGGGCTCCAGAGCCGGCCGGTGCCGTCCAGCTGTTGCGGTTCGACGGCCCAGTTCTCGCCCTCGCCCAGCGTGGTCAGGGCATTGAGGAGCTTGCCGCTGGCCGGCTCGATGATGGGGCCCATCTGGCTGGTGGGATCCTGCGGGTAGCCCACCTTGAGGGAAGTGACGGCGTCGATCAGCTGGTTGTGGAAGCGCTTGGACTTGGCCACCGAGCCCACCAGGATCACCAGTGAGGCGGCGGAGCATTTCTGGCCGGCGTGGCCGAACGCGGAGTAGGCCACGTCCTTCGCCGCGAGGTCCAGGTCGGCGCTGGGGGTGACGATGATGGCGTTCTTGCCGCTGGTTTCAGCCAGGAGGGGGAGGTCCTTGCGGAAGGAACGGAACAGTTCGGCGGTCTCGTAGCCCCCGGTGAGGATCACGCGGTCCACGGCGGGGTGGCTGATCAGCTGCTTGCCGAGCTCCCGCTCGCCCAGCTGCACCATGGTGAGGACGTCCTTGGGCACACCGGCTTCCCACAGGGCCTCGACCATGACGGCGCCGCTCCTGGCTGCCTGCTTGGCAGGCTTGATGACGACGGCGGAGCCGGCGGCGAGTGCCGCGAGGGTGGACCCTGCCGGGATGGCGACCGGGAAGTTCCAGGGCGGGGTGACAACGGTGAGCCTGGCAGGGACGAACGTGGCGCCGTCGACCGTGTCCAGCTTGCGTGCGGACTCGGCGTAGTAGTGGGCGAAATCAACGGCCTCGCTGACCTCGGGGTCGCCCTGGTCGATGGTCTTGCCGGTTTCGCTGGCCATGACCTCGAGGAGGTCTGCGCGGCGGGCCTCCAGGATGTCGCCGGCGCGGTGCAGGATCTCGGCGCGCTCGTTGCCGGAGAGCTTGCCCCAGGCCTTGCCCTTTTCCACAGCGGTTTCGATGGCGGTGTTCAGCGCTGCTTCGTCGTTGATGAAGGCGGCCCGGACGGATGCGTTGCCCAGCGTGGAGGACGGGACGCGCTCCAGGATGGCCCGGCCCCAGTCACGGTTGGCCGGCAGGGACGGGTCGGTGTCCGGGGTGTTGTCGAAACCGGCGCGCGGCATCGGTACCGGCGGCAGGCTCCGGTCCTGGCGGCGGTTGGGCAGCGGGACGCTGTTGTCGAGGGCTTCCAGCGAGGAGAGGAACCGCTGCTTTTCGCGCTCGAACAGCCCTTCGTTTTCGCTGAGCTCGAAAACAGCGGACATGAAGTTGTCCTGGCTCGCACCCTCTTCGAGGCGGCGGATCAGGTAGGCGATGGCGACGTCGAACTCGGCCGGGTGCACCACCGGGGTGTAGAGCAGCAGTGACCCGACGTCCTTCTTGACCGCTTCGGCCTGGCCCTGCGCCATGCCCAGCAGCATCTCGAACTCGATGCCGGATTCAACACCGCGCTGTTTGGCCAGCAGCCAGGCGAAGGCGATGTCGAACAGGTTGTGGCCGGCCACGCCGATCCGGATGTTCTTGATCCGCTCAGGGTGCAGCGAGTAGTTGATGACGCTCTTGTAGCTGGTGTCGGAGTCCTGCTTGGAGCCCCAGGTGGCCAGCGGCCAGCCATGCAGGGAGGCTTCCACCTGTTCCATCGGCAGGTTGGCACCCTTCACTACCCGGACCTTGATCCCGGCGCCGCCGTTGGCGCGGCGTTCCGCGGCCCAGTCCTGCAGCCGGATCATGGCGGACAGCGCGTCCGGGAGGTAGGCCTGGAGGACGATGCCGGCCTCGAGGCTCTTGAATTCGGGCTTGTCCAGGATCCGGGTGAAGACCGCGATGGTCATGTCCAGGTCCTTGTACTCCTCCATGTCCAGGTTGATGAACTTGGCCTTCCTGCCGCCGGCAGCGAAGGAGTTTGCGCGCAGGAACAGCGGGGTGAGCTTTTCGACGACGTGCTCCACGGCTTCGTCGAAGGCCCAGGCGGAGTGCGGGGCAACGGTAGAGGAGACCTTGATGGAAACGTAGTCGACGTCGGGGCGCGCCAGCAGGGCGTGCGTGCCCTCAAGGCGGCGGGACGCCTCGTGCTCGCCAAGCACTGCCTCGCCCAGGAGGTTGACGTTGAGCTTGATGCCGTCCTTCTTGATCTTGGCGATGGCCGGGCCCAGCTTGGCATCGGTGGCGTCAACGATCAGGTGGCCCACCATCTCGCGCAGGACCTTGCGGGCGATCGGGATGACCACCTGCGGCATCACAGGAGCCATGGTGCCGCCCAGGGCAACAGCGCTGCGCATGTACCAAGGCAGGAAGGCGGGGACCCTGGGGGCCAGGGCGGCCAGGTTGCGGGCGGCGACGTTCAGGTCCTCGGGACGGACCACGCCGTCCACGAAGCCCACCGTGAAGTCCAGGCCGTTGGGGTCCTTCAGCACGCCGGCCAGCTGCTGGGCGGAGGCGTCAACAGGGACCTTGGCGGCCTCGGTGAGCCAGCGGCGGACCAAGGCCACTGCTTCGTCGGCGAGGGCCTTGGCCTGGGGGACGTCGACATCGACCGTCCGCGGGGCGGCCGCCTTGGCGACTGCCGGTTCCGTTGCTACGTGGGTCATGGTTTTTCCCGATCTTTCTTGGTGTGGGAGGAGGTCTTTCCACCAGTATGAGCTTCCACTCACATAAGATAAAGCGATCTTTTCCGACCAATATAGGTTAGGAAAGCCGATGTTTTGAGCCTTCCCTTTAACGTCCGACGGCAGGCCCTCCGCCTCCCCCGGATGCCCGATCACTTTTGGTTCCCAAGACGGCCGCTTAGGGACAAATAGTGATAGAGCAACGGGTAAGGGGCGGAGGGCCTGCCGTGAGGGGAGGTTATCCAGGTGTTGCGGGAGTCGGCGTCAGGAGAGCGGGCGGTGCAGCTCCGCGAGTTCCTGGTGGCGGGGGCTGTTCGGGTTCATCAGCGAGTGCTTTCGGCCATAGCCGAAGTAGATGGCCAAACCGATGATCAGCCACACCACGAACCGCAGCCAGGTCTCCCAGTGCAGCTGGAGCATCAGGAAGCCGGAGGCCAGGACGCCGAAGGCAGGAACCAAGGGCATCAGCGGCAGGCGGAACGTACGGGGGGCGTCCGGCCGCTTGTACCGGAAGATGATCACGGAGAGGCAGACGACGACGAACGCGGCCAGGATGCCGATGTTGGTCAGGTCGGCGACTTCCTTGATGGGGAAGACGCCGGCGAGGAATGCGGAGGCGATGCCGCCGATCCAGGTGACGCGCTGCGGGGTGCCGTGGCGGTCCGTCTTGGCGAACCAGCCGGGGAGCAGGCCATCGCGGCTCATCGAGAACCACACGCGGGTGACGCCCAGGAGGAAGGTGAGCATCACGGTGAGGATGGACAGCACGGCGAACACGGAGATGATGGTGGCAATGACGGGCAGGCCCACGGAGGTGAAGGCAGAGGCGAAGCCGGCCTTGGGATCGATGTCCTTGTAGTTCTGCATGCCTGTGAGCACCAGGGTGGCGGCAACGTAGAGCAGCATGGCGATGATGAGCGAGAGCACGATGGCCTTGGGCATGTGCTTCTTGCCCTCCTTGGCTTCCTCGGCCGCGGTGCTCATGGCGTCGTAGCCGAACACGGCGAAGAAGACGGTGGCGGAACCTGCAACCACGGGGCCGAAGCCGCTGGGCATGAACGGGTTGTAGTTGTTGGTGTCGATGTAGAACACGCCAAGCCCGATGATGAACAGGATCAGGACCACCTTGATGGCCACGGCCACGAGTTCGAAGCGGCCGAACGCCTTGGTGCCGCGGGACAAAATCCAGGTCACCAGGAGGCAGACCAGGATGGCGGGGATGTTCACGATGCCGCCCTTGCCCTCGTCCACGGTGGACGTCATCCAGGCGGGCATGTGGATGCCGATGCCGGCCAGGAACGCGTCAAGGTAGCCGGAGATGCCGATGGCCACCACGGCAACGATGGCGATGTATTCGAGCAGCAGGTCCCAGCCGATGAACCAGCCGATCACCTCGCCCAAGGCCACATAGCCATAGGTGTAGGCGGAGCCGGCGCGCGGAATCATGCCCGCGAACTCCGCATAGGACAATGCGGCCGCCGCAGAGGCGAGGCCTGCGATCAGGAAGGAAATCAGCACCGCGGGCCCCACTCCCGGGTTTCCTTCGCTGCCGGCGGCCACCAGTCCCGCAAGGGAGAAGATGCCGACGCCGATAATGCCGCCCACGCCAATGGCGGTGAGCTGCCACAGCCCGAGGGACTTGAAAAGCCCGCTGTGTTTGTTTTCTTCCTCGATGTCATCAATAGGCTTGCGCCGCATGATCGATTGGCTCAAATCTTTACTGCTCATCAGGAACTCCTGCTTGGGGGTGCGACCCCGCCGCGGCACGCCAAGAAATGGCTGTGACGGGGGTAACTCGGTTCCAACAGTATGCGTGGGCAGTTGCGTTAGATAAAGTGACTACTTCTAACCTATATTCGTTAGTTTCAGTTAGGAATCCGTCATGCTCGACGTGCGCCGGCTCCGCCTGCTCCGGGAACTCAGCATCCGGGGGACCCTCGCGGAAGTGGCGGAGGCACTGCAGTACAGCCCGTCGTCGGTATCGCAGCAGCTCGCCCTCCTGGAGAAGGAAGTGGGCGTGGAACTGCTGCGGAAGACCGGCCGCCGGGTGCAGCTGACGCCGCAGGCCGAGGTGCTCGTGGCGCACACGGCGCAGCTGCTGGAAACCATGGAGCAGGCGGAGGCGGACCTCGCGGCATCGCTCACCACCGTGACCGGCACCGTGAAGATCGCCGTGTTCCAGTCCGCCGCGCTGGCACTGATGCCCGACACCCTGACCCGCATGGCCGCCACCTACCCGGAGGTCCGGATCGAGATGATCCAGCGCGAGCCCGAAACGGCGCTGCACGAGACGTGGGCCCGGGATTTCGACCTGGTGATCGCCGAGCAGTACCCCGGGCACGCCGCCCCCCGGTACCCGGAACTGGACCGGATCAGGCTAACCACCGACGCCATCCGGCTGGCCGTTCCGCCGGCAGCCGCCGGCGGCGCCGGGATCCGTTCGCTGGCGGACACCGCCGAGCTCGCCTGGGTCATGGAACCCCGCGGTGCGGCATCCCGCCACTGGGCAGAGCAGGCATGCCGCAGTGCGGGCTTTGAACCGGATGTCCGCTTCGAAACCGCGGACCTGCAGGCCCAGGCCCGGCTTATTGAGTCCGGCAACGCCGTGGCCCTGATGCCGGACCTTGTGTGGACCGGCCGCGGCACCACCGCCCAGCTGCTGGAGCTCCCGGGCAAGCCGCACCGCACCATCTTCACTTCGGTGCGGCGCTCCGGCGCGCAGCGCCCGGCCATCCTGGCAGCGCGGGAAACCCTCGCAGCAGCCGCGGCGGCAGTGGCAGGGAACGACGCCGGGTGACCGGCCGCCGTCGTCCGTTGTCCTTCCGTGCGCCACGAGACCGCCCGTCAGTGCGCAGGTGCGTCACGGGCGCACCGACGCCGCACCTCACGGCGCAGGCGCGCGTCACGCGGCGAAGTGTTTCCTGCGTCACTGCGGTCCACGGGGCTCAGGGCTAGACTGGTGGCGTTATGAATCGAACAATGTTCAAGTCCAAAATCCACCGGGCCACCGTCACGCACGCTGACCTGCACTATGTAGGTTCCGTCACCGTTGACCTGGACCTGCTGGAGGCTGCGGACATCCTGCCCGGCGAGCTCGTCTCCATCGTCGACGTCACCAACGGCGCGCGCCTTGAGACGTACACCATTGCCGGCGAGCGCGGTTCCGGCGTCATCGGCATCAATGGCGCGGCCGCGCACCTGATGCAGGAAAACGACATTGTCATCCTGATCACCTATGCGCAGATGACCACCGAGGAAGCCAGGGCCTACCAGCCCAAGGTGGTCCACGTGGATGAAAACAACAAGGTGATCCAGTTGGGCAACGATCCCGCCGAAGGACTCACCCCGGGGCTGCTGCGCCCCCCTTTCGCGCTTAACAACGCCGCCCTCTGAACCCGGAGCGTGAACTCCGGTAGACACTTCCTCCATGCACGGGGAGGAATCCCTTGCTAGGAGTGCTGGCCGGCTTCTTCGTGGTGTGGTGCATCATCCTGGTGGGATGGTTCGTGGGCCGGCGCAGGATCCTGGGAGACCACGCCCGGCCCGTGCTCAGCGGCCTCACCTTCTTCGTGGCCAGCCCGGCCCTGCTTTTTGAAACCCTCAGCAAGGCCCGCCTGCAGGAAGTCTTTGCCGAACCGCTCCTGGTGACCGCCGTTGCCGCCATCGCCACGGCCTCAATCTTCTTCGTCCTTGCCAAATACTGGCTGAAGCGCGCCCTGCCCGAATCCCTGATGTCCGCCATGTCCGCCTCGCTGGCAAACTCCGCGAACCTTGGTATTCCCATTGCGGTATATGTCCTGGGCGATGCCAGCTATGTGGCGCCCCTGCTGATCTTCCAGCTGGCCTTCTTCACGCCTGTGTTCCTGATGATCCTTGATTCCAGCACCAGTGCACACCGGACCACTCCCCTGGGCTTCCTCCTGATGATCCTGCGCAACCCCATGATCGTCGGCTCCGGCCTGGGGCTCCTGGTCGCCGGCACGGGCTTCCAGGTCCCGGCACTGGTCATGGAGCCGATCCACCTGATTGGCGGGGCGGCAATTCCCGCCATGCTGATCGCGTTCGGCATGAGCCTGAACGGTACCCGGCCGTTGCAGGCCTCCGCCGGGCGCCGGCTGGACACCCTGCTGGCCAGCGGATTCAAGCTCGCTGTCCAGCCCGCACTCGCCTACCTTTTCGCCCGCTTCGCGCTGGGCATGGACGGCCATGCGCTGTTCGCGGTGGTGGTCACCTCCTCCCTGCCGACGGCCCAGAACGTTTTCGTGGCGGCCAGCCGCTACCATACGGGCCTGACCGTCGCGAAAGACACCGTGCTGATCACCACCGTGGTGGCAGTGCCGGCGATGATCGGCGTCGCGCTTTTGCTGGCATAACTGTTTGCGTAACCGCAGCTTGGAGGGCTGATGAATACTGTTCTGGACACCGTGGTGATCGGCGGCGGGGCGATGGGTTCCGCCGCGGCCTGGGCGCTGTCCCGCCGCGGCCGCGAGGTGACGCTCGTGGAGCAGTACGGCCCCGGGCACAAAATCGGCGCGTCGCACGGTGCCACCCGGAACCTGAACCCGGGCTACCACCAGCCGGAGTACGTGGCCATGCTGGCAGAGGGCCTGGCACTGTGGGAGGAGCTGGAGCAGGAAAGCGGTGAGCAGCTGCTGGCGCGCACCGGCACGGTCAACCACGGCGCCAACCCGCATTTCGCCGATGTTGCCGCCGCCCTCACCTCCGCCGGCATCCGGGCGGAATTCCTGGACCCGGCCGAGGCCCGCGAGCGCTGGCGCGGCATCCGCTTCGACCAGCAGGTCCTCCACATGCCCGACGGCGGCCAGCTCAACCCCGAGGCCGCGTTGCCCGCGTTCCAGCGGCTGGCCGCTGCCCGCGGCGCCGAGATCAGGCACCACACCAGGGTGGCGGGCTTCGAGATGCACGACGACGGCGTGCGGCTCACGCTCGAATCCGCTGCGGGCACGGAGGTGGTCACGGCAGCGCAGGCCGTGGTGACTGCCGGCGGCTGGACGGAGAAACTGCTGGGCAGGGCCCGCGGCGCCGTCCCGATCCCCACACTCACCGTCACCCAGGAGCAGCCCGTCCACTTCCGGATCACGGACACCGGCGCCGTGTGGCCCGGGTTCAACCACTACCCCGGGCCGGACTACCAGGGCTGGTACTCGCCCGTTTACGGCATGCAGACACCCGGCGAGGGCATCAAGGCCGGCTGGCACGGTGTGGGTCCTGTTGTGGACCCGGACCACCGCGACTTCCTGCCGGAACCCGCGCAGCTCGCCGCCCTGCAGGACTATGCCCGGCAGTGGCTGCCCGGCGTGGACGCCGACTCGTTCGAGGCCATCAGCTGCACCTACACCACCACCCCGGACGAGGATTTCATCCTGGACCGGGTGGGGCCGGTGGTCATCGGGGCAGGGTTCTCCGGACACGGCTTCAAGTTCACGCCCGTGATCGGGCGGATCCTGGCGGACCTGGCCACCGGGACCCGGCCGGCGCCGGAGATTTTCCGGGCGTCACGCTAGCTCTGCGGCTAGCGGGAGCTGCCCGGCTTCGGGGCTGCGGCCGCAGGGTTCTCGGCGGCTTCCTCGCCAATCCGGCCAGCCTGTTCCAGCGCCCCGGCCTTCACGGCGGGCATGGCCAGCACCGCCGCCACCGTGAGCAGGCCGGCCACCAGGGCGGCCAGGAACACCGCACTGGAAGCGGCAACAACAGCTGAGGGGTTCCCGTTGCCGCCGGCGCCGCCGTAGATCGAGTTGGCCACGGCACCGAACACGGCCACGCCCAGGGCGCTGCCGATGGACCGTGCGAACATGTTGGTGCTGGTCACCACGCCGCGTTCATGCCAGGGCACGCTGGACTGGGCGGAGATCAGGGTGGGCGTGGCCAGCAGGCCCAGGCCGAGCCCGACGACGAAGCAGCTGAGCGCGATCAGCACCACGTTGGGAGCGCCGGCCGTCAGCGACAGGATCAGCAGGCCCGCAACCGCGATGGCGACGCCGATCAGGGCGGTGGCCTTGAACCCGATCCGGAGGTAGAACTTTCCGGCCTGGGAGGCGCTGAGCGGCCAGCCGAGGGTCAGGGCAGCGAGGGCCAGCCCGGCGACCAGCGGGGACGAGGACAGTGCGCCCTCAAGGAACGTGGGCACGTACGAGGTCAGCCCGATCATGACCGCGCCAACGCCGAAGGACACGAGCGCGGTAGTGGCCAGCAGGCGCCGGGAGACCACCCAGGAGGGCAGGATGGGCTCTGCGGCGCGCCGCTCCACGAGCAGGAACGCGGCCAGCAGCAGGGCGCCGACGATGAAGATGCCATAGCTGAGCGCGGAATCCCAGGGCCAGGCCTGCCCGCCCTGGAGGGCGCCGAGGATCAGCAGGCCCAGCGAGCCGGCCAGCAGGACAGCGCCCGCGTAATCCACCGTGTGCCGGGCCCGTTCCACGTTCTCGTGGAGGGTACGGACCAGCATCCATCCCGCCAGCAGGCAGAGCGGGACGTTAACCAGGAAGATGCCGCGCCAGATGCCCAGCGCGGAGAAGATACCGCCCAGGCTGGGGCCCACGACGGAGGAGATGGCCCATACGCTGGCCAGGTAGCCCTGGACCTTGGCACGTTCCTCCAGGGAGTAGATGTCGCCGGCGATGGTGATGGAGACCGGGAGGACTGCCCCGGCACCCAGTCCCTGCAGGGCCCGGAAGGCGATCAGGGAAGGCATGCTCCAGGCAACGCCGCACAGCACCGAGCCGAGCAGGAACAGTCCGATGCCGGTGAGGATGATCGGCTTGCGGCCGGCCATGTCGGAGAGCTTGCCGTAAATGGGCACGGACACCGCCTGCGCCAGCAGGTAGGCGGAGAAGAGCCAGGGGAAGTTCGAGAAGCCGCCGACGTCAGAGACGATGGACGGGACGGCAGTGGCCACGATGGTGGAATCGATGGCCACGAGCCCGGTGGACAGCATGAGGGCAATGAGGATGGGCCCGCGTTCGGACCGGAATCCCACGCCCTGTTGAGCGTCAGCCATGTCAGACACCCACCAGCCCTGCAGCATGGGCCAGCAGTTCCACGGAGCGCAGGCGGCCCTCGGTGCCGGTGCTCTGGTGCGCCACGATGAGTTCGTCGGCGTCGGCGTGCTTGCCGAATTCCGCCAGGTATTCCATGACGACGTCGGGCGTCCCCACCGCCGAGTAGCGCATCATCTGCGAAACGTGCTGCCCCTGCGGTGAGTCGAGGACCATGTCCGCCTCGTCGTCGGTGAATTCCCGGCCGCCGCCGAAGAAGAGGGAGACACGGGCGCGCTTCGTGGCCTGCATCATGGCCTGCGCCTCGGATGCGGAGTCGGCGGCGATGACGTTGACGCCCGCGATCACGTACGGTGCGTCCAGCTGGGCGGACGGCTTGAATTCGCGGCGGTAGATGGCCACGGCATCCTGCAGCGCCGCCGGGGCAAAGTGCGAGGCGAAGGCGTAGGGCAGGCCCAGCTGGGCGGCCAGCCGGGCGCCGAAGAGGGAGGAGCCGAGGATGTACAGAGGAACGTTCGTTCCCTTGCCGGGCGTAGCTTCAACCCCCTGGATGCGGGTGGGACCGGTGAGGTAGCCCTGCAGTTCCAGGACGTCCTGCGGGAAGCTGTCAGCGGACATCGGGTCGCGGCGGAGCGCCCGCATGGTGTTCTGGTCGCTGCCGGGAGCACGTCCCAGGCCCAGGTCGATCCGGCCGGGGTGCAGGGTTTCCAGGGTGCCGAACTGTTCGGCGATGGTCAGCGGCGAATGGTTGGGGAGCATGATCCCGCCGGCGCCCAGGCGGATGGATTCGGTGTGCGCCGCAACATGGGCGATCAGGACGCTGGTGGCCGAGGAAGCAATGGAGGACATGTTGTGGTGCTCGGCGTACCAGACCCTCCGGTAGCCAAGTTTTTCGGCCTTTTGCGCCATGGCCACGCTGCCCGCGAAGCTCTCCGCCGCCGTCTGGCCTTTGCCGATGGTTGCCAGGTCAAGGATGGAGAGGGGAAGAGTCACGTCAGGTGCCGGCCTTTCAAGAACGTTGCGTAGTGTGTTGCCGGCCGGATTAAGGCGGGCACTTGGTGCATAACGACGGCGGCCCCCGGCTTATTTCTGTGATCTGCGGAATACTCAGCGTACTGATGATGTTGCCGCCCCTATGAGCCCAGAGACAACGAACCAGCTGGAACTGTCCGCAACTATCGACCTGAAGGACCTGGGAACCGTGCACCGGCTCGGTTTTGGTGCCATGCGCATCGTCGGCGACGGTGTGTGGGGCGAGCCCGCGGACCGCCAGGCCGCCGTGGCCGTGGTGCGCCGCGCCGTCGAACTCGGCGTCGACTTCATTGACACCGCCGACTCCTACGGCCCCAACATCAGCGAGGAAATCATCGCCGAGGCCCTGCACCCTTACAAGGACGGGTTGAAGATCGCCACGAAGGTGGGCTTCACCCGCACGGGCCCGAACAAATGGGTTCCCGTGGGCCGGCCCGAGTACCTGCGCCAGCAGACTGAACTCAGCCTTCGCAAGCTGAAGGTGGACACCCTGGACCTGCTGCAGCTGCACCGGATCGACCCCAAGGTGGACCGCGAGGAACAGTTCGGCGTGCTGCGCGAACTCCAGGACGAAGGCAAGGTCCGCGCACTGGGCCTGTCGCAGGTGGGCGTTGAGGAACTCGAAGCGGCGGGGAAGCATTTCACCGTGTCCACCGTGCAGAACCGCTACAACCTCACTGACCGAAGCTCGGAGGACGTGCTGCGCTACTCGGAGGAGAACGGCATCGGGTTCATCCCGTGGGCGCCCATTTCCGCCGGGGAACTCGCCCAGCCGGGCGGCCCGCTGGATGCCGCGGCCAAGCGGCTGGGCGCCACTACCTCCCAGGTTGCCCTCGCCTGGCTGCTGCGCCGTTCGCCGGTGATGATGCCGATCCCGGGTACCGGTTCCATCCAGCACCTCGAGGAAAACATGGCCGCCGCGGGCATCACGCTCGACGACGACACGTACGCCGGGCTTGAAGCCGCCGGGAAGTAGAGAAACCCGCAAGTAGAGAACTGGCACGACAGAGAAACAACAGACAGGAGAACCAGCTATGGCAAACATCCTGATGGTCGTCTCGGCCGCAGATTCCCTCACCATGAAGGACGGCAGCGAACACCCCACCGGCTACTGGGCCGAGGAACTGGTGGTGGCCCACCAGACCCTGGCCGGGGCCGGCAACACCGTCCACATCGCAACTCCCGGCGGCAAGAAGCCCACCGTCGACCAGGTGAGCCTGGCTGCCGAGTCGGCAGGTGGCGAGGAGCGGGCGCAAGGCTTCAAGGACTACCTGGCCAAGATCGACGGCGAGCTGGCGGACCCGCTGGTCCTGGCCGACGTCGACGTTGCCGGCTACGACGCCGTGGTGATGCCCGGCGGCCACGGCCCCATGGCCGATCTCTACAAGGACGCCGACCTGGGCCGGCTGCTGGTGGCCGCCAACGGCGCCGGCAAGATCATCGCGCCGTTCTGCCACGGACCCGCCGGGCTGCTGAGCGCAACGGACGACGACGGTGGGTTCACTTTCAAGGGCCGCCGCCTCACGGTCTTCAGCAATGAAGAGGAACTGGGCGGCGGGACCGGTGAGAACACGCCGTGGATGGTGGAAGACGCGCTCAAGGAGAAGGGCGCCGTCGTCGAAAACGCCGCCGCCTGGTCCTCCAACGTGGTGCGGGACGGCAACCTCATTACCGGCCAGAACCCGCAGTCCAGCGAGGACGTTGCCAAGGAAGTCCTCGGGGCGCTGAGCTAGGCGGGCACCAGTTTCTGAGGCAATGACAGAGGGGACCAGTTCGGATTTGAACTGGTCCCCTCTTTGTGGCGCACGACGTTGGGCGCCGCGCTGCCTGCTACTTCAGTTTGAAGTTGGCACTGATGGAGCTTCCGTCGTTCGCCGTCATGGTCAGCGTGTAGCAGCTGCCGGCCACGGTGGGCGTCTTCCAGTTGTAGATGAACTGGCCGGAGGTGGCGTCGTACCGCAGCGATGTGTTGCCCGTGGCCGTGGTTTCGATGTCGTCCACCAGGCTCAGGAGCGAGCACGTTACCAGTTTCGTACTGAACTTGGCCAGCGCCGGATCGGTCAGCTCGGTGTCGCCCGCGAAGATCTCGAACTTGGCCGGAACGGTGCTGCCGTTCTTGACCGTGTTCAGGACACCGTTCATGTCGATCGGCTGGTAGAAGCCCTTCAGCGTCCAGGCCTTGACCGTGTAGGACTGCTCCACCGTGGTGGTGTTGCCGGCCAAGTCCGTTGCCGTCGCTGTCAGGGTGTGGGGGCCAACTGCCTTGTCGTACCCCGTGACCTTGCACGCGGCTGCAAGGCCAGAGCCGCCGTCGGAGGCCGTGCAGGTGGGTTCCGCGGCGGTGGCGCCGAAGTAGCTGTCAGCAACGACGGAGTCGAAGGAAACGCTCGGAGCGGTCTTGTCGATCTTAAAGGTCTGCGACGCGGCGCCCGCAGGGGTGCTGTTGCCGGCGTTGTCGCTGAAGGCGGGGCTGAGGACCTCCACAGCCTCGCCCTCACCGTCGGAAGTAGCCGTTTGGGTAGCGGTTGCCGGACCGGACGTGGCGTCGGCGCCGGTGAACGTGGCCACCACGTTGCTGGTGTACCAGCCGTTCGTGCCTTGGGTTCCGGCTGCACTGGTGTAGCTGACGGACGGCGCAGTCTTGTCGATCTTGAACGTGTGGGACGCCGCGCCTGCTGCAGTGGTATTGCCGGCGATGTCGGTGAACGCCGGGCTGTCCACCTTCACGGTGGCGCCCTCGCCGGAGGAAGCAACGGCCTGCGTTGCGGCGAGCAGCCCGGAGGTGGCGTCGGTTCCGGTGAAGGTGGCCTCGACGTCGGAGGTGTACCAGCCGTTGCTGCCCGCTGTTCCCGATGCCTCGGTGTAGGCGACCGAAGGTGCCGTTGCGTCCTTGCCCAGGTTCACGGTCACGGGTTCGGCAGTTCCGCCGGAGCTGGCGGCCGCGCAGCTGAAGTCGGTAGCGGCGAGATCGTCGGTGATGGACTGGTCCTCGCAGCCGGTCCGCTGCAGGGTGCTGGAAGAGTCCCCTTCGGTGACGATCCAGTGCAGGGTGACCGGGCTCTTGTACCAGCCGTTGGAGCCGTCCGGGGTTGCGGGCGACAGCGTGTAGGAGATCTCCGGGGCCGATCCGTCGACGATGTTGTATGTGACGGAGCTGCTGGCGGTGAGGCCGCCCTTGTCCGTGTAGGTGCAGGTCGCTTCCTGGCCGCCGATGCCACCGGCACCATCAGTCCCGGTGACGGCACCCAAAGCTGCCGGGAACGTGCTGTTACCGTCCTCGGTATCTTTCACGCTGCAGCCGGCGGCAGGGACAGAGCCCTTCGTGTAGGTCGCACCGTTCGTCACCCCAGTGATATTCAAAACGGGAGCTGTGTTCGACGGCGCGGGGGCTGCCACGTTGACGGTGAACGTGGCGGGCGCGAGGTTGAAGGTGCCGCCGGTGCTGTTGCTGACCTGGCTGGCACTCACGGTGGCAGTACCGGCCCCCACCGGTGTGATGGTCAGGGTCTTCGTGTCGGAACAGGCCGTGAAAGTTACCGAGGACGGGGAGACCGAGGCGACGGCGGAATTGCTGGAGCTGAGATTCAGGGTGAGTGTGGTGGATCCCGTCAGGTTGCAGCCGTTCTTGCCATCGCCGTTTTCCGGCGTTACTGCAAGCGTGGTGCTGCCATTGGCGCCTCCGGCGTTCAGCGGCATGATCTCGGCGGTAGCGTCAATCGTGCCATCAACACTGTTGGAGATAGTGTCCGCGAACGCCACGCCGCCGCCTGTCAGCAGGAGGCTTCCCGCGGCGACCGCCGCGGCTGTCTTGGTGCTGGTTCGCCTGAGCAGGCCCGTCCCCCCAGCAGTTGTTTTCCCACCTGGCGAATGATTCATGTTTTGCCTCCCTCATGGCTTACGGCCCCATGCGGGCCGCAACGTACTTCACCGTAAGGTGGGGCATCTGCGGAGCGCACGCGTACCCACCACCTGTCTTTCTTCGGCGAGTACTCGTTTTCTGCTGGATCCGTGACGGGCTTCCACGTGGGTTTTTCAGGGCACGGGGACGGGAGGATGTGACCTGCCAGGATCCTGGACCTCTGGGGCCTCTCCTCCGAGGCCGTCCAGAAGTCCGGACTGAACCCGGCGGGGATTTTTGGTCAGTTCACCAGGCGGGCAATGCCGGTACCGGGCCCGGCAGTTCAAGACCTCCGGCGTCGCCGCGTGCCAGCCACTTCAGAAGCCCTTCCCGGTCGGACTCGACCCGCAGGGCACCGTCACCGATGACCCATTCATCGCGTTCTTCCGTAACCAGCGTCATCCCCGGCGCCCCCTTGGCACGCATGGCACGTACCACGGCCTCGATGGCGTTCAACAGTGAATCGGGGTCGGCTTCCTCGATGGTCCAGGCCGTATCCAGGTCATGGTGGTGCACCACCACCTCGGCAATCCTCAGCGCCACAATCGAAGTAGCAGGCAGGTCCCGCCCGCCCACCTTCACTTCCGGGGCCGCAAGCTCTCCGGTCAACCGCTGGGCTTCACCGGCGAAAGCGGCGGCCGAGTCCTGTACTTCAGCCAGGAGTTCCTTCCGCGGCAGGGCGGCAAGGGCCCCAATAGCCTGCGAGCGCGCTTCAGCGGAAGCGTACAGCTGGCGTTCCTCCCCGGTGGTGGCCCAGTCGATCAGCCCCACCAAGGCCCGTCCGCTGGTCGCGACGTGTGCGATGACGTGGGCACGGGTCCACGCTTCACACAGCGAAGGAGCGGCCAGCTCTTCATCGGACAAGGATGAGACCGTGGCGATGAACATTTCCGTCTCCCGGCCAAGGCGGGACAGGTCTGAGTGCAGCCGTGCTGGATTGATCATTCCGCCAGCCTAACCGCGGCGCCATGCCCCGGGCCATGGTTACGGACCGCCTGGTTCATACCGTCCGTGTATGGACTAATACCCGCCCTCCCACTGCCGCCAGGTGCCCCCTGTGGCCGGGCGCATTTGGCCTGTTCCTGCGGCATCCATCGCGAAAACTGCCCCTTTGATACGCAGGAACAGCACAATGCACCCCCGGCGGGAAACCGGGTATTTCCCTCATATGCCGTGCGTCACATTGCCTGTCAGGCTAGGTTGCCGAGGCCCCGGCGTGGATCCATCCGAATGCCGCGGCGCCTCCTCACCCGCCCCCCTGAAAGGACCTGCGCCATGACACTGCCGCACCCCCAATCTACGATCTCCGGAAACCCGGGAAAGGAGACCCGGACAGCCAACTGGGTGGCATTCGTTATCTGCGCCGCACTCCTTTTTGATGGCTACGACCTGGTGGTCTACGGCACCGTCCTTCCGGGACTGCTCGCGGACGCGGGCCAAATCGGTCATTTCGATGCGGCCACCGCCGGGCTCCTGGGGTCCTGGGCCCTCATCGGCGTACTGGTGGGGTCGCTCGCATGCGGTGCGATCGGTGACTTCTTCGGCCGCCGGCGGCTGATGCTCGCGGGCATCGCCTGGTTCTCCCTGGGCATGTTCGCCACCGCGCTGGCCACGGACGTCGCCGCCTTCGGCGCCCTCCGGTTTGCCACCGGGCTGGGCCTGGGCGTCGTCATCGCCAGCGCCGGCGCCACCATGGCCGAGTTCGCACCCGCGGGACGGCGGCAGTTCTACAACGCGATCGTGTACTCCGGGGTCCCCGCGGGCGGCGTGCTGGCATCTGTCCTGGGCATCGCTTTCCTGGACAGCATCGGCTGGCGCGGACTTTTCATCATCGGATCCCTGCCCCTCCTGGTCATCCTGCCCATTGCCTGGCGGAAGCTTCCGGAATCCCCGCGGTGGCTGCTGGCCCGGGGACGGGAAGAGGAAGCCCTGGCCGCTGCATGGCGCACCGGGGTGCCGCTCGCCGAAGAGCAGGTGATCCGGGAAGCCGGCGCCGCCCCTCGGAAATCAGGGTTCGCCGCCGTCTTCTCCCGCCAGTTCGCCGTGGCATCCATCCTGTTGGGCCTGATGTCTTTCTGCGGCCTCCTCCTGACTTACGGGCTCAACACCTGGCTGCCCAAGATCATGGAGGGCTACGGCTACGGCCGAACCTATGCCCTGTTCTTCCCGCTGGCCCTGAACCTCGGCGCCGTGGTGGGCGGATTGGTGGCCTCCCGGATGGCCGACCGGAACGGACCGCAGCGGGTTATCGCTGCCACGTTTGTCCTCGCCACCATCTCCCTGGGACTCATGACGTTCAGCTTCCCGCTGCCGCTGCTCTTTACCTTCATCGCCACCGCAGGGGTGGGAACGCTGGGCACCCAGGTGCTGGTCTACGGTTTCCAGTCCAACTACTTCACCACCAATGCCCGCGCAGCCGGCGTCGCGTGGTGCGCCAGCGTGGGCCGGCTGGGCGGGGTCCTGGGGCCGATCATCGGCGGCTGGCTGGCAGCTGCAGGGATCGGCGGGGCAACAGCCTTCTACATCTACGGCGCAGTGGCCCTCCTCGGAGGCGCTGTCACCATCCTGGTGCCGCGCCAGCACAAGCTCAAGGAAGCTGTTCCCGCGGCGGAGGAGCAAGATTACGTAGCGAAAGTATCTAAGTAAGGCCTTTTATGGTTACTCTATGAATCAATGAGGCGGTACCGCGCCTCCCCCGGCCCGTTAGAAAGGTGGTGGCACTGGATGGAAATCCGCCAGCTGAACTACTTCATCGCGGTCGCGGAGGAGCGGCACTTCGGCAGGGCGGCAAAGCGCCTGCACATGGCGCAGCCGCCCCTTTCCCAGCAGATCCGCCAATTGGAGGAGCAGCTGGGCGTCCAGCTGCTCAACCGCACCACCCGCCGGGTGGACCTGACGGCGGCGGGCCAGCTCCTGCTGGACCGCGGCCGCCAGATCGTCAACGACGTCGAGACGCTCCGGGCGGATGTCTACCAGGTGGGCAAGGGTGCCACGGGCGTACTCCGGGTTGGGTTCTCCGGATCGGCGACCTACGGCGTCATGCCTCGGATCGCGCGGCTCACCAAACAGGTCCTTCCCGGCCTGTCGCTGGCGCTGAACGGAGAGATGCTGACGCCGTCCATGGAAGCAGGGCTGCGGAATGGGACCCTGGACGCGGCACTGCTGCGTCCCCCCGTCGCCTCCGAGGAGATTGACTACCGCGTCGTCACCCAGGAGCCTCTCGTCGTCGCGCTTCCCTCTTTCAGCGCCCTGGCGGTGGACCGGCCCGTGGCCATGCACGAACTGCAGGACCAGGACTTCATCGCCTACGCTCCGGAGTCCGTGCTGAACCGGATTACCTCCGACCTCTGCCGCCAGGCCGGCTTCCAGCCGCGGATCACGCAAGTGGTTGGTGAGACCTCAACAATGCTGGCGTTCGTGGCCGCGGGCGGCGGCATTGCCGTCATGCCGTCCAGCGTGCGTGCCTTCCAGCTCGAAGGCGTGGCATACCGGGAAATCGACAATGTTCCCCCGGTGGAACTCGCCGTCGCCTGGCTGCGCGGCCACCGGTCCGCCCTCCTGCAGAACTTCCTGGACATCGTGGCCACCGCAACCGCTGACGCCTCCGCCCCTGCCGGCGCCCTCGCTCCGCAGCCGGCTCCCGCTGATGAAAGGCTCCTCCCATCATGAAGATCGCAGCCATCGAGGCGATCCCGTACTCGATTCCGTACCGTCACCCGCTCCATTTTGCCTCCGGGTCCGTTCACGAGGCCGACCATGTCCTGGTCCGCGTCCACACCGACGATGGCCTGAAAGGCACTGCAGACACTCCACCCCGCCCCTACACCTACGGCGAAACGCAGAAGTCCATCGTCGCGGTGGTGCAGGATGTCTTCGCCCCGCAACTAGTAGGCACTGACATCTTTGACCGGGAGAAGATCCAGGCGGTCATGGCCCGGACGGTTCACAACCAGACTGCCAAGGGCGCGGTGGACATCGCCGTGTGGGACGTCATCGGCAAAACCCTCGGGCAGCCCGTGACCAAACTGCTGGGCGGCTACACCGACTCACTTCGCGTCTCCCACATGCTCGGATTCAAACCCGCCCAGGAACTCCTGGCCCTGGCCCTGGAGTTCCGGCAAACCTACGGCATCAACACCTTCAAGCTGAAGACCGGACGCCGTCCGCTGAGTTTGGACATCGAGGCCGCCAGGGTACTGCGGGAAGGCCTGGGCGAAGACGCCGAGCTGTACATGGACGCCAACCGCGGCTGGACAGCCAATGAGGCCGCCGAGGTGCTTCGCCGCACCGTCGACCTCGGCCTGCAGTTTCTTGAGGAGCCGGACGACGCCCGCGAAGTACTGGGCCGCCGCCGGCTGGTCACCAACTCCCCTATCCCCATTGCCGCGGACGAATCCGCCGCCAACCTGGGCGAGGCCGCGCGCGAAATCCTCACCGGCGGGGCCAACCTCCTGTCCGTGAAGACCGCCCGGTCCGGCTTCACCGAAGCCGCCAAGATCGTGGGCATGGCCGAGGGCATGGGCATCGACGTCTACATCGGCAACCAGATCGACACCCAGGTTGGCACCGTGGCCTCCGTGGTGTTCGGGGCAGCCTTCGCCCACACCGCCAAGCGCGCGGCGGAGCTGTCCAACTACCTCGACATGACCGATGACCTGTTGGCCCAACCACTGGCCATCACCGGCGGCCGGATCCATGTTCCCGAGACTCCCGGCGCAGGCACCGACGTGGACGAGGACAAGCTCACCCACTACCGCGCCGACTGACACCCATCCCTTCCACCGAGAGGTCACCATGAAGTACCTGGTCCATATGGACGTCAACCTGCCCGCCGGCATGCCTGCCGAAGAAGCCGCCGGGATCAAGGCAAAGGAGAAGGCCTACTCCCAGGAACTGCAGCGCTCCGGCAAATGGCCCGAGATCTGGCGTGTGGTGGGCGAATACGCCAATTACTCCATCTTCGACGTCGAATCGAACGACGAGCTCCACGGCATCCTGCAGGACCTTCCCCTGTTCCCTTACATGGACATCACTGTGGTTCCGCTGGCCAAGCACCCCTCGGACGTGAAGTAGCAGTCAGTATTCGCTGCGTTCCGGGTCAGTCCTTGGCCCGGAACGCAGCCGCGAGTTCGCTGCGTGACCGGATGCCCATCTTCCGGTAGAGCCGCGTGAGGTGGTACTGCACCGTCTTCTCGGCCAGGAACAAGGCCCGGGCCGCCTCCTTGTTCGTGGCGCCCGCAGCCACCAGCTCGGCCACGGCCTGTTCCTGGGCAGTGAGCTGTTGATGGTGGCCGCCCACCAAAGAAAGCACCGGGTCCGCCGGGTCCGGCAGGTTCCCGATGTCAAGGCCGGTGGCCTTCAGCTCCCGGTCGCACCGTTCCACATAGGTGGCCGCGCCAAGGGTGTCATACAGATCCCGGGCCGCCCGCAGCACCGATGACGCCAGCCGGCGCTTTCCGGCCCGGCGCATGCTTTGCCCGAAGGCGAAACTGATCCGTGCCCGCAGATAGGGGCGGTTGAGCCCGCGCAGGTGCCCCAGTGCCGCCTCGAAGTATTCCCTTGCCGTGTCCGGGTCCCCCTGCGCGGCCAGCAGACGGCCCCGCGCCCACGCCATGCGCGCCAGGTCCGAGGGTACTTCCCGCTCGCGGTGCACTCCTTCGAAGGCGGTCAGGAACGTCTCTGCGGCATCCAGATTGTCGGTCATGACCAGGGCGTTGACATAGGTGTCCTGCCACGGCCAGAAGGACACCCGTTGATCGGTCCAAGGGTCCAGTTCCGCCAGGGGCTGCATGGCAGCCAGGGCACTTTCGTAGTCCGCCCGCGCCTCGTGGAAGCGGGCGCGCGCCAGGCTGGCCGGGACCTGCATGGCGCGGTAGGTTCCCGGCTGCACCGCGGCCTGCGAGACGTAGTATCGCGCCCGGTCCCAGTCGCCCCGCATGGACCACAGCTCGGCGGCCGTCCAGTACAGCAGCGGCCGGATCAGCGGCATCCGCGAGGTCTCCAGCCGAACGCTTGCCCGGGAGATGGTGGCGGCAGCAGCGTCCCAGTTGCCCAGCACCAGGTGGGTGCGGGCCAGCCAGGCCTCGGCCCACAGGGAGATCCGCAGCGATCCCCCGCGGTACTCGGTAGGGGCGGCCGACTCGAAATTCACCAGCGCGGATTCAGCGTTGTCCAGGCGCAGGGCCAGCCAGCCAGCGCCCATCTGCACCCGCTGCTTCTGGGCATTCTCGGCCGCCTGGGCGGAGGCCCGCTGGTAGGAGGCCTCGGCGTCCGCTATCCGGCCCTGGGCATAGAGGCCCAGGCCGTAGATGGCCTCCGACTCGATGTGCGCCGGTGTTCCAGGCTCCGTGAGCGCCATGGCCCGCTCGGCCCAGCCGGTAATTATCGGGCCGTCCCAGCAGGCCACCCCGTGCAGCACGAATCGCTGCGCCACCTGCGCCGCTGCGCCGGGTTCGTGCTGAGGACTGCTGGTGCGCCAGGCCATCTCCAGCTGGCTTTGGGCGCTGTCATGTTGGCCGGACACGGTGGACAGGTACCCCAGGACCGAGGAGCGCAGGGGCGACGGCGGCAGGGCATCTACGGCCCCGGCCCACGCCTGCGCCTGCGCCACATTGCCGGAGCCAACCACGGCGTCGACGGCCCTGAGGAGCCGGAGGTTGCGGTCGCGGATGTCGGGGGACAGCCGCGAGGCGGAGAACAGCGCAGTGGAGGCATCCTGCCACGCCCCAACCGTGGCCTGCCGCCGCGCGAACTCTTCCAACTCGGCGGCCAGGGTTTCGTCTGCGGCCGGGGTGGCGGCTACACGGTGGCCCAACTGTTCGCCCTCGGACTGGACGGCTTCGGCGGCTACCCGGTGCAGGGCAATGCGCCGGCTGGGGACGATCTGTTCGTAGACAGCCTCTGCTGCGCCGGGTTCCAGGAACACGACGGCGGAGCGGGACTGGTCAACGGACAGTCCCAGCAGCCCGGCCCGGTGCCCCTCGTCGAGTGCCGGCATGAGGGATTCCAGGCCAGCCACCCGGGCCACCTCGGCCAGGCCCGCGCCGGGGCCAAGCACCGATGCGGCCTCCGCAGCGGCCACCAAGGCAGGGGACGCGGCAGCCAGGACGCTGCGCACCCTGGCGCGCACCCTGGAGGTGGGCGGCAGGGAAGGGAACCACGACTGCCAGGTCTCCGGGGGAAGCTCACGAAGCAGCTCCACGATGGACTGCGCAATCCCGCCAGTGTGCGCCACCAGGCCGTGGGCCGCCGTCGCGCTGAGGTCCAGGCCGAGCAGGCTCCGCGCCACGTCCTGGACCTGCTGAGGCGATAGGGGCTCCAACGAAATGCGGGCCACTTGGTGGCCGGTGAGGAAGTCGAGCACCCCGGCGGGGACACGTGGGGCGTCCATGGGGTTGAGGGTCAGCAGGAACAGGACCCGTTTGTCGTGCAGCCTGCGCATGACGAAAGTGAGGATGCGCAGGCTTTCCACGTCGAGTTTGTGGACGTCGTCGACGGCGACCACGACGCTGCCGTGCGTCTGCAGTCCTTCGAGATGGGTGCTGAGGGTTGCGGCGTAGTTGATCACCTGGGCGGGTGTCAAGGAGGCGACCGGCCCCGCCTCCCTGGCCGGGCCGCCGTCGTAATCCTTCGCTGTGCGCAGTGGCAGGGTCCGCATGAGCTGGGAATAGCCCGCGAGGGCGAACTGTGCCTCCCAGTCGTCCCCCATGGCGGACAGCACGCGGACGCCGCGGGCTGACGTCCGGCAGTGGTCCAGGAAGAGCTCCAGGAGGGCGGTCTTGCCGGACCCGGAGGGCCCGGTGAGGACCACCGTTTCCACCGTGCCCTTGCGAACGGTCCGGAGGGTTTCCAGCAGCTGCTCGAAGACGCCGGCGCGGCCCGCCAGCGGGAAATCCTCAGCCGTGTCGCCCTGGGTGGAGCCCGCCGTCATGGCTGCAATCCTACCGGAGCGGCCTGGGCGCCCCCCATGGCGTGCATCCATCGGATGCACTAGCCCAGGTCGCCGCCGGCCACCGGAAGGATGCTCCCGGTCAGGTAGGACGCCTCGTCCGACGCCAGAAACACGATGGGCGCCGCCTGCTCATCCAGGGTGCCGTAGCGCTTCATGAACGAGGAGTCCACCGTCTGGTCGACAATGGCCTGATACCAGTCCTTCTCGATGGCGGATTCGGCTTCCGGCCCGCGCTTGACCTTGCGCGGCGGGGCCTCGGTGCCACCCGGGGCGGTGGCCACCACGCGGATGCCGTTCCCGGCAACCTCCATGGCCAGCGACTGGGTCAGCGCATTGACGCCGCCTTTCGCCGCTGCGTAGGGCACCCGGTGCATCCCGCGGGTGGCCACAGACGAGACGTTCACGATGGTGCCGGAGCCCTGCTCCATCATGACCGGCAGTACTGCCCGGCAGGTCCACAGCGTGGGAAAGAGCGAGCGGCGGATCTCCTTCTCGATCTTGTCCTCGTCGTACTCCTCGTACGGGCGGGCCCAGATGGTGCCGCCCACGTTGTTGACCAGCACGTCCACGCGCCCGTGGGCCGCGAGCGCGGCCTTGACGGCCTGGGTGGCGCCGGCGAACGTCTCCAGGTCCGCGGTGACAGAGGTGGCGGATCCGCCCGAGCCCGATGTCCTGGCGGCCTCATCGATGCTGCGGGCAACGTCGTGGACCAGGTCCGCGCGGTCCACCAGGACCACTGCGCCGCCTTCGGCGCCGATGCGTTCCGCCACCTTCTGCCCGATCCCCTGGGCAGCACCGGTAACGACGGCGACCTTGCCGCCGAACCTGCCGGGGGTCACGTATTGTCCGGCGTACGGAACAGCCATCAGAGGGCAGCCTTGGCGTCGATGGCACCTGCCATAGTTTCCTTTGCATCATGGGCGTGCGCTGTGATGACGGCGCGAAGGTGGTCCTTGTCGCCGCGTTCGAAGGCGTTCACTATCTCAAGGTGGTCCTGGGTAACGCGCTCGAAGATCGGCGTGCCGGCTTCGAAGGCCGCGGCCATCTGGGCGTGGACGTCCAGGCGCCGGTAGGACTCCAGGAGCATCGGGTTGTCACAGACCATGAAGAGGTACTCGTGGAATTCCTCGTTGGTGCGTGCAAACTCGTCGGGATCGGTGATGTTCCCGTCCTGCACCGAGCCGGTGGTGGCTTCGGCCAGGCGGCGAAACTGGCGCAGCTGCTCATCGCTGAGCCTTCCCAGCAGCAGTTCGCTGACCGCAAGCTCCAGGCCCATGCGGGCGTCAAGCTGGGCGAAGCTGTCCTCCTTGCGGAAGTCCAGCCGCCCGGTTTCCAGCGAGGATACGGCCTCCCCGCGGGTCATGGTGTCGCCGTCGGCCTGGATCTTTTCCACCGGAGCCGGGGCACCCGTTTCGGCGTCGCCTCCGGTGGTTTCCTTCGGCGCGAAGCGCTCGAAGTAGAAATTGGCGGGCTGGATGCCCTCGGTGTCCAGCCACTTGGAGACGGCGTTGACCATGGGCGGCGGGCCGCAGAGGTAGATGTCCACGTCTCCGTCGTTGAGGTGCTTCGGTTCGATGATCTGGGTGACATAGCCGGTGTGCGGGGCGGAGGTGCCGGGCTCGGAGGCGATGTAGTCCCAGGTGAAGCCGGGCAGCTTCACCTCGTAGGCCCGCAGCCAGTCCAGGCCGACGATGTCGGCCTCGCGGGTGAGCCCGTAGATCAGGTGGACCGGGCCGGCGGGCGGGTTTTCGGCGAGCTTTTCCAGGATGGACAGCAGCGGGGCCAGTCCTGTGCCGCCGGCCAAGAGCAGCAGGGGCCGCTTGGGCTCGCGCAGGAAGAAGGATCCGTACGGGCCGGTGAATTCAATGGCGTCGCCTACCGCTGCGCGGTCGCGCAGGTATTCGGACATGGCGCCCTGCGGAGTCACGCGCACCATGAAGGACGCGTCCTGGACCTCGGGGCCGCTGCTGAAGGAGTAGGAGCGCTCGGCGTCGGTGCCGGGGACCTTGAGGTTGACGTACTGGCCTGGGAGGAAGGCCAGCGCATCCCGGTTGTCCACCTCCAGGGTGAAGGACACCGTGGTGTCCGTGTGCCGGCTGAGCTCCTTGATGGTGGAGGTGAAGGTGGCGGCCGCCGTCTTGGCCGATTCGGACGTGGCCGGGACCTGGATGGCCAGGTCGGACTCCGGGACGGCCTGGCATGTCAGCAGGTAGCCCTTTTCAAGCTCCTCCTCCGTCATGGCGTCGTCAATGAAGTCGCCCGGGTCGAAGGAGCCGGAATCGCAGAACGCCTTGCAGGTGCCGCAGGCGCCGTCGCGGCAGTCCGACGGAATGTTGATGCGCGCCTTGTAGGCGGCATCCATGACGGTCTCATGGTCGCCGACCTTGATGACTTTGGTAACGCCGTCTTCGAAGCTAAGGGCTACTTTGTGGCCCATGGGGTCCTCCTGGCTGGCCGGGCGCGTCGTCGCGTCCGGTATAAGTTGGGGCGTGCCCGGCGGGCACAGGGCTGGAAGCTGCCGTGCGGTTCCCGTAGGTCACGGGCGCCGGCTGCGGGCAGGTCAGATCATGTAGACGTCCACCACGTGGTGGATGTAGTCGTTCTTCAGGACCACCTTCTTCTTCAGGATCACCGGCTGCGGACCGGAAAGGTCCAACGTGTAGTAGCTGGTGCCGAAGTAGGTGTCCGTCGTGTTATAGCGGAAGTAGAGGGTGAACCAGTTGAAGCGCACGTCCACCGTGCCGCCGTCGTTCGCCAACACCTCGACGTCCGTGATGTTGTGGCCCGTGCGGGGCTCCGGGAGGGACGTTGCTGATGACCTGTCGGTCTTGATCCGGAACACCCGGTCCTCGATGCCGCCGCGGTTGTCGTAGTAGATCAGGGAGATCTCGTTCTGGGGGTCCTGCGTCAGCTGGTCGTCCACGTCCCAGGCCGGCATCCAGAATTCGGAGTCCGGGTGGTAGCACTCCAGCCATTCATCGAACTGGCGGTCATCCAGCAGGCGGGCTTCCCGGTAGAGGAACGCCCGGACGGTTTCGAGGGTTGCGATCTCCTCCGCGGTCTTCAGGACCGGGGCGGTGTGGGTCAGGTTGGTCATGGGTTCTGCGCTCTCTGTGGTTTGGGCGGGCTCTCAGGCGGTGACGGGAACGGATTCCAGTGCGGAACGCTCCTCTTCCTCCGCCAGGGCCCGGTCCATGACTTCCTTCCAGTACCCGTGCTGGATGGGGTAGAGCCCTTCGTCTTCGGTGCGCACGCCGGAGGCGATCACCCGGGTCATGCCCAGGGCCTGTGCCTGCTCATCCGGGCCGGTGATCTCATGGGTGGAGCCGCGGGTCATGTCGTTCCACGGGGCACTGGTGGCCCAGTAGGTCTTGTTGCAGGAGCGGAATTCCTCCAGGTCGTCCGGCGTGGCCATGCCCGTGGCGTTGAAGAAGTCCTCGTACTGGCGGATGCGCTTGGAACGGTTCTCCTGGGACTCCCCCTTCGGGGCGATGCAGTAGATGGTCACCTCGGTCTGGTCCGCGGAGATCGGCCGGAAGTGGCGGATCTGCGAGGAGAACTGGTCCATGATGTAGACGTTCGGGTACAGGCACAGGTTGCGGGAGATGTTGATCATGAAGTTGGCCATCTCCTCGCCGTACTTGGCCACAAGCTCGTCGCGGCGGTCCCATAGCGGGCGGTCCTGGGGGTTGGTCCATTCCTGCCACAGCAGCAGGTGCCCGTGGTCGTAGGAGTAGAAACCGCCCTTGACCTTGCCCCACTTGCCGGCGTCCATGGCTTTGGTCTTGTTGGCGGAGTCTCCGGCACTCCGGCGGGCCGTGGTGGCTGCGTAGTTCCAGTGCACGGCGGTGACGTGGTAGCCGTCGGCGCCGTTCTCGGCCTGGACCTTCCAGTTGCCGTCGTAGGTGTAGGTGGAGGAACCGCGCAGCACTTCCAGGCCTTCGGGCGACTGGTCGACGATCGAGTCGATGACCTTGGTGGCGTCACCGAGGTGATCCTCCAGCGGGAGCACCTCGGCCTTCAGCGAGCCGAAGAGGAAGCCGCGGTAGGACTCGAAGCGGGCCACCTTAGTGAGGTCGTGCGAGCCTTCCTTGTTGAAGGTCTCGGGGTAGCCGGCGTTCCGGGAGTCCTTGACTTTCAGCAGCTCGCCGGAGTTCTTGAAGGTCCAGCCGTGGAACGGGCAGGTGAAGGTGGTGCGGTTGTCCGTCTTGCGGCGGCACAGCATGGCGCCGCGGTGGGAACAGGCGTTGACCAGGCAGTTAAGCTTCCCGTCCTTGTCCCGGGTGATCATCACGGGGGTGCGGCCGATGTAGGTGGTGAAGTAGTCGCCCACGTTCGGGATCTGCGACTCGTGGGCGAGGTACACCCAGTTGCCTTCGAAGATGTGCTTCATCTCGAGTTCAAAGATCTCCTGGTCGGTGAAGATCTCGCGCTTGGCCCGGATGACGCCGTTCTCGCGGTCGTCGATCACGGCGTCGGCAAGGACCTCGCGGGCATGGATCAGGTTCTCGGTCATGGCGTGCTCCCTCATTGGAGATTGCTGGACGGATGGTCGGGAGGTCCAGCCGGGGACGAAAAACTCCCAACAGCGGACGTTGTCCAGCAATTCTTCACGCTCGTGATCGGTCTCACATCAGGTAAATACCGAGGTTCCACCAAGGGTGTCTTTATGTACTGATAATGACTCAAAAGACGCATAGTTGATATTTGTAGCGTCCTTATCTGCGGCCCTACGATTGAGACCGACATCACGCGGTGCGGCGCAGGGCAATGACCGGCCCCGCAGCCCGCGTCGGGTGCAGGAGCCCTTCCTGTCCCCATTCAATGAGGAAGGTGGACATCGTCATGACCCAAACCCCAACGGACAGCCGCACGGAAAACGAAGGCACCGCCGTCGAAGCGGGCTCCAAGGCCACCGAGCGGTTCGCCGCGTCAGGCAAGCTCTCCAAGGTGGACGTATCCAAGGAACGGGTGAGCCTGTTGGCCGGCGCGTTGATCAAGGCCGCCAACGACATCGTGGTCGAGCACCAGGTCACCTACGAGGAATACAACGCGCTCAAAGCCTGGCTGATCAAGGTGGGCACGGATGGTGAGTGGCCGCTGTTCCTCGACGTCTGGCTTGAACACACCGTTGAGGACGTGAACTCCCAGGACCGTCCCGGCACCGTCGGCACCATCGAGGGCCCCTACTACGTTCCCGGCTCTCCGGAACTCCAGACGCCCGCCACCGTGGAAATGCGCGACGGCGAAGAGGGCACGCCACTGCGGTTCACCGGCCAGTTCACCGACACCGACGGCAACCCCATCCAAGGCGCCCAGGTGGAGATCTGGCACGCGGACGCGGCGGGGTTCTACTCCCAGTACGCCCCGGGCATGCCCGAGTGGCTCTTCCGGGCGACCGTCAAGGCCTCGGACGACGGGCGGTTCGAAATCAACACCATGCGTCCGGCGCCCTACCAGATCCCCACGGACGGCGCCTGCGGGCAGCTGATCAGCGCCGCGGGCTGGCACGCCTGGCGTCCTGCGCACATTCACATCAAGGTATCCGCGCCGGGCTACGAGCCGGTCACCCAGCAGCTGTACTTCCCCGGCGACCCCCACAACGCTGACGACATCGCCTCGGCAGTGAAGCCCGAACTGATGCTGGACCCCCGCCCCCGTACCGATGGAAAGGGCGAGGAAGTAGTTTATGACTACGTCCTGGCCAAGCAGGGCCAGAAGAAGTAGCACGCACACTGGGAAACACCCCCGCACGGAGGCGCTCCGGAGCTGATGCTTCGGAGCGCTTCCGGTTTTTCCGCCCAGCCAGGAGTTCCGATGAGCCATCCCCGCCAGCACCCCACCGCCCCATCCGGCGGGACCGCCACGCCCGCGCCGGAACCCTTGCTGGAACGTCCCGGTGTCCGGCCCGCGGGCCCGCGCCGGGTTCTTCGCGACCTGGGCCTGTCCTATGTCTCCAACGGGGCAATCGGACTCATCTTCGCGGCGTCAGGGCCCATCGCCGTCACCCTTGCTGTGGGGACGGCGGGCGGCCTGACCCAGGGCCAGTTGTCGTCCTGGGTCTTTGGTATCCTCCTCTCGGGCGGCGCGGCGACAGTCCTGATGTCGCTCATTTACCGCCAGCCCCTGGGCTTCGCCTGGTCCATTCCCGGCACGGTGCTCCTGGGGCCTTCCCTTCAGCACCTGTCATTCCCCGAAGTAATTGGGGCGTTCTTCACGTCCGGGGTGCTGATCCTCGCCCTGGGCGCCACCGGCGTGGTGCGCAGGGCCATGGCGCTCGTGCCCATGCCGCTCGTGATGGCCATGGTGGCCGCGGTGTTCCTGAAGTTCGGCACGGACATCGTTGCCTCCACCCAGGACAACCCGGTGGTGGCTGCGCCGATGGTGGCCGCGTTCCTGGCCCTCACGGCAGTTCCCATGCTCGGCAGGTACCTGCCGCCGGTCCTGGGGACCCTGGTGGCAGGCTGCATTGCCGTGGCCGCCAGCGGGCAGTTCAAGCTGTCGCCCGGCGGACCGCTCCTGGCCACCCCGGTTTTCACCATTCCCGAGTTCACCTGGGCTGCCCAGCTCGAGCTGGTGGTTCCCCTGGCCCTGACCGTACTGTTTGTTCAAAATGGCCAAGGCATTGCTGTCCTTCGCGCCGCCGGCCATCACCCACGGGTCAATGCCTTCGCCATTGCTTCCGGCGCGTTTTCGGTGCTGAATGCGGGGTTTGGGGCCGTTTCGGCATGCGTTACTGGCCCCACCAACGCCCTTTTAACATCGTCAGGGAGCCGGCAGCGCCAATACACGGCTGCCGTGGCGTACGGCCTGCTGGCCCTGGTGTTCGCAGCGTTTGCCCCCACCCTCACCCGGCTGATGCTGGCCGCGCCGAAGGAGTTTGTGCTGGCGCTGGGCGGCATCGCGATGTTGCGGGCCCTCCAGCAAGCCTTCGTCACCGCCTTCGCAAGCGACTTCACCCTGGGCTCGCTGGTGACCTTTGTGGTGACCATTTCCGGCATGAACCTCTTCAACATCCACGCGGCCTTCTGGGGCCTGGTCATCGGCTACGCGGCGTCCCGCCTGCTGGAGCGCGCGGACCACGCCCAATCCTGACAGTTGCACTCCCCGGCGGTGATTCTTCTGGTTCAGCGCGGGTCCGGTTCAACCGCCCACGCCAGCCGGTGCAGGAACGTGGCGGCCCTGCTCCTGAAAGCCCGCCATGCAACTGACGCCCAACCCGGCTGTGTGACGATTTGCGGCGCGTCAGGCTGCGCGCTTCTGCTCCTGCCGATAGCGCCGGCAAATAGAAGGGCTATGAGGCTCGCGCTTTCCATCCTGCTCCAAGCTGTACAGATACATCGGGGTGTGTGCATGGAACGTGCCCCGCCGAAGAAGGCTTCAAACACTGTCAGCAGCCGGCGGCTCGATCCCCAGAAATGGGTTCCTGGCCGGTTTGGCAATAGTCTGGCCAGATGGGGACCAATGCCGTGAACTCCGGCGAACAGACTGACAAGCAGACCCGCATTCTCGAAGCGGCGATGGATCTGCTGTCCCGTCACGGGATTGCCGGCGTGAGCATGCGCTCCGTGGCGCGCGAAGCGGGTGTGGCCCTGGGCCTGGTCAACTACTACTACGACGACAAGACCACGCTGATCCGGGCAGCCCTGGGCCGCGTGGACGAACACGATCTCCGGCTCGTCGCCCCTGACCCGTCACTGTCGCCCGAGGAGCAACTCCGCAAGGCGCTGCGGCGGGTGGCGGGCGCGGACCTGCTGACCACCCGCTACCTGTCCCTGCGCCTGCATCTTTGGGCCCTGGCCCAGGCCGATGAAGATTACGCGCAGATCAACGCTGCCGCCTTTGACCGGTACATCGACGGGCTCGCGGCACTGGTGTCCAGCGCCAATCCGGATCTGCCCTGGAGCGCCTGCAGGGAGCGGGCCTCGGACATCGTGGTCATCCAGAACGGCATGTGGCTGACGGCGCTGCTCGGGGTGGACAAGGCCTCCATTCAGCGGAGCATCGAGCGGACGGAGCAGATCGCGTTCGCTCCTGCTGAAGGGTAACAATAGCCCGCTGAGAAACCTTGAACAAGTGTTCAAGAAAAGTATTGAACACTTGTTCAATCTGCATTACTGTCCTCGGTATGACTTACGCCACACCAGCGCAGGACGTCCCCCGAGGCGCTGAAACCACAGCAGCATCCACCCTGTTCATCAACGGCTCGTGGGAGCCCGCCGCATCCGGAGCCGTCCGCGAAATCCGGAACCCTGCCGATGCCGAACTGGTCGCCACAGTCTCCGAGGCCGGCCGGGAAGACGCAGAGCGTGCGATTGCCGCGGCGCGCAAAGCCTTCGACTCGGGCGCCTGGTCCGGTGTTCCGGCACCGGAGCGCGGCGCGTTCCTCCTGAAGGTTGCCGCCGGCCTGCGCGAGCGCCGCGAGAAGTTCGCCCGCGCAGAATCGCTGGATACCGGTAAGCGGATGGTCGAAAGCCGCATCGACATGGACGACATCGCCGCCTGCTTCGAGTACTTCGGCAGGCTCGCGGGGCAGCAGGCGGGCCGGATCGTCGACGCCGGGAACGCCGACGTCGTCAGCAGGATCGTCTACGAGCCCGTCGGTGTCTGCGGGCTCATCACGCCGTGGAACTACCCCCTCCTCCAGGCCGCGTGGAAGATCGCCCCGGCTTTGGCCGCGGGCTGCACCTTCGTGCTCAAGCCCTCTGAGCTCACCCCGTCCACCAGCATCCTGGCCATGCAGCTGCTGCAGGACCTGGGCCTGCCGGACGGCGTGGCCAACCTCGTCACTGGGCCCGGCGCTCAAGCGGGCGCCCCGCTTTCGGACCACCCCGACGTCGACCTCGTTTCCTTCACGGGCGGCCTGGAAACCGGCAAGCGCATCGCCGCCGCCGCTGCCGGGACGGTCAAGAAGGTGGCGCTGGAGCTCGGCGGCAAGAACCCCAACGTGGTGTTCGCGGACGCGGACTTCGACGCCGCCGTCGACAATGCCCTCAACGGCGCGTTCGTCCACTCCGGCCAGGTCTGTTCGGCGGGGGCACGGCTGGTGGTGGAGGAATCCATTGCTGAACGCTTCGTGGACGAACTGGTCCGCCGCGCCGAGGGCATCCGCCTCGGCGGCCCCTTCGACGACGCCGCAGAAACAGGCCCGCTGATCTCCGCCGCACACCGCGACAAGGTCCACGCCTACGTCCAGCGCGGTCTCCAGGAAGGCGCACGGCTGCGCACCGGCGGCGCGGCACCTGAAGGAGAGAAGTACGACGCCGGCTTCTACTACCAGCCGACCGTCCTGGACCGTGTCACCAGGGGGATGTCCGTGGTCACCGATGAGGCGTTCGGCCCAGTGGTCACCGTGGAGACGTTCCGCACCGAGGACGAGGCCGTGGCCACCGCCAACGACACGATCTACGGCCTGGCCGGCGCCGTCTGGACCCAGGACGCCGGCAAGGCGCAGCGGGTGGCCAACCGGCTGCGGCACGGCACAGTCTGGATCAACGACTACCACCCCTACCTCCCGCAGGCCGAGTGGGGCGGCTTCGGCCAGTCCGGCGTCGGCCGCGAGCTCGGGCCCACGGGCCTGGCCGAATACCAGGAAGCCAAGCACATCTACCAGAACACCAGCCCGCAGGTCACCGGCTGGTTCGCTGACCACAGCAAGGAGAACTAGATGCATTACGACAACATCGACGACGTCACGGACCGCGCGTTCGACTACGTCGTGATCGGCGGCGGATCCGCCGGGGCCGCCGTGGCTGCACGGCTAAGCGAGGATCCGGAGGTGACCGTGGCCCTCGTCGAGGCGGGCCCGGACGACCGGAACCTGCCCGAGATCCTGCAGCTGGACCGCTGGATGGAGCTGCTGGAATCCGGCTACGACTGGGACTACCCCGTGGAACCGCAGGAGAACGGCAACTCCTTTATGCGCCACGCCCGTGCCAAGGTCATGGGCGGCTGCTCCAGCCACAACTCCTGCATCGCCTTCTGGGCCCCGCGGGAGGACCTGGACGAATGGGAGTCCAAGTACGGCGCCACCGGCTGGAACGCCGACGCCGCGTGGCCTCTGTACAAGCGCCTGGAAACCAACGAGGATGCCGGCCCGGACGCGCCCCACCACGGGGACTCCGGCCCCGTGCACCTGATGAACGTGCCCCCGGCGGATCCTGCCGGCGTCGCGCTTCTCGACGCCTGTGAACAGGCCGGCATTCCCCGCGCAAAATTCAACACCGGCGCCACCGTGATCAACGGCGCCAACTTCTTCCAGATCAACCGCCGCGCCGACGGCACCCGCTCCTCCAGCTCGGTCTCCTACATCCACCCCATCATCGACCGCCCCAACTTCACCCTGCTGACCGGCCTCCGCGCCCGCCAGCTGGTCTTCGATGCGGACAAGCGCTGCACCGGCGTCGACGTGGTGGACGGAGCGTTCGGCCGCACCCACCGGCTCACCGCCTACCAGGAAGTCGTCGTGTCCACCGGCGCCATCGACTCCCCCAAGCTGCTCATGCTCTCCGGCATCGGCCCGGCGGAACACCTCGCCGCGCACGGCATCGAGGTCCTCGCGGACTCCCCCGGAGTGGGCGAGAACCTGCAGGACCACCCCGAGGGCGTGGTGCAGTTCGAGGCGAAGCAGCCCATGGTGCAGGCCTCCACCCAGTGGTGGGAAATCGGCATCTTCGCCCCCACCGAGGACGGCCTGGACCGTCCCGACCTGATGATGCACTACGGCTCCGTCCCCTTTGACATGAACACCCTGCGGCACGGCTACCCCACCACGGAGAACGGGTTCAGCCTCACCCCCAACGTCACGCACGCCCGCTCCCGGGGAACGGTCCGGCTGCGCAGCCGCGACTTCCGCGACAAGCCCATGGTGGACCCGCGCTACTTCACGGACCCCGAAGGCCACGACATGCGCGTCATGGTGGCGGGCATCCGCAAGGCGCGCGAAATCGCCGCGCAGCCCGCCATGGCCGAATGGACCGGCCGGGAACTCTCGCCCGGCATCGAGGCGCAGACCGACGAGGAACTGAAGGACTACATCCGCAAGACCCACAACACCGTCTACCACCCCGTCGGCACCGTTCGGATGGGCGCGTACGACGACGACATGTCACCGCTTGACCCCGAGCTGCGGGTCAAGGGAGTCACCGGACTCCGCGTCGCCGATGCGTCCGTCATGCCCGAACACGTCACCGTCAACCCCAACATCACCGTCATGATGATCGGCGAGCGCTGCGCCGATCTGATCCGCGCCAGCAGGACAGGAGAAACCACGACGGCGGAGCTAGAGCTCAGCGCAGCACCCGCCTAGGCACCAGGCAGCAAGCCCTTTCGCAAGACGCCCGGCGTTCACTAGGCAACGCCGGGCCACCCCCCTTTTGACCTTCTCCGCACCCCAGGGCGGCCGGTCCCATCGTGCTTTTCTGATCTAGGAGTCCATATTGGAACCCAGCAAGAGTATTGATTCAAGCGGCATGGACGAATTTGGCTACACCCAGACGCTGGACCGAAGCATCGGCAAGTTTGCCAGCTTCGCCGCAGGTGTCAGCTACATCTCCATCCTCACCGGTGTTTTCCAGCTGTTCTACTTTGGCTTTTCCATGGCCGGCCCGGCGTACGCCTGGTCCTGGCCCATCGTGTTTGTTGGCCAGCTGATGGTGGCCCTTTGCTTTGCCGAACTGGCCGGCCGCTATCCCGTGGCCGGTTCCGTCTACAACTGGGCCAAGCGGCTCGCCTCCGGGACCTCGTCCTGGCTGGCGGGATGGCTGCTGCTGCTGTCCTCCATCATGGCCCTGGGCTCAGTGGCGCTGGCCCTGCAGATCACCCTCCCCCAGCTCTGGGAGGGTTTCCAGTTCATCGGTGACGGCACCGGCCCCTACGACTTCGCCATGAACGGCGTGGTGCTGGCCACCATCATGATCACCATCTCCACCCTCATCAACGCCTTCGGCGTGAAGCTGATGACCCGGATCAACAGCATCGGCGTCTTCGTGGAACTGATCGCGGCCGTGCTGCTGATCCTGGCCCTGGGCTGGCACGCGGTCCGCGGACCGGAGGTCTTCTTCGACACCGCCGGCTTCGGCGAGGGCCACGACCTCGGCTTCTTCGGCGTCTTCCTGATCGGTGCCATGGCCTCCGGCTACGTGATGTACGGCTTCGATACCGCCAGCTCCCTGGGCGAGGAAACCAAGGACCCCAAGCGCACCGCGCCCAAAGCCATCCTCCGCGCCGTCACGGCCTCGTTCATCCTGGGGGGCCTGATCCTGCTCTTCGGCATCCTGGCCGCACCGGATCTCACGGACCCGGCAGTGGGCGCTGCCGACGGCGGCCTGCAGCACATCGTGCTCTCCGTCCTGGGCGGTCCGTTCGGCAAGGCCTTCCTGGCCTGCATCGTCGTCGCCGTGGTGGTCTGCACCCTGGCCGTCCACGCCGCCGCCATCCGCATGATGTTCGCCATGGCCCGCGACAACAACCTGCCGTTCAGCCGCCAGCTCAGCAAGGTGGACCCTGTCCGCAGGACCCCCACCGTTGCCGCGATCGTCATCGGCGTCATGGCCGTCATCCCGCTGCTGGTCAACGTCATGCAGCCCGCCATCTTCACCATCCTGTCCAGCATCAGCATCGTCCTGATCTACCTGTCCTACCTGCTGGTCACGGTCCCCCTGCTGCGCAAGCGGCTCCAGAAGAAGTGGCCCCTGCTGGACCAGCATTCCGAGGCGGGATTCAGCACCGGCAAGTGGGGGCTTCCCGTGAACATCCTCGCGGTCCTCTGGGGCGGCGCCATGACGGTGAACCTGGTCTGGCCCCGGCCCGAGATCTACAACTCGGTGCCGCCGTTCGAGTGGTACCTGCAGTGGGGCGGCGTGATCTTCGTGGCAGCCGTGGTCATCGGTGGAACGCTGCTCTACAGGCTGAAGATCCGGCACCAGACCGGGGTGCTCGCCGAGCATGCCGCGGCCGTTGCAGCCCACCCGTCGTCCCGTTCTGCCGTGCCGGACGCACAGGACGCTCCAGGTGGACCCGGCGCTCCGGCGGAGCACCAGTTGGCGGACGTGAAGGTCCCCTAAGGCTGCTGCTGCAGCAGGGTCCGCTGCAGCAGCTCATTTCAGAGGAAGGGTCGACGACGGCAGCCACGCCGTCGCCGGCCCTTCCTTTGCGCCACACAACTCCTGTGCGTCATACAAGACGGTGGCGTCCGGCCGTGGGGGCGCAACGGCCTACCCTTGACAAGTGACATTGACTAAGATCCGGACCGCCGCCGCGAGCACCTTCGCCGCCGCAGGTCTCCTGCTGACCCTTGCCGCCTGCTCCACGCCGGCCGCCACCCAGTCCACTTCCTCTGCAGCCGCCTCCACGGCCGCCGCTTCATCCAGCGCCGCCGCGTCCAGCACCTCCTCCGGCCCCTGCTCCGGCGTGAAGGTCATCGTCGATTCGGCCTCACTGAAGCAGTCAGCCGCCGACACGTCCGTCTGCGTGCCCGTGGACGCCACCACCCCGGCAGCCAAGGTGCTCGAAGAGGCAAAGGTGAAGATCGAGGGCACCGCTAAGTACCCCACGAGCTTCGCGTGCCGCGTCAACGGTGTGCCCGCTGCGGACTTCGACATCAAGCACAAGGGTGGCACTATCCGCGAAGCGTGCGATGACAAGAACACTGTCTCTTATTGGGCCCTCTGGGTGAAGCCCGCCGCCGGCACCTGGGCTTACGCTCAAGAAGGCCTGGACAGCCTCAAGCTCAACCCCGGCGAGAGCCTTGAACTGCTCTACACGGTGGACAACGAACCGGCAGCACCGGCGGCATGACCTTCCGACCCGCGCCGCTGCGCGCCGGCGCCGTTCTCGCCGTCGTGTTCATCGCGGCGCGGGTCCTCTACCGCGTCCTCTTCAACGGGGCAGGTGCCGGCGCGCCGGTCCTGCTCAACCTGCCGCCACTACGGCTGCCGGCACCGTACGCCCATGTGGTCCTCTTCGGCCCGGTGACGGCACCGGGCCTATGGGCGGCGGTGCTGTCCGCCCTGCCGATCGCGGCGACCATCCTCGCGTTCGGCCTGCTCAACGCCTGGGTGGACGTGGCCCGCGGCTTCACCCGCCTGGCCCGCCGCGGCCCCCTGCAGGGCATCGCCCGGATGCTGGTGGTGGCGTGGGCAGCCCTCCCGGCGCTGTCCGACGCCGTGACGTCCGTCCGCCTGGCGTTTCGCTTGCGCGGCGAGCGCTTCGGGCCCCGCGCCCTGGTTCCCGTGCTCGAACGGACGCTTGAACACGCCAGCCGCATTGCCGCCGCCCTGGAGCTGCGCGGATTCGGCAGCGGGGGTTCGGCGGTCCCCGACGGCAACGCGCCTCTCCTGGTCCGCGACGCCCGGTTCAGGATTGGGGACGCCCGGCTGCGGGTCGATGCCTTCGAGCCGCCGGCCGGAACGCTTTCCGTCATCACCGGCGCCACCGGCTCCGGGAAGTCCACCATCCTGCGTGGCATTGCGGGCCTGCTCTCGCATACCGATGGTGGCCAGGTCTCGGGAACCGTGCGCGTGGGCGGCATGGACCGGGCGGTTGTGCCGCCGCGCGATACAGCCGGCCTGGTCGGCGTCGTCCTGCAGAATCCCCGCGCCGCCTTTGCCACCACCCGCGTCCGGGACGAGATCGCCCTCGCGCTCGACCTTCGCGGCGTGCCATCCCCTGACTCCAGGGCCCGCGTCCAGGAAGTGGCGGAGAACATCGGGGTGTCCGCCCTGCTGGACAGGAACATCAGCACCCTCTCGGCCGGTGAAGCAACCCTCGTGGCCATCGCGGCCGCCGTCGTGGACCAGCCTGCCCTGCTCCTGGTGGACGAACCCCTGGCTGACCTCGACACCGCAGCGCGCAGCCGCGTCACCGCGGTACTCAAAGCCCTTGCCCGGGACGCCGGCGTGTGCGTCATCGTGGCCGAGCACCGTGCGGAAGCGCTGGTCGCCGTCGCCGGCTCGTGGTGGTCCATCGAGGGCGGCGCCCTGGTGCCTGGCGCGCCGCCGTCCACTCCTGCGTACCCTGCCGCTGCCCTTCCACATCCCGTTCCTCCCGGGGACCACAAGCCCGTGCTGACGGCAACCAACCTTTCTGTGCACCGCGACGGCAGGCCGCTCGTGCGGGACGCCTCCCTGTCCCTGCACCGCGGTGAGGTGGTGGCCCTGGCGGGGCCCAACGGTGCCGGGAAGTCATCCCTCCTGGTGGCGCTCGCCCTGGGTCAGGCGATCCGCGGTGACGGCACACGGGGAGGAACGGTCGACGGCGGCCGAGTCGCCCTGGTGCCGGACGCTTCCGACGACCTTTTCACCCGGGACACCGTGGCGGCAGAGCTTCAGGCAGCGGAGCGGCGCCTGGCGCGTCAAAAGAACCGACGTCAGGCGCCCGGCGCCGCCACGTCACGCCTTGCTCGGTTGCGGGGAGGCGTCCGGATTCCCGTCGGACACGAGCACCCTCGGGACCTCTCCGCCGGCGAGCGCAGGATCCTCGCCATTGCGCTGCAGACCATGGACGATCCTGAAGTGCTCCTGATCGACGAGCCCACCCGCGGCCTCGATCCACCCGCCCGCGAAGCAGTTACGAACGCGCTGCGGGCCGCCGCGCAGTCCGGCGCTGCGGTCATGATCGCCACGCATGACCTCGGCTTTGCCCGCGGCCTCGGCGCCCGGATCCTCCCGATGCGGGACGGCATCGTGCCCGGTTCCGCTGAAGCCGCGCCCGTTGCAGCAGCAGCCGCCGGTGCAACCCCGCCCTTCCCGGCACCCCGTTACACCCCTGCACGCCTTGAAGCACCAGCGAAGAAAGCCCACCGCATCCGCATGCCCCGGCCCGCCGAGCTGGCAGTCCTCGCTGCCGCGAACCTGCTGGCCCTGGCCGCGTTCTGCTGGCCCCTGCTGGCCGCGGCACTCCCCCGGGACGCTGCCGCCGCCACCCCCTACGCTGCCCTCGCCATCGCACCCCTGGCCGCGGTCGCCGTCGTACTCTCCCTGGACGGCTCCGTGCGCTCGGCACACATGGTGGCGCTGCTTGGCGTGCTGGCCGCGATCGGTTCGGCAGTGCGGGTGGCGAGCACCGGCGTCGGCGGCGTGGAGGCGGTCTTCATCCTGCTGATCCTGGCCGGCCGTGCCTTCGGTGCCCGCTTCGGCCTGCTTCTCGGCGCCGCCACCATCGCCGTCTCCAGCGCCTTGTGGGGCGGCATCGGGCCCTGGACTCCGTTCCAGGTCTTCGCCTGCGCCTGGGTGGGCGCCGGCGCCGGCCTGCTCCCGCGGCGAGTGCGGGGCAGGGCCGAACTGTGGATGCTGTGCGTTTATGGCGCGGTGGCGTCCTACGTGTTCGGCCTGCTGCTGAACCTGTGGTTCTGGCCCTTCGCGGTGGGCGGCGGCACAGGCATCTCCTACGTGCCGGGCGCACCGCTGTCCACCAACCTCAGCAGCTTCCTGCTCTACTCGCTGCTAACCTCGACGGCGGGCTGGGACACCCTGCGCGCCGTCACCACGATCATCGGGATCAGCGTGGTGGGGCGTGCCATCCTCGCCGCGCTGCGGCGGGTGAAGCCGGTCTCCAGTTCCGGGCCGGCCACGCAGGCGCACGCCGGCCTGGCCGGAGACCGGCACCAGCTCACACCTTGAAGTACTTGGCCTCCGGGTGGTGGAACACGAACGCGTCGGTGGACTGTTCAGGATGCAGCATCAGCTCGTCGCTCAGGATGACGCCCATGCGTTCGGGCTTCAGCAGCTCCGTCACCTTGCGGCGGTCCTCCATGTCCGGGCATGCCGGATAGCCCAGCGAGAACCGGGCACCGCGGTAATCGAGCTTGAAATACCCCGCCGTGTCCTTCGGCTCCTCGGCAGCGAAACCCAGCTCCTTGCGGATGCGCGCGTGCCAGAACTCGGCCAGCGCCTCGGTGAGCTGCATGACCAGGCCGTTGAGTTCGTAGTAGTCGCGGTACTGGTTGGCGGCGAACATCCTGGACGTGAACTCTTCGATCTTCGACCCGGCGGTGACCAGCTGCACCGGGAGCACGTCAACCTGGCCGGACTCGCGGGACTTCACGAAGTCGGCCAGGCACAGGTGCCGGTCGCGGCGCTGCCGCGGGAAATCGAAGCGCAGGCGGTCGGTGCCGATCGGGGCACCTGTTCCACCGTCGGGGGCGAGCAGGCCCGCCTGGCCCAGGACGCCGTCGGGATCCTCGCCGTGGTGCAGCACCACCACCTGCTCACCCTCGGAAACCACCGGGAAATAGCCGTAGGCGACGGAGGCGTCGAGCATGCCCTCGCCGAGGATCCGGTCCAGCCAGTAGCGCAGGCGCGGCCGCCCCTCGCGTTCCACGAGCTCCTCGTACGAGGCCCCGTCCTCGCCGCGGCCGGGTTTGAGGCCCCACTGCCCCATGAAGGTGGCGCGCTCATCGAGGAACGCCGAGTAATCGTGGAGCGAGACGCCGCGGACGATGCGCGTGCCCCAGAAGGGCGGCACGGGGACGGGATTGTCGGTGGCGACGTCGGAGCGGCCGGGCATGGCTTCCGGCTCGGTCACCGTGAACCTCGCACCGCCCTTGTGGATGCGCTTCTTCAGCGGCGGCAGGCCGACGTCGTCCGGGGACTCCCCGCGGGCCACGCGCACCAGGGGCTCCATGAGGGAGAGGCCCTCGAACGCGTCCTTGGCGTACCGGACCACGCCGTCGAACTGCTCCGCCAGGTCCTGCTCAACATAGGCGCGCGTGAGGGCTGCGCCGCCCAGGATCACGGGCCACTTCTTGGCCAGGCCGCGGGACTGCAGCTCCGCGAGGTTTTCCTTCATCACCACGGTGGACTTCACCAGCAGCCCGGACATGCCGATCACGTCCGCGTCGTGCTCCTCGGCGGCGGCGATGATCTCGGCGATGCCCTGCTTGATGCCGATGTTGACCACTTTGTAGCCGTTGTTGGTGAGGATGATGTCCACCAGGTTCTTGCCGATGTCGTGCACGTCGCCGCGCACGGTGGCGATCACCATGGTGCCCTTGCCGGAGGAGTCCGACTTCTCCATGTGCGGTTCCAGCAGGGCCACCGCGTTCTTCATCACCTCGGCGGACTGCAGCACGAACGGCAGCTGCATCTCGCCCGCGCCGAAACGCTCACCCACCACCTTCATGCCCTCGAGCAGGTGGTCGTTGATGATGCCGAGCGGGGTCATCCCCTCGCTGCGGGCCAGGTCCAGGTCCTCTTCCAGGCCCTTGCCTTCTCCGTCGATGATGCGCCGTTCCAGGCGTGCACCCGTGGGCAGCGCCGCGAGTTCGGCGGCGCGCTGGTCCTTCAGCGCTGCGGTGTCGACGCCGGCGAACATGTCCAGCATGCGGGCCAGGGGGTCGTAGGTGGTGTTGCCGTCGGCATCGTATTCGCGGCGGTCCCAGACCAGGTCCAGCGCCACCTGCCGCTGCTCCTCCGGCAGCGAGGCGAGCGGCACGATCTTGGCGGCGTCGATGATGCCGCTGGTCAGGCCTGCCTGGACTGCCTCGTGCAGGAACACGGAGTTCAGGACGATGCGTGCCGCGGGATTCAGGCCGAACGAGACGTTGGAGACGCCGAGCGTGGTGTTGATGCCCGGGTACTTGGTGGTGATCTGGCGGATCGCTTCGATGGTTTCGATGCCGTCCCGGCGGGTTTCCTCCTGGCCGGTGGCGACGGGGAAGGTGAGGCAGTCGACGATGATGTCCTCGACGCGCATGCCCCACTCTCCCACCAGGGCGTCGACGAGACGGGAGGCGATGGCCACCTTGCCCTCGGTGGTGCGGGCCTGCCCCTCTTCGTTGATGGTCAGGGCGATCACGGCGGTGCCGTGCTCCTTGACCAGCGGCATGATGCGGGCGAAGCGGCTGTCCGGGCCGTCGCCGTCCTCGTAGTTCACGGAGTTGACCACCGGGCGGCCGCCGATGAGTTCCAGGCCGGCCTGGAGCACGGGAGGCTCGGTGGAGTCGATGACGAGCGGGAGGGTGGAGGCGGACGCGAAGCGGCTGACGACCTCTTTGATGTCGGCGACGCCGTCGCGGCCCACGTAGTCCACGCAGACGTCCAGCAGGTGCGCGCCGACCCGGATCTGTTCACGGGCGATGTCCACGCAGTCATCCCAGCGCTCTTCGAGCATGGCCTGGCGGAAGGCCTTGGAACCGTTGGCGTTGGTGCGCTCACCGATGGCCAGGTACGCGGACTCCTGGTCGAAGTTCACGTGCTGGTAGAGGGAGGCGACGCCAGACTCGCGCTCTTCAGGGATTCGTGCCGGCGCGTTGTCTGCTTTGGTCACTGCGTCTTTGTTGGCTGGGCTGCGGAAGGGCGCAAGACGTTCGACGACGGCGGCCATGTGTTCCGGCGTCGTACCGCAACAGCCGCCCACCAGGCCCAGGCCGAATTCGCGGACGAACTGTTCGTGCGCGGTGGCGAGCTCGGTGGGGGTTAGCGGGTAGTGCGCGCCGTTGGCACCGAGGATGGGCAGGCCGGCGTTGGGCATGCAGGCGATGGCGACGGAAGACTGCTTGGCGAGGTGGCGGAGGTGCTCGCTCATCTCGTCCGGGCCGGTGGCGCAGTTCAGGCCGATGGCGTCGACGCCGAGCGGTTCCAGGGCGGTGAGCGCGGCGCCGATTTCGGAGCCCATGAGCATGGTTCCGGTGGTCTCGACCGTCACCTCGACGAAGATGGGGAGGCGGATGCCCTTGGCGACGATGGCTTGCTTGCAGCCGTTGACCGCGGCCTTGGTCTGCAGGAGGTCCTGGCTGGTTTCGATGAGGAAGGCGTCCGCTCCCCCGTCGATGAGGCCCTCGGCCTGCAGGGCGAAGGTCTGCTTGAGGTAGTCGTAGGTGGTGTGGCCCAAGCTGGGGAGCTTTGTCCCGGGGCCCATGGAGCCGAGGACCCAGCGCATGCGGCCGTCTGTTTCTTCCGCCGCTTCGGCCCGTTCCCGGGCGATCTTGGCGCCCTTTCGCGCAAGTTCCTCGATGCGGTCGTCGATGCCGTAGTCGGAGAGGTTGGACCAGTTGGCGCCGAAGGTGTTGGTTTCCACGGCGTCGATGCCCGTGGCGAAGTAGGCGTCGTGGATGTCCGCGATGACGTCCGGTCGTGTGTCGTTGAGGATCTCGTTGCAGCCTTCCAGGTTCTGGAAGTCGGTTTCGAGCGAGAGTTCCCGGCCCTGCAGCATGGTGCCCATCGCGCCGTCGGCAATGACAACCCGGTGGTTTACTGCGTCCAGGAGTTCCTGGGAACGGGCGGGACGGGGGACGGACTCAATGTCCAGTGCGAAACGAGGCATTTAAACAGGTTACGGGCGGGACCCTGAAACATTGCTTCGTATTTCCATGTACTACGCCTTTTGGGATAGTACGACGGCGGGTGGTGGCGTTGGGTGCGCGGCCTATGCCGCCCAGCCCAGGGCCGGGCCCAGCTTGCCGGCCATGTCGGTGAGGATCTGCACGTAGTCTTCGTGGTCGAAGCTGAAAGGCAGGGCGAAGGCCACCTCCTCCACCTCCCGGAATCCCGCGTGGGCATAGAGCTGCTCTGCGATTCCCTCGCTGCTGCCGATGATGTCCGGGGCGAACAGCATGCCCTTGGGGCCCTGCGGTGACTTTGTGCGCGGGGTGCGTTCGTCGACGTAGCGCCGGTACTTCTCCCGCTGGCTATGTGAAGCGGAATCGGTGGGGATCACCACCAAGCCCTGCGATACCCGGGCCTGGGCATGTCCTGACGCTGCCGCCGCGGCTTTGAAGGCGCGGATCTGCGACTGCTGGATGGCGGCGAAGTCGGGCTCCTCATCTTTTTCGGGGAAGACCACGCTGCTGGAGAGCAGGTTGAAGCCGTTGGCCCCGGCCCATTCGGCGGACTTCCTGCTGGCCGCTCCGTACCAGAGACGGTCGCGCAGCCCGGTCGAGTGCGGCTCGACGCGGCTCGAGAATTCCTCCACCACGCCTTGCTTGCCGGAAAACTCCCTGACGGGTTCCCCGGCGATCATCCGTGCCAGCCGTTCCACGCGGGTGTAGCTGAAGTCCTCCCGGTCGGCTGAATCCGGGTACAGCTCATGTTTTACCGTGTCATAGTGCATGGGTTCGCCCACGCTGACGCCCGGATTAATGCGTCCGCCGGCGAGCAGGTCCACGGTGGCCAGGTCCTCGGCCAGGCGCAGCGGGTTTTCCCAGCCCAGCGGAGTGACGGCGGTTCCCAGTTCAATCCGGGAGGTTCGCTGGCTCGCGGCAGCCATCACGGCAACCGGAGACGATATGCCGAACTGCAGGTGGCGGTGGCGCAGCCAGGCGCTGTCGAAGCCAAGCCGCTCGCCCAGTTCGATGATCTGCAAGGTCGATTCGTGGCCCGCGGCCGGGTTGGCGGGGTCGAACAGGCCGATGGTGAGGAAGCCGAGCTTGCGCAGGGGACGTGGGCTGTCAGGCATGGGGCTTCCTTCGAGGTCCTGGTGGTGGTTGATTCCCAGAATATGCGCGCCGACCGTCAGTGCGTGGAGCGTGTGTCGAACGTCGCCGCTGATTCGCGCAGGAGGCGCGCCACGGTGTCGACGGGGAGGCTGGTTGGCCGCCGTCGGTCATACCGGCGCAGGACGATGCGCCGCGTTCCCAGCCCGGGAACGTCCAGGACTTCCACCCCGTCCTGGACGACGCCGGCCAGTGCGAGGGTGGGGACGATGGCGACGCCTTCCCCGGCGGCGACCAGCGCGAGCGCAGTCAGGGTGTCTGCGTACTGGTGCACGGTCTCCATGGGCGTACCTGTGGAGCGGCTCAGCCGTCCGAGCACTGCCACGTTGGCGGCAGAAGGTTCCACGCCGAGCCACGGAAGCGGCAGGCGGCCAAGGTCGATGTTCCCGGTGGAGAGCAAGGCTCCGGAAGGGACCACCAGTTTCCACGGCTCGTCCAGGAGGGGTTCCTCGATCAGGCCCGGGGCGAGGGCACGCTGCTCGGCCGTCGTCGAATCCAGTTCGACCACGACGGCGTCGAGCTGGCGCTGGCGCAGGAGCCGCATCAGGACGGGGAAGTCGTCCTCCACCACGTGGATCCGTAATTGCGGGTACTGGGTGCGCCACTCGGGAAGGCGCGGAATGACCACCGTGCGCACGAAGCTGGTGAATCCGCCCACGCGGACCACGCCTTCAACCTGGGCCCCGCTTTCCATCCGGGCGAGGGCGACGCTGAGGGCACGTTCGATCTCTTCGCCGGCTTCCGCCATGGCGAGTCCGGCAGGCGTCAGGAGCGAGCCTTTGGGGGTCCGGACCACCAGCGCGTGGCCCGTTTCGTCCTCGAGCTTGTTGAGCTGCTGGGACACCGCGGAGGCCGTAATGCCCAGTTCATCGGCGGCCGCCAGGACGCCGCCGGCACGGGCGACTGCCAGGAGAACGCCCAGCCGACGTGGATCGATGCTCATGTTAAGTAGTTCTAAACCACACCTGCAGCAAAATTCAATTGAACTTAAGTAGGCTGCGGCCTCACTATGGCAATTGATACCGCTGGAGCGACATTGGAAGGACGGACATGGAACTGCTGTGGGAAGTTGCTGGTTGGGGCGGTGCGGTGACTATTTTGAGCGCCTTCCTGGCTGTCTCCATGGGGTGGATCAAGGCCGGCAAGGGCTTCCAGGCCGCGAACCTCGTGGGTGCCTGCGCCTTCATCGTCAATGGCGCGTCCCACGGAGCATGGCCGTCCGTGGTTACGAACGTGGCCTGGTTCCTCATTTCCGCTGTTGCGCTCATCCGCATGCGCGCAGGGCGGAAGTCGACGGTTGGCGAAGCCACCCCGGCGCAGCTTCCCGGCGTGCCGGACACGACGGGCCAGCTGGCCATCGTCGAGCGGACGCCGGCAGCGGGCTGCGCCTAGGTACTCAGTCGGGATCTGCGGCTAGTCTTCCTTGACTTCTTCCAGGACCGCCCGCGCGGCTGCCACGTCGTGAAGGTCCGGCAGGTACTTCTCCTTCTCTTCGATCCTGCGTCGGTAGAAATCTTGGGCAGCTTGTTTCGTGATTCCCAGCGCTTCGCCGATCTGGACCCACGTCGCGCCGGCCTCACGCGCGGACTTGATGACGTACCAGCGCCTGGCCGTGAGCAGGTCGACGGCCTGTGCGTTCGCGCGCAGCGCCTCCAGTGCGGCAACTTCCCGCACTTCCGTCAGGAACTGCGCCGCCGAGACCCGCGCCTGGTCACTGCCGATCGCAGACGTTTCCCGCCAGGTCTCACCGCGGTTGAAGTCTTCCCATACCCTGAGCAACTCGTGGATGTCACCGCTGTTCAGCGCCTGTTCCACGGACCCCGCATCATCAGCCATGAAGTCAAGCTAGATTGACCTCAGCGCCGGGTCAAGGAAGGGTGCGCGGGGCGTTAGGTTGGTGGAGGGGCGGTGGATCAAGGGATTGGGCGCGGGCCGCAAGTACGAACACCGCGCGTCGGTGCCGGGGTAAACGGCTGATGGAAGTTGCGGCCGTGGGGCTGTGAACGCCGCCGGAGTCAGGCACATGTCGGTGATGTGTCCCATGCCGGCGTACTCGCGGACGTCCCGGATCCCCGCAACGGCCGACTGCTTATCAGGGAACGGGCACGAAGTTGCCATCACTGTCCCGTCCGGAGCTGTAATTCTGAACCTGAAGTTCGAGTCTTCGTCGTTGAAGAGTTCGAACATTCCTGCCATGAGGTCTCCTCCCGCTGTGGCCGCCTTTGGCCATGTACTTGTCACCTGGACGGGAGCACTGCGTCGGGCTCCCATCCTGACGGTCTGGTGTAAAGCGCGTCCGCTAAACCTACGCCGGGGTTTTGTTACCTGTCAGTAGAACTTTTCGTTAGGTATGGGCAGCGTTGACGCACACATCGCCGTTGTGGTTACGCTCGCCTCAAGCCAGCGACGGCGCCGGCACGGAAGGAACATATGTCACTGCAGGAAATCGAGTTCACGTCCGCCAACGGCCGCGACACCATCCAGGCCTGGGTCTACGAACCCATCGGGCAGCCCAAGGCGATCGTTCAGCTGATCCACGGGCTGGGCGAGCACTCCCGCCGCTACCTCCACCTCATCTCCACCTTGGTGGACGCGGGATTCATCGTGGTTGCGGGCGACCACTCCGGCCACGGGCGCACGGCCATGCAGCAGGGCACCTGGGGCGACGCGGGCGATGACGCGGCCAGCGTGGTGGTCGCGGACGAGGTCGCCCTCCAGGCCAAGGCCAAAGAGGCCTTCCCCCACCTTCCGTACGTTGTGTTCGGCCACAGCTGGGGCTCCATGATCGCCCGAGGCATGGCCGTGGACCCGCGGACCCAGCTGTCCGGCCTGATCCTCTGCGGCATCGCCGCCCAGATGCGGGGCATCGAGAAAATGATCGACCGGCCCGAACTGGCACGGCTTGCCTCCGGCGAGCGTGCTGCAGAGCCCGCGCCCCAGGAACTGGTGGCCCAGTTGTTTGACGGTTTCCTGGGCCGCTTCGGCGAGGGCGCCGGCCCCACCGCCTGGGTGGCACTGGACGTCGACGTCGTGAGTGACCACGGCCGGGACCCCTTCAACAACTTCGGAGCACCGCTCAGCGCCCGTTTCCTGCAGGGCTTCGTGGACCTCTACGACCAGGTCACCTCCGACGACTGGTACAAACAGCTCCCCGCGGAACTCCCCGTCCTGATCCTCGCCGGCGACCAGGACCCCGTGACCAACTACGGTGAAGGGGCGTACCACGTGGCCAACCGCCTGGCTGATTCGGGCCATGCGGACGTCCGCACCCGCGTGTTCCCCGGTGTCCGCCACGAGGTGCACAACGAACCCACCACCCGCGCCGAGACGGAGCGCGAGACGGTCGAGTTCATCCAGCGGGTAGCCGGCATCTGACGATCCCCGTAGCACCTCCCACGGAAGGTACGACGGCGGCGCTCACCACGCCGCCGTCGTCGTACCTTCCAGCAGACGTACCCCCCGAAGCACTTAACGTTGCTTAACGGTGAAGCGCCCTCCTACTGTAATTGACGTCACAACCACACCGTGCATGCACGTCAATGGAGAGGGGGCGGTGGGTGAGCGGCCATAAAGTCAGCAGAACCTTGGGCGCCCGCCCCACAACGGTTTCCGCCGCCGCTGTTGCCCGTGCAGCCGGCGTTTCCCCTGCCACGGTGTCCTACGCGTTGAACGGCAAGGGTGGTGTGTCCGTCGAGACCAGGCGCCGCATCATCGGCGTCGCCAACGAACTCGGGTTCAGGCCCCGTAAGTCATCGCCGTCCGCCGATCCACTGCGGACCCGCGTGGTCGGATTGATCCTGCCCAACATCATCAACCCCATGTATCCCCGGTGGGCGCAGGGCATCATCTCCGCAGCCGCTGAATCCGGATACGAAGTATTCGTGGCCACCACACAGGACGAGGCGGCCACGCTGGCACAGGTAACCGCCACGCTCGCGAACCGCAACGTGGACGGCGTCATCCTTGCCGCCGCCCTGCGCGAGGACGCCACCGCCTTACGCACCCTGCGGACCGCGCGGATCCCGTACGTGTGCCTGTCGCGACGGGCGGACTTCCTGCAGGGCGACTTCGTCGGCATTGATGACGACGCCGCGGCAACCCTGCTGATGGAACACATGCTGGGCCACGGTTACCGGGACATCGCCACCGTAGTGGGACCCCGCTTCTCCACCGCGTCCCTCACCCGCGAACAGGCCTTCGTCCGCGCCGCGGCCGCTGCCGGCGTCGCCATCAGCGGCGAGTGGAAAATCAGCACCCGCGTCAACAACGAAGGCGGCCGGCTGGCAGCTGAACGGCTTTTTTCCGGAGCCAAGGCGCCACGGGCTGTGGTCTGCGGCAGCGACGAGCTCGCCATCGGCGTCATGGAATACGCGCTTGCCCAGGGCCTGCGCATCCCCGAGGACGTGGCGGTTGCGGGGTGCGACGGACTGGCCCACAGCCGTTCAGGACTGATCAACCTGACGAGCATCGTCCAGCCGCAGCAGGAGATGGCCCAGGAGGCATTCGCCATGCTGCTCCGCAGGATCGAAGCCCCGTCCAACACCTACAGCTCTTTGATTTGTCCGCACCGCATCCACATAGGGAGGACCTGCGGGTGTAACGCACCGCCCGCCTAGCCCCCCACCCCACTCCACCCCTGGCATCAGCACGCATCGCCGATGCCTTGATCCCCCACGCCCTAAGTGCCCTGCCCACCATGCCCCTGCCCGATCCGGGCAGGCCAGATATTCAAGGACGAATACCCATGACAGCCTTAACAACATCGACCACGAGGCGCACGCCAAAGGAGATCAACGGCGTCATCCTCCGCAGGATCATGCCGCTGCTCATCGCCGCCTACATCATGGCCTTCCTGGACCGCACCAACATCGGGATGGCCAAGGACCGGCTGGAAATCGATCTCGGCATTTCCGCCACGGCGTACGGAATCGGCGCGGGACTGTTCTTCCTCACCTACGCGGTGTCCGAGATCCCCTCGAACCTGATCATGCACAAGGTCGGGGCCCGCTTCTGGATCATGAGGATCATGATCACCTGGGGACTGATCTCCGCGGCCATGGCCTTCGTCCAGGGCGAATGGTCCTTCTACATCATGCGCATGCTGCTCGGGATCGCCGAGGCAGGCCTCTTCCCCGGCGTGATGTACTTCCTGACCCAGTGGTTCGTGGTCAAGGACAGGGCCAAAGCCAACGGCATGTTCCTGCTGGGCGTCTCCATCGCCAACATCGTCGGGGCACCGCTGGGCGGACTGCTGCTGACCAGCTTTGACGGCTTCGCCGGGCTGCACGGCTGGCAGTGGATGTTCATCATCGAGGGCCTGCCGGCATGCGTCCTTGCCTGGGTTGTCTGGAAGAAGCTTCCCGACCGTCCCTCCAAGGCCAGCTTCCTTACCCCCGCCGAGGCCGAAGACCTCGAAGCCCGGATCGCCGCCGAAGAAAAGGCCGGCGCTGCCGCCTCCGGCAACCACCGGCTGCGCGACGTCCTGAAGGACAGGCAGATCCTCCTGGTGGTCGGCGTCTACTTCACGCACCAGATCGCCGTCTACGCCCTGTCCTACTTCCTGCCCTCCATCATCGGCACGTACGGCAAGCTCAACCCGCTGCAAATCGGCCTGCTGACCGCCATCCCCTGGATCTTCTCCGCTGCGGGTGCCCTGCTGGTTCCGCGCTTTGCCACCGACGGCCGCCGCTCGCGCCTGCTGGTGACCGGAACCATGACGGGCATCGTGGCGGGCTTCGCCCTCGGCGCCATCGGCGGTCCTGTCCTGGGCATGATCGGTTTCTGCCTCGCGGCCTTCAACTTCTTCGCCCTCCAGCCAATCCTCTTCACCTACCCCGCCACGCGCCTCACCGGCGCAGCCCTGGCCGGCGGCATCGCCTTCGTCAACACGATCGGCCTCTGCGGCGGCTTCCTGGGCCCCTACATCATGGGGCTGATGCAGGACCTGACCGGGTCGAAGCTTTCCGGCCTGTGGTTCATCGTCGGCATGTGCGCCATAGGGGCGCTGCTGTCCCTCATGCTGAAGCGCGGCGCGGAGAAGCCCCAGGGCGCCCCGGCAGCGCACTGACCCTCAACAAAGGAAACATCATGGATTTCAGTTCAAAACGCGTCCTGGTTACCGCCGGCGCGAACGGCATCGGCCTAGCCATTGCGAACAAGTTCAAGGCCCACGGGGCGACCGTGTTCGTGACGGACATCGACCCCGACGCCGTCGAGAAAGCAGGCGCCGAGGGCTTCCCCGCCGCCGTCAGCGACGTTTCGGATGAAGCGCAGGTCCAGGACCTCATGGCGAGGATTCACGAGGAGTTCGGCGGCCTCGATGTCCTGGTGAACAACGCCGGCATCGCCGGACCGACGGGTCCCATCCAGTCCCTGGACAGCACGGCCTGGAAGGCGACGTTCGACGTCAACATCCACGGGCAGTTCTACTGCGTCAAGCACGCCCTGCCGCTCCTGCGCTCGGCGCCGGGGGCATCAATCATCAACCTCTCATCGGCGGCGGGACGCCTGGGCATGGCCGGGCGGAGCGCTTACTCGGCATCCAAGTGGGCGGTGGTCGGGTTGACCAAGACCCTCGCCATCGAGCTCGGGGCAGAGGGCATCCGGGTCAACGCCATCTGCCCCGGCGCGGTCAACGGGCCGCGCATCGATGCGGTCATCGCCGCCAAGGCCGGCATGCTGGGCGAGTCCGTGGACACCGTCTCGGCCCTGTACCACAACCAATCCTCGCTGGGCCGGCTGATCGAAGCCGAAGACATCGCCAACATGGCCGTCTTCGCCGCAAGCGACATGGCCCGCAACGTTAACGGGCAGGCCCTGGCCGTCGACGGAAACACCGAAAAGCTCTACTAAGCCCCGAAAGGAAAACGTCCCGTGGCAACTACACGCAAGGTCATCATCACCAGCGCCGTGACCGGCGCGATCCATACGCCCTCCATGTCCGAATACCTGCCCGTCACCCCTGAGGAGATCGCTGACGCGGCGATCGGAGCCGCCGAAGCGGGAGCCGCGATCGTGCACATGCACGCGCGCGATCCGCGGGACGGGCGCCCATCGCAGAATCCTGACCATTTCGAGCCGATCCTGGACAAGCTCAAGCGGAACACGGACGCGGTCATCAACATCACCACCGGCGGATCACCGCACATGACCGTCGAAGAACGCATGCAGCCGGCGGCCCTGTTCAAACCCGAGCTCGCCTCGCTGAACATGGGGTCGATGAACTTCGGGCTGTACCCGATGCTGGACCGGTTCACGGACTTTACCCACGAATGGGAACGCGAAGGGCTGGTGAAGAGCCGCGACCTGGTTTTCAAGAACACGTTCCAGGACATCGAGACCATCCTGGAGATCGGCAATGCCAATGGGACACGCTTCGAGTTCGAGTGCTACGACATCTCCCATGTGAACAACCTCGCCCACTTCCACGCCCGCGGCCTGGCCAAGGGACCGCTCTTTGTCCAGTCTGTCTTCGGCCTGCTCGGCGGCATCGGCGCGCACCCGGAGGACCTGATGCACATGCGGCGCACTGCGGACCGGGTCCTGGGTGACGACTACCAGTGGTCCATTCTTGGTGCCGGCAAGAACCAAATGCCGCTTGCCACCATCGGGGCAGCCATGGGGTCCCACGTCCGGGTGGGCCTCGAGGACTCGCTGTGGATCGGGCCGGGCCAGCTGGCACGCTCGAATGCCGAGCAGGTCACCCGCATCCGCACCATCCTGGAGGCGCTGAACTTCGAGATTGCAACGCCCGATGAAGCCCGCCAGATGCTGGGCCTCAAGGGCAAGCACAACGTCGGGTTCTGACCTACGCAGGCTGGCGGTTTCCAACGACCCAACCACAGCAGGGCTACCCCCTGAAGGGGCGACGGCGGCACTCGCCTTGCCGCCGTCGTCGTACCTTCCAGCAGGTCGAACTCAGTTCACTGCCGACAGCACCAGCAGTTTCCGGATTCGTTCGACGGTTGTGTCAATGCCCCCCGTTGACTCGATCATCAGGCCGGATTCATCGTTCTGCAGCTCCTCCAGGGTTTCCAGCTGGGAGGTGAGCAGCGACGCCGGCATGAAGTGTCCGGGGCGCTGGGAGAGCCGGTCCTGCAGTGCCGGCCTGTCAGCCTGCAGCAGGATGAATGTGGCGGCAGGCGCGGCGGCACGAATGGCATCCCGGTAACTGCGCTTCAGGGCCGAGCAGGCAATAACCGTTCCGTCTCCAGACGCCGTGGACAGCTCGGTACCCACGAGATGGAGCCACGGCCATCGGTCCTCATCAGTAAGGGGAACTCCGGAGGCCATCTTCCTGACGTTTGCCTCGGGGTGCAGGGTGTCGCCATCGACGAAGCGGACACCCAACTCGGTTGCGAGCGCCTGGCCCACTGAGGATTTCCCGGCGCCGGAGACCCCCATGACCACGATGCTCTGAGGCATTACAAAGCACCCTGCCGGGCAGTGCCGGCAGGAATGGGAACCAGACGGGTGACCTCGACGGGTTCTGCCAGGAGTCCTTCCAGTGATGCGTTGAGCCGCTTGACGGCGTCCCCGACGCCGTGCGCGTCGAGCAGCTCGGCGCTCTCCCACTTCTCGATCATCACGATCTGGCCGTCGGGAGAGTCGTGGATGGCGTACAGGAGGCATCCCGGTTCTTCGTGGACCTCGGCGATGGCGGGCTTGAGTGCTGCGACCACCTGGTCCCGGGCGCCGTCTTTGGGCGTGAATACTGCTGTGACGACGATAGTCATGATGGTTCCTTTACTCGATCGCTGGTGATGCTTAGGTAGATTCCTGTGTGGTCAAGGTCCCCGAGACCTTCGGTGACCATTGTTTCGAATTCCGATGTGAGGGTGTTGGCTACGGGCAGTGAGAGTCCGGCTTCCGCCGCCGCCTCCGTGACAAAACGCAGGTCTTTGAGCTGGTTTTTGGCCGAACCGCCGCCGTCAAAGTCCCCGGTGATCCAACGGCCGCCTTTTTGTTGCAGGACTTCGGAGTTTGCGAGTCCGCCTTTGAGGATTGCCTGGACCTTGTTGAGGTCCAAACCCGACGCCTTCGCCAACGCCATTGACTCGGACAAGGCAGCGACGGTCGCTGCCACCACGATCTGGTTGCAGGCCTTCACGATGGCGCCCGCCCCGGCCTCCCCGAACCACATGACGGTGGAGCTGTAGAGATCGAAAAGCGGAGTCAGCCATTGGACGACGTTCCCGGGCCCACCGGCCATGACGCTAAGCCGGCCCTGCTCCGCCCCGATGGTTCCGCCGCTGAGCGGCGCGTCGATGACCACGATGCCGTACAGGGACTTACAGCGGGCGGCGAACGCGGCGACCGCCGCGGGTGACACGGTGCCGTGGATGACCAAGACAGGTTCGATCACGCCTGCCTGCCCCCACCCTGCGAGCAGGCCGTTATCGCCCTCCAGGAGTGCTTCGACGTGGGGCAGGTCCGGCAGCACGGTCAGGACAACGTCCGCTGCCGCATCGGCCGGCCGCAGCGCCAGTGTTCCCCCTTCGATGGCTTCTGCTTTGGATGCCGTCCGGTTCCATAGGGTCAGGGGCACCCCGGCGTCAATGATGTTTCGGGCGATGGGGGCTCCCATCGGCCCGGTGCCCAGCAGTGAAACGGAAACACCGGGAGCCAGGGGTGAGGAAGGTTTGTTTTCTGTCATGGATTAGAAGGGGATCAGGCCGGCGAGGGCGGGAAGGAAGGTGCTGAACCAGGGCACAGCTGCGAGGACGAGGAGGCCGACAAAAACTGCCACCAGGTACGGCCAGAAATGTTTGAGGCTGTTTTCCACGGTTTCGCGTGCGGTGGCGCAGGCGACGTAGAAGCCAACCCCTGCCGGCGGGGCGAAGGAGCCGATGCCCATGGAAATGATGAGGACCATGGCGTACTGCACGGGGTTGACGCCGAAGTCGGTGGCGATCGGCAGTAGCAGCGGGGCGAAGATCAGCACCGCGGGCAGGCCTTCGAGCAGTTGGCCCATGATGACCAGCAGCACGACCGTTAGAAGCATGAACATGATGGGAGAGTCGCCCAGTCCGGACATCAGGTCATGGATCTGCTGGGAGACGCCGGCCAGGGCGAGGGTCTGCGCCAGGGGCGACGCAGCGGCGATGATGAACAGCACCATGCCCGCCGTCGTCGTCGTTTCACGCAGGGTGTCGCCGAGCAGGCGCCTGCTGCCGCGCCGGTAGGCGGCCGCGAGCACGAAGGCGTAGGCGACGGCGACGGAGGAAACTTCCGTGGGTGTGGCAAATCCGCTGAGGATCCCGACTACCATGCCCACGGGCAGCAGAAGGGTGGGCAGGGCGAAGAACGTGGCGGAGCCCCGGGCCCGCCAGGTGGCCTTGGCGCTTGGGACGCCGCCCTGTTTGCGGGCCCTTAGGAACACCAGTGCCATGACCACCAGGGCGAGGAAGGCTGCCGGAACGAAGCCTGCAAGGAAAAGGGTGGTGGTTGAGATGGTGGTGATGGACCCCAGGATGAGCAGCACAATGCTGGGCGGAATGGTTTCGCCCATGATGGCCGATGCCGACAGCACCGCGACCACTTCGCCACGCGGGTATTTCCGTTCTTCAAGCATGCCGCGCATGGTGGTGCCAACGGCTGCGACGTCGGCGACCTTGGAGCCGGAGATGCCGGAGAAGATGTACATGGTGACCACCACGACCTGCAGCAGGCCGCCGCGGAGATGGCCGATCAGCGCGTCGACGAGCTTGGCCAGCGGCAGGGTAAGGCCCGCGGAGTTCATGACCGTGCCTGCCAGGATGAAGAACGGGATGGCCAGCAGGACGAAGCCCTTGGCTCCGGACGCCATGCCGATCGGGATGGCGCTCACGTCGGAAATGCCGCCGAGGTACAGGTAGATTCCGGAGGCCAGGGCGAGGACAAACGCAATGGGCAGGCCCAGGAACAGCAAGCCGAACAGGGCCACGAGGACCACCACGAGCAGGACGTTCGGGGAGGCGTAGTAGAACAGCGGCGGGGAGACGAGGACGACGACGGCGAGGGCGGCGGCGATTCCGGCACCAACGACGGCGGGACGCCAGTGCTGGCGGCGAAGTTTGACCAGGGCAAACCAGGCGATGAGGACCATGCCCACAGAGAAGGGCATGTTGACCCAGAAAACGGGCAGCTGAAGGATGGGAGTCTTTTCCTCGAGCTGCTGGACGAGCGTGGGCACGAACAGGGCCAGCGCGCCGGCGCTCATGACAAAGACGAGCCAGTCCACCAGTGCACCGAGGTACGGCTTCCATGTGGCGGGCAGGCGCATGATGAGAGCCTGGACGGACATGTGCGCACCCTTCGGGTAGGCAATGGCGCCCCCGATGAAGGCAATGGTCAGCAGGGCAATCTCGGACACCTCCTGCGTCCACAGCACTGAGTCCCCCGTAATGACGCGGACCAAGATGTTGAGGAGGATCACCGCGAGCTCCGCGAGAATCGCTGCTCCCACAATCCATTCGAGCGTCTTGTCGAGCCATGCAGCGCCGCTCCAGCGATCCGGCACGTGGTCGTGGTGAAGGATTTCCTCCGCTTCGAGGGGAAGGACTTCCTCAGAGTCCTTAGAAGCAACGGTGGGTTTCATGGTTTTCCAGACTGTCGACATTGATAGCGGGGGTTCGGTGGGGAGTGGAGTGTTGGTACGGGTGGGAGCCGCCGAAAGGGCTCCCACCCGTCCCGACTACTTCTTGCCGGCGAAGGCGATGGCCTGGTCGAAGAATTCCTTACCAATGAGCTTGGAGAACTCCGGGTAGAGGCTTTCGGAGGCGGCCTTGAATTCGGCGAGTCCGGAGGCGCTGAGCTCGTTGGCCTTCATGCCCTTTGCCGTCAGTTCATCCAGTTGCTTCTTGGACTGTTCCTCGTCATAGCCGGTTTTGAAGGTCGCCGTTTCCTCGGAAGCTGCGTTGAGCGCCTTCTTCTGGTCATCCGTCAGGGAATCCCACTTCTTCGATGACAGGGCCAGCACCCAGGCGTCGTTGATGTGGTTGGTCATGGAGACGTACTTCTGCACCTCGGAGAACTTGTTCGTCCAGGGAACCTCAATCGGGTTCTCCTGGCCGTCGATGGTTCCGGTCTGCAGGCCGGTGAAGACTTCGGAGAAAGCCATGGTAGTGGGGCTGGCGCCGAGCTTTCCGAAGAAGTCGGTCCACAGGGTGTTGCCGGGTACCCGGATCTTCAGCCCCTTCAGGTCGGCCGGCTGTTCAATCGGGCGCACGGAGTTGGTGATCTCGCGGCCGGTCCGGGTAAGGAAGGAGAGCGCCACCGTGTCCTTTGCGGCCAGCTTGTCCTTGAGGACCTTTCCAGGTTCTCCGGCGAGGAACTTTGACTCTTCCTTTGTGTCCGCGAAGAGGTAGGGAATGCTGATGCCGTTCATCTCCGGCACCACCGAAGCGTAGACGGAAGTGGACAGAATGAGCCCGTCGAGCGACCCACCTTGCAGCCGCGTGACGGCGGCGTTCTGGTCCCCGCTAAAGCTCGTGCCGTTGGGCACCACTGTGACCTGGACCGAACCATTGGAGGTCTTCTTGACCTGGTCGGCAAAGTGCTGGGCGGTCACGCCCACGGAGGAGGTCAGCGGGTCCGGGATGGAGAGCTGAATCTTGGCCACCGGGCCGGTCTGGCCAGCGGGGGTTCCGCCAGCACAGCCGGACAGCAGGGCGGCAGCCAGGCTGGTTGCCAGTACCCCGGTGATGGCGCGGGTCTTGAGATTCATTCGATGCCTTTCTTCATTGGAAGGATGCGGTGCTGCGGAGGAACGCGGAGTGTGGCCGAGGGCAGCGGTTTGGCTTGAGGCCAGTGGTATTACTTCAGGAGATGGCGACAGGGGCAGCGATAAGCGCTTCGGTTTCGCGGCGGAGTTCCAGCGCCTGGGACAGGGAGTCATCAATGATGACATCGTCCCAACCAACGATCGCTCCCTTGGGCACATCGTTACGCAACTCCACATGGTGGGCAAGGGCGACAGGGAGTGCACCGGTGGCAACCGAGTGCTTGGCGGAAACCAGCTTTCCCCAGACCGTGAAGCCGCCTTCGCCGTCGAGGAATTCACCGGCTTTGAGGTCTTTCTTGGCGGTGGCGACCACGTCGCCGTAGAAACCGACTGGGCCGCCGGTGGGGATGCCGCGAAGGACCGCATTGGCAATGGACATGTTAAGTTCGAGGCCCACGTAGTGGTAGGGACGGTACAGGGCGGCGTACTGGCCCGTGGGGTCCGGGTGCCAGGGGTATTCGTTGAAGCAGCCGGAGACGTAATCGTTGGTTGCCTTGACGACGACGAAGACGCCCTCCTGGGTGTTGTGGCTGATCCAGCTGCCATCCCGGTTGACGCTGGACATGACGTCGACGCTTCCTTCGTGGGCCAGGGAGCCACCGACGGCGGCAGGGCGGCAAATCGTGGCGATCTCCTCAACGTTGCCGGGCGTGAAGCTCAGGCCGGTATCGGCGGGAGCCAGCCCTGCGCCGTTTGCTACCGCCGCCATTTCGATGGCGGCCTTGGTCCCGTCGCGGAATGAGGTGTGCATGTAGGGGTTGAGCTGACCCGAGTCGGTCAGTTCCTTGGAGAATTCCCAGTTTTCCCAGACGTTGTCCGGGTTCATCTCGTGGTAGTGCTCAAGGTATTTGGCGCCCTTGCCTGCGCAGACCACGTCAAAGCCGCTGGTACGGGCCCAGTCGACAAGTTCCATGATGAGGGCCGGCTGGTCACCATACGCCATCGAGTAGACCACGCCGGCTTCCTCGGCCCGCTTGGCAAGTGCCGGGCCGGCAAGGGCATCAGCTTCAACGGTGACCATGATGATGTGCTTCTTGGTTTCGATGGCCTTCAGGGCGTGCTTGATGCCCACGATCGGGTTACCGGTGGCTTCGACAATAACGTCGATGTCGACGTCGAACAGCTCATCGGCATTCGCAACGATGGCCGTGGACCGGTCCCGCAGAGCCGTGGCGATGTCAGGGGCGACCTGCGCTGCGGGCCAATCCACCAGCTCGAAGGCTCCTTGGGCGCGCTTGACGTTGATGTCTGCAATGGCAACGACGTGAATGCCCGGAATGTTGTTGGCCTGGGCCAAGTACATGGTCCCGTAGCGCCCGGCGCCGATCAGTCCAACACGGATGGGGCGGGACTGCTGCTCGCGTTCGCTGAGGAGTTTATGAAGGTTCACGGAATCTCTCTAAGGGGTGCCTGGCGAAAGAAAGCACCTCCGGCAGGCCGGATGGCGCAACTTCTTTGTCGCATTTTGGAGGGAAAACTGGACCGGAGTGGAACCGGTTCCACTTTTGTACCAGCCGCTGATAAGCTGTGTCAACGATCACCTTCACGGCCCTCGTAATGAAACGAGCGGACCGAAAGGGTTGATCTGGATGATGACAACCAGGGCTTTTTCTCAAGGAGGAGCGGTGCGTAAAGCGCCTACTATTCGCGATGTGGCGGCGGCTGCAGGAGTATCCGTCTCCGTGGTCTCACGGGTCCTGAACCCTGAATCGGGACCGGTAGCGCCTGCGAAAAGGCAGGAAGTCCTCAGGGTCATTGATGAACTGGGTTACCGGCCCAGGGCAGCTGCGCGTGAACTCAGCGCCGGGCATGCACTCACCATCGGACTGGTGGTTACAGATCTCTCCAACCCCTTTTTCGCCCGCCTGGCGGACAGGATCGTCTGGGAGGCGCGGAGCCACGGCGTCCAAGTGGTGTTGATGACCACCCAGGAGGATCCGCACCTGGAGGCAGACTCCCTGGACACTTTGCTCGACCGGTCCGTGAGTGGCGTCATTGCCACTCCCACGGGCGGCAACATCGAAAAATGGCGACGTCTTCGGGACTTGGGCGTCAACGTAGTCTTCATCGACCGTGCCATCGAGGAACTCGAAGACGTTGACGTTGTAAGCATCGAGAACTTCGACTCGGCCCAGCGGTCAACCGAGCATCTCCTGAGCCTGGGCCATACCCGGATCGGGCTGATCACGGGCCCACTCACGACCTCCACCGGAAGTGCCAGGCTGAACGGCTACAGGGCCGCCCACCAGAATGCATCCCTGCCCGTAGACCCCACGCTTATTCGTGACGTTCCTTTCCGCGGGGACGCAGGTGGCGGCGCCGTCGGATCACTGCTCGCCATGCGCCAGCCGCCGACGGCGCTCATCGTTGCCAATACCGCTCAAGTGCAAAGCTCTGTGCGGCGGCTCGTGCAAATGGGCATCGACATCCCGGACGAGCTTTCCCTCATTGTCTTCGACGACAATCCCTGGACCGAACTGACCACTCCCCCCTTGAGTGTCATCCGCCAGCCGCTCGACATGCTTGCGGTCCACGCCATCGAGCTGGTGCTTGGGCGGATGCATGGCAAGCTCCCGGACGGAGCCCGCCGCATCGAGGTCAAAGCCGACTACCTGCCCCGCAACAGCTGCGCACCGCTCATTGCCTCGGTGGCGCACTGAAAAATACTGCACCGCCGTCGTCGCGGCAGGAAGCCGAACGTTTCGTCGCCGGAGACCCCTTCGTGACCGAAGGGCTGGCCGAAGCACGGCTGCTGGAATGGAATGCTGTCCACCTCGGCTAGGTGCAGTCCCGCATCAAATGGTCACGTTGAGCCCCGCGGTGTAGCCGGCAGCAGCCGAGCCGGTCATCGTCGCCAGCTGGTAGATGCCGCCGTCGTCGCCGAACACGTTGTCGGACTTCAGCGTGGTGCGGGTCATGTTCGTGACGCTGCGCTCATAACCCGGGGTGCCATATACGTCGTCGCAGGCCGCTTTCGGCAAGGCGATCTGCGAGACGGCCAGTACCTGTCCGGCTGTCGTGGCATTGTTCATGGACTCGAACACCTCGAAGTGGATGTGCGGCCAGCGTCCGGAGTATGCGCCGGGGAAGATGGAGGTAAAGGTGACCTGGCCATTGGCGTCGGCTTCCTGCACGCCCCGGAGGTAGTTTTCGTTCTTCAGGCTGGAGTCGTACATCGAGTACTTCCCGTCCCGGTCGCAGTGCCAGGCGTACACCGCGGCACCGGCCATGGGAGTGCAGCCGTTTGCGTTGTCCAGCAGCGTCAGGGTGAACGTCAGTGGAATTCCCTCCGCCGTGGCCGAAGAAGTCCCAAAGCTTGAGGTGATGTCCCGGCGCACCACTCCGGATGCTTCCAGGACGTTCGGGCCGTTGGATCCGTCGCCGGGGTAGGGGCCGGCTGTTTCCTGCGGGATTTCCACGCCGCACTCGGCGATGGCCCGGGTCAGGGTCGGGGTGGCGGTGGCGGCTGCATCCGTGGCAGAGGCAGCCGACGACGACGCTGCGGCTGTTGTCGAGGTTGTTGCGGGCGAGGTGGAGTCCGAGTTTCCGGCTGGCGTGCAGGCGGCGAGCGCCGCGACCGCACCGCCGGCACCGAAGAACAGTCCCAGGGACCTACGGCTCATCAGCGTGGACAGATCAAACTCCAGCCCCCGGTCATGGTCGGGATGCGGCTGGTCGGATTCGCGAAATGTGGTCATAGTGCGATGCAACACCACGGCCCTATGAGCGGGATAGTCCGTTTCTGTGCAGGCGCTGTGGATGTGCGGCGGCAGCCGGACATCCCCCAAAAGGGCCGGGTCGCGGCTCCGATGAACGTCCGACGGCGGCAGCAGCCCCAGGTGCCCCGGCTGCAGTCCCTGGAACTGGGTCGCGGACAGGCGGGACGGCCACCGCCCAATCCGCGGCAGCCGCCGCTAAGCTGGCGCCATGGCCACCAAAACCACAGCAGAGAAGCTTGCCACCATCCAGAAGGGCTATGCGCTGGAAGGCGCCACCATCGAGCTGGGAGCCGCCATCATCGACGGCGAGCTGCACAAGGACGCGCCGGTGCGGCTGCCGCTGGCCATGATGAACCGGCACGGACTGGTGGCCGGTGCCACCGGTACCGGCAAGACCGTCACGCTGCACATGATGGCCGAGCAGCTGTCCGCCGCCGGCGTCCCCGTCTTCCTGGCCGACATCAAGGGCGACCTCTCCGGCCTCGCGACGCCCGCCGTCGGCAGCGACAAACTCAAGGCCCGCACGGACAGCATCGGCCAGCCGTGGGAAGGCAAGGCGTTTCCCGTGGAGTTCCTGGCACTGGGCGGCGACGGCAACGGAGTCCCGGTGCGCGCCACGGTGACCTCGTTCGGTCCCATCCTGCTCTCGCGCATCATGGAACTGAACGACACGCAGGAATCGAGCCTGCAGCTGGTGTTCTACTTCGCGGACAAGAACGGGCTGGAGCTGATCGACCTCAAGGATCTCCGCGCCGTCATCCAGTTCCTCACGTCGGACGAAGGCAAGGACCAGCTCGAGGAACTCGGCGGCCTGTCCAAGGCAACCGCGGGCGTGATCCTCCGGGAGCTCGTGAACCTGGAGGCGCAGGGGCTGGAAAAGTTCTTCGGGGAACCGGAGTTCGATACCGCCGAGCTGCTGCGCACCGCCCCGGATGGCCGCGGCGTGGTTACCTGCCTGGAACTACCCACCCTGCAGACCAAGCCCATGCTGTTCTCCACCTTCCTGATGTGGCTGCTGGCGGACCTGTTCGAGGACCTCCCCGAGGCCGGCGACCTGGACAAGCCCAAGCTGGTGTTCTTCCTGGACGAAGCCCACCTGCTGTTCAACGGAGCCACCAAGGCCTTCCTGGACGCGATCACTACCACCGTCCGGCTGATCCGGTCCAAGGGAGTGGGCATCTTCTTCGTCACCCAGACCCCCAAGGATGTTCCCGCCGACGTCCTGGGCCAGCTGGCCAACCGGGTCCAGCACGCCCTGCGCGCCTTCACACCCGAGGACGCGAAGGCGCTTAAAGCCACCGTGTCCACGTTCCCCGTCAGCGACTACGACCTCGAGGAAACCTTGACCTCCGCGGGCATCGGCGAGGCCGTTATCACCGTCATGAATGAGAAGGGCGCGCCCACGCCGGTGGCCCTCACCCGGCTCCGCGCACCGGAATCGGTGATGGGCCCCAGTGAGGAAGGACTGGTTCGAAGCACTGTGGCTGGCTCCGCCCTGCTGGGCAAGTACGGCACCGCGGTGGACAACCCTTCGGCCTACGAGAAGCTCAACGGCAAGGCTGCGGCACCCACCGGTCCGGCAGCACCTGAACCCGCGGCTGCCGGCGCACCGGCCACTCCGGGCGCGTACGACATTGACGCCGAAGCCCGGCGGATCGAGGAGGAGATCCTGGGCCGGCCCAGCAGCAGGCCCGCAACCGTTCCTCTACCCGTACCCCAGGAGCCTGAACCGCAATACAGCGCACCGCGTGACACGGCTCCGCAGGACCCCGCTCCCCGGGCCAAGGCGCCGAAGGCTCCCCGGGCGCCGCGCGCCCGCCCATCGCAGTCGGCACCGGACGGGATGATGGGTGACCTCGGCGCTGTGCTTGGCGGTGCACTGGGCGGCGGGCTGAAGAGCATGGCGCGTTCCATGGGCACCCAGCTCGGGCGCGAACTGCTCCGCGGAGTGTTCGGCACTTCATCACGGCGCCGCCGCCGCTGACCTGAACCAGTACTTGGCCAGCACCCGCAAAAGGGGACGCTGACGGCCCTTCCTGCTCCCGCCGTCGTGCTTTAGGGGTGTGGTACCCGGGGAACTAGGGGAGACGCCAACTTCAGTGTGCCGTCGCAGTGACGTTACTGTAAGAAACGTGCAGATGAGTCAAGCGTTGGTGAGGATGGCGGCCGGATGGCTGCTGGGCCTCATGCTTGCCATCGCCGGAGCCGTTGTGGCCATCAACGTGGTGAACCGGACCGTGGCCAGCCCCCAGCAGCCAGTGCGGGAGTACCTGGACGCCTTGCGGGCAGGCGACGGCGGCCGTGCACTGGGCCTGCTGCGGGCCGCCGTGCCGCCCAGCAACGCCGCCATGCTCGACGGTGCCGGGTTGCAGACGGCCGCTTCCCGGCTCTCGAATGTGAACATCGGCGACCCGGAGGAGCGGCCCGGCAACCAGGTGATGGTGCCGCTGGAGTACACCATCGACGGCAGCCGGCTCCGCACCGAGTTCCTGCTGCAGAAGACCGGCACCGAATGGATCTTCTTCAACACCTGGGCATTCGTCCCGTCCCGGCTGCCCACCGTGGACATGACCGTGGTCAACGGAAACGAAGCCACCGTCAACGGCGTTCCGGTGAACATGCCCAACGGCCGCAACTCCTTTGCCGTGTTCTACCCGGGCGAATACGAAGCAGCCCTCGACGGCGAGTACTTTTCCGCCCCCGCCACCCGGGCTACGGTGACCTCGAAGGACACCCCGGTGGCCCCGCTCAACCTGCTGACCCAGGCCACCGACCGGCTGAAGAACGACGTGTCGGCCAAGGTCCGCGAATTCCTGGACGGCTGCGCGGCCGAGGCCGTCAAGGAACAGAAGCTGCAGCCCGACTGCCCCTTCTATTACGCCAGTAACAACAGGGTCCAGGACGGCACCATCAAATGGACCGTGACCGAGTATCCGGGCGTCTCGGTGGAGCCGTTCGACGGCCGCTGGGTGGTGGCGCCGCTGGACGGCAAGGCCAAGGTGGAAGCCCTTCAGCAGAACGCGTTCACCGGGGCGTGGTACCCGCTGGATGAAGAGGTGGATTTCAGCTTCACCACGCGCCTCGACGTCTCCGGGGACACCATCAAGGTAACCCCGGTCCTGAGCTTCTAGGGCACCGCCCGTCAAACTGGGCTGCTTTAGCTGCAGAAACAGAACCGGCCCGGTCTTCAGGCTTCCAAAGCTTGAAGACTGGGCCAGTCCAGCAAAAAGCCGCCGGTTCAGTCCATCCCGCGGAGGTCCAGGACCAGTTCGGAGTCGCCGTCGGCCTGCAGGACCACGGGGATGCCCCAGTCCTGCTGGTACAGGTGGCAGGCGGCGTGGTCGGGGATCTCGCCGTCCTCGGTTTCGGGGCCGTCGCAGGCGGCCGCGCGGGCGGTGATGTGCAGGACGCCTTCCGGAACGTCGGGGGACAGCTCCAAGGTGCGCAGCAGGCCCACCGAGGTTCCCCCGCCGGACGCCAGGAGTTCCGGCGGGGTGGAGGAGATCTTCAACTGGGTGGGGTCACCCCACCGGTCATCGAGCTTCTGGCCGGTGGGTGCCGTGAAGCGCACCGTCAGTTCCAGTGCGCCAGGAGCCACGGGGCTCTTGGGCCGGTGGGTCTGGGACGCGCCTTCATCCACCTGCTGCGCTTCCTTGGGGATGGGCACGTACACCAGCTGGTGCTGGTTCGCCTCCACCACCACCAGCAGTGGCTCCGACCCGGCGGAGTGGGTGTGGTCCACGATCACGTCGGACGGCTCGGCGAGTCCGCGGGCCAGCGTGGACACGGTGCGGGAGGCGGGGTCGTAGCGTCGGACGGCACCGTTGTAGGTGTCAGCAATCGCCACCGAACCGTCAGGGAGCACGGTCACCCCGAGCGGGTGCTGCAGCCGGGCCTCGCCGGCGGGCCCGTCACGGAAACCGAAGTCGAACAGGCCCTTGCCGACGGCGGACTCCACGGTGACAGTTCCGTCATCGCCAACGGCCAGCTTGCGGAGTGCGGACGTCTCGGAGTCCGCCACCCAGATGTTTCCGTCCGCGTCCTCGGCCAGGCCCGAGGGCTGGGCGAACCAGGACTCGTGGGCAGCGCCGTCCAGCAGGCCTTCAAGGCCGTTGCCTGCCACGATGGCCACGTCGCCTGAGACGGGGTCGAAGCTGAAGATCTGGTGCGTGCCGGCCATGGCCACCACCACGGCGTTCAGTTTGCGGGACCACACCAGGTCCCACGGTGAACTCAGGGAAACCTCGAGCGGGTGTCCGCCCAGGCGTCCGGTGAAACCTGCCGCGTCCTCGTCCACCCGTGCCGGGCCGGTCTCGAGCAGCCGCTGGATGCCGTTGCCTGCCAGGGTGGAGGCCTTGCCGTCGGTGAGGGACAGCCCGCGGAGGCGGTGGTTCACTGAGTCGGCAATGACGACGTCGTAGCCAACCTTCGCTGCCACATCTTCCGGCAGCAGCACCAGGCCTTGGGGTTCGTTGAACTGTGCGGTTGCGGCGTCGCCGGCGGCAGGGCCATCAGCGTAGCCCTTGGTGCCCGAGCCGAAGGTGCCCAGGACAGTGTGGAAGTCCGTGCCCAGCTCCACGAGGCGGTGGTGGCCGGTGTCGGTGACCAGCCACGAACCCTTGTCCGCAGCGTCCGCCACCGCGGCACCTGCCGCTGTGCCGCCGTCGGACACTCCCTCTGTTGCCGTGGAGCCGCGTCCCGGGGGCAGGAACAGCGCCTTGCCAGGGAAGCGCAGGGTGCCGGAGGTGGCCTCGGGCGCCACGTAGGGGCCGGTGCCACGGTGCAGCGTGCCCTTGGCGTCGTGTTCGGCGATGAGCTCGGGGATCAGCACCGACAGGCCGTCCGCGTGGCCCTCGCCGGAGAGGTGCGCCACGATGTAGCCCTCGGGGTCGATGACCACCAGTGTGGGCCACGCACGCGCGGTGTACGCCTTCCAAGTGTCCAGCTCGGGGTCGTCCAGCACCGGGTGGTGGATTTCGTAGCGTTCAACCGCAGCGGCCAGGGCCACGGGATCCGCCTCGTGCTCGAACTTGGGCGAGTGGACGCCGACGGTCACCAGGACATCGGAGTACTGCTCCTCCAGCGGCCGCAGCTCGTCCAGGACGTGCAGGCAGTTGATGCAGCAGAAGGTCCAGAAGTCCAGCAGCACGATCTTGCCGCGCAAGGCTTCGAGGTCCAGCGACTTGCCGCCGGTGTTCAACCAGTTGCGGCCCACCAGTTCGGAGGCCCGGACCCGGGCATGGTTGCGTACGGTTTCGCTCATTAGCGTCCTTCCAGCTTGTTACGTTCAGCCAGCCTGGCATCGCGTTCGGCCAATTTGGCAAACATATCGTTGTAAGCGGCGAGATCGGCGTCGTTATTCCTGTCGGCCGCCCGGTCCACGCGTTTGGTTTCCCGCTGGTCCGACCTGGACCACATGATGGCGACGCCGATTGCCACCAGCAGCGTGGGCACCTCACCAATGCCCCAGGCCACCGCGCCGCCCATTTGCTGGTCGACGAGGGCGGACGGCCCCCACGTCCGGCCCAGGTTGCCGAAGTAGTCCGCGGCCAGCAGCCCGGTCCCGCCCATGATGGAGACGCCGAAGAAGGCGTGGAAGCCCATGGTGGCCAGGAGCAGGAGCAGCCGCATGGGGTAGGGCGCCCGGCGCGGCAGCGGGTCCGTCCCGATCATGCTCAGGACGAAGATGTAGCCGGTGAGCAGGAAGTGCAGGTTCATCAGTTCGTGGCCCACGTGCTCGCGCATCGCGAAGCCGAACAGGTCCGAGTAGTAGAACAGGACGATCGAGCCGGCAAAGTTGGCTGCCGCGAACAGCGGATGGGTGACCAGCTGGGAGAACTTCGAGTGCACGAAGACCAGGAGCCATTCCCGCATTCCGCGTGAGCCGTCGCCGCGGGCCGGCAGGGCACGCAGGGCCAGCGTGACCGGAGCGCCCAGCACCAGGAAGATCGGGGCCACCATGGTCAGCGCCATGTGGTCCACCATGTGCGCGGAGAACAGGATGCGGCCATAGACCGACGGCGGCCCGGACGTGATGTAGGTCAGCACCACCAGGCCAATGATCCAGTTAAGGGACCGGAACCATTGCCAGGTATCGCCGCGGCGGCGCACCTTTGCCACGCCCAGGAAGTAGGCCACCAGGCCGAAGAGCGCCACCGCCACCCAGAGCCAGTCCAGCCGCCACTCGCTGAGCCAGCGCTCTGGAGTAAGTTCCGGGGGAAGGTCGTAGCCGCTGAGGATGAAGGCGGGCGATGCGTCCGGCGCCAGTTCCGTTGGCTGCGGTGGAGCCGAGCGGCCCAGTGCCACGGCAATGCCGGAAGTGGCGCCCATGATGAGCAGCTCGGCCAGGATCAGCTGCCACAGGACGCGCCGGGCCGGCATGGTGGAGCCCTTGAGTCCCAGCTGCGGGATAACCCACTGCCGGTGCATGAAACCGATGCCGCCCAGGACCACCGCGGCGGCCGTCTTGGCCAGGATCAGCTGGCCGTAGGCCGAGCCGAAAAGGTCCGACCAGCTGGTGACGCGGATGCTCGCGTTGATGATGCCGGACGCAAAGACCAGCACGAACGCGAATCCCGCCAAGCTGGAGAAGCGCCGCAGGGTGGGTTCGGTGATGTCGGTTGCCGCACCTGCCTTCGGGCCGGCCAGGATTCCGGACAGCAGGGCCAGGATGACGATGCCGCCCACCCAGGTGCTGACGCCTACCAGGTGCAGGCCCAGGGAGTTGATGGCGCCTTCGTGGTCCGAGGAGCTTGAGGAGTGGCCGATGAGCGCCGTGGGGACCAGGCCGATGAGCGCCAGGATCAGTGTCAGGGCGAGGCCGCCGAGTGACCTGACGCCGAACAGCGCGGTGGTGACGACGGCGGCGATGATGGTGACGGCGAGCCAGGCCCGGCCCGTCTCGATGTCCGTCATGAAGTACACCAGGGCCTGGGTGAACGCGGGGTCCCCGGAGAGGCCCTGCCCCGCAACATCCGCGTAGGTAAAGACCAGGACGGCAATCGCGGACAGGGTCCAGACTGCGCCGGCAGCTGCCGCCACGGCCAGCGCGCGGGTGAAAGCGGGATGCTCCGGGGCTTCGCTGGCTCCTTCCCGCTCCCGCGCGCGGGCGGTCAGGTTCTTTGGCAGGATTCCGACGGCGAAGATCAGCCCGCCGATGACCGTGGCCACGGAAACGTTATGGATGGCCTTGCTGACAGGCAGGCCCCAGCGGACCAGAGCTCCTGGATCAGAGACACCGCGGGCCGCTGCGGCGCCGGAGAAAAGCAAGGCAGCAGCAAGGGCCACGAAGACTGCTGCCAGGCCGGCAACCTGCCAGGGGGTCCGGATTCCGAGGTGGCCGCCGTCCCGGGCCGGAGATCCCTTGCCAGGGCCGGACCGGGGCTGGGTGGAACGTGGTTTTGCGGCAGAAGACACCATTCCATTGTCCGCCACCACCGCCCGGGCGGCGAATCGGGCCTAAAGACAAAAGGAGCGGCAACCCATGGGTTGCCGCTCCTTGCTCTGCCCTGCAGTCCGCAGGCAGAAGGAAGTCCTACTTCTTGGAAACAGCAGCCTTCAGCTTGGAACCGGCGGTCAGCTTGACGCTGTGGCCCGCGGCGATCTGGATGGTTTCGCCGGTCTGCGGGTTGCGGCCGGTGCGGGCAGCGCGGTCGGTGCGCTCGACGGCAAGCCAGCCCGGGATGGTGATCTTTTCGCCAGCGGCGACAGAAGTCTCGAAAACCTCGAACAGTGCGTCGAGGACGGAGTTGACGGCTGCCTGGCTGGTGCCGGCCTTGCCAGCTACCTCTGCAACAAGTTCACTACGGTTCTTAGCCATTGATGTCCTCCTGGACGGTTATGTTTCTGGAGCCTGCACGCGGCATGCGCGCAAGCCACTGTTCGAAAACTTACCAGCTTGGACCCTTCCGGTCCGCAAATTCCGCGTGTTTCCGCGACTTTTTGAGGTTAATCACGAGGTTTTAGGGGATATTTCCCTCCCCGGAGGACAGTCACCCCTGCCCGTCCCCTGTCTCCGGTGCCCCATCATGTTCCGCGGTTCCGCCGCTTCCTATGGGCTTGT